>CAVGDP010000240.1:0-17107 GCA_963627985.1 uncultured Eubacteriales bacterium
TATTAAAATAAAATCAGTACTTATTAAAATAAAATGCGATACTATTTGAATTTTATTTTCTTTAAGATGTTCTATTTCTCTTATTATTCATTTTTGAAGTTATTTCGGTGTTAAAAATTATAGGCTGATTTCTATTATTAATTAAATGGTAGATTGATTTTTTGTAATTTTATTTATAGATACGTAATCTTATTCATTAACTCGTAAATTTTTATTTTTTTGTTTTCTGTTATTCTCTATTTAATAATTTTTTTGTATTTTTGCAACGCCTATAGGGAGGGTAGAATGTACTTTTTTTGTAGAATTTTTGCTTTTCGTATCAAAAAATACTACTTTAGTTATTTGAAATATAGTACTTTAATTATTTTTACTCTCATAGAGTATATTCCATTAAAACAAGGATTAAGACTTATCACGCTCTGTTTCTGTTAAGTTTTCAAATGGCCTCATAGAGTATATTCCATTAAAACAAGGATTAAGACTCTCTAAGCGTGATTTTACACCATACCACAGTATTCTCATAGAGTATATTCCATTAAAACAAGGATTAAGACATATTCAAAGCATCTGTACAACTACAATCAGAAGGCTCTCATAGAGTATATTCCATTAAAACAAGGATTAAGACCGTTGAAAGAGATGGATAAAGGTAATAACTAAAGTCTCATAGAGTATATTCCATTAAAACAAGGATTAAGACAGGAAGCCTTCACTTCTTCTATAAGGAGTTCTTTCACTCATAGAGTATATTCCATTAAAACAAGGATTAAGACTGCTTGCTCTCTTTGTAATGCCCTCCAATACTGTCTCATAGAGTATATTCCATTAAAACAAGGATTAAGACTGTAACGTTTTTATCTGCACGTATATCGAGGGCAATCTCATAGAGTATATTCCATTAAAACAAGGATTAAGACTTGTAAAAATTCTTGTCTTTCATTTCTTTTGTGTGTTCTCATAGAGTATATTCCATTAAAACAAGGATTAAGACTGTTTCAGTGTCAGAGGACATAAAACCCCTCGTTTGGCCTCATAGAGTATATTCCATTAAAACAAGGATTAAGACTGTGCCCCTCTTTGAGGGCAAATAACTCTAAATTTCTCATAGAGTATATTCCATTAAAACAAGGATTAAGACAAATTTATTTTTTCTGTGCCCCTCTTTGAGGGCAACTCATAGAGTATATTCCATTAAAACAAGGATTAAGACCCCTTAATAAAGAAAATACAAATTTATTTTTTCTGTCTCATAGAGTATATTCCATTAAAACAAGGATTAAGACTATAATAGAGTTGAAGTTAAAGTAATGATCACTACCCTCATAGAGTATATTCCATTAAAACAAGGATTAAGACAGAAAAGCCAAAATCAGATTTAAACTGCTTACCAGCTCATAGAGTATATTCCATTAAAACAAGGATTAAGACTTTTTTGAACACTTCACTGTCAGAATTAAATACACTCATAGAGTATATTCCATTAAAACAAGGATTAAGACAAGATTTCTTTGCAGGTATCTAATGATATATGCGAGCTCATAGAGTATATTCCATTAAAACAAGGATTAAGACCCCATAATTCTCTCGTATGATACTTTCATAATCTGCTCATAGAGTATATTCCATTAAAACAAGGATTAAGACTGCCCGTCTATGAGGGCAAATAAAGCTAAATTTTCTCATAGAGTATATTCCATTAAAACAAGGATTAAGACCAATTTTGCCAGCTATGTATATATTTCTGTTCATCTCATAGAGTATATTCCATTAAAACAAGGATTAAGACTCCAACATTCAGTAGTATTACCGCTAAAAACTTCCTCCTCTCATAGAGTATATTCCATTAAAACAAGGATTAAGACTACCGGCGATAGTATCGATACGCTTAGTTATTCGGGCTCATAGAGTATATTCCATTAAAACAAGGATTAAGACTGGTTTTTTTGTACTTCTGTGTTCATCTCTTTTTACTCTCATAGAGTATATTCCATTAAAACAAGGATTAAGACAGCACAAGCACCTTCTTTATCTACCATTTCCGATTCTCATAGAGTATATTCCATTAAAACAAGGATTAAGACTGTAAAGAGTAGCCGCCTTTTGTCTCGACCTGTGTCCACTCATAGAGTATATTCCATTAAAACAAGGATTAAGACGGTATCGGCGCCAAACACAACCTTTAAATATTCCATTCTCATAGAGTATATTCCATTAAAACAAGGATTAAGACAACAAGCGTTCTATACTTTCCTTGGGTATTAACTCAACTCATAGAGTATATTCCATTAAAACAAGGATTAAGACACGAAATCTCACCGTTTGTCTTTTCCAGGCAACAATCCTCATAGAGTATATTCCATTAAAACAAGGATTAAGACTTTTAATATAGTCTTCAATTAAAGGCTTGTATTCATCCTCATAGAGTATATTCCATTAAAACAAGGATTAAGACAGCATGCCTTCACTTCTTCTATAAGAAGCTCCTTCACTCATAGAGTATATTCCATTAAAACAAGGATTAAGACTTTAATTAATAAATTATGTTAATTTTTGTGTTGTATCTCATAGAGTATATTCCATTAAAACAAGGATTAAGACTTTATAGTTATTTTTTGATGTATTATTTCTAAACCCACTCATAGAGTATATTCCATTAAAACAAGGATTAAGACAACTCATCGCACCAACATTGGTAACTTCTTGGAGGGACTCATAGAGTATATTCCATTAAAACAAGGATTAAGACTATTTTATTTATTTGCAGACAGTAACGGAGTCGAACTCATAGAGTATATTCCATTAAAACAAGGATTAAGACAATAAATCTCTAATTTTTTCCATTTTTTCCATTTTTTCTCATAGAGTATATTCCATTAAAACAAGGATTAAGACTAATCTTTTCTTTGTTTGTAAAATTCTTGTCTTTCCTCATAGAGTATATTCCATTAAAACAAGGATTAAGACCCATTTTTTCCCCATTTTTATTGATTATTGCAGACCTCATAGAGTATATTCCATTAAAACAAGGATTAAGACGTTATTATAGATATGCTCGGTTAATGTGTCTATATCCTCATAGAGTATATTCCATTAAAACAAGGATTAAGACTTTCATCTCTTTTCTTATTTAGTTGTACTCTTATAATACTCATAGAGTATATTCCATTAAAACAAGGATTAAGACTGCCCTCGAATAGTGCTGTATCAGAAGCTCTATATTCTCATAGAGTATATTCCATTAAAACAAGGATTAAGACTCTCTTAATAAAGCGAATACAAACTTATTTTTCCTACGCCTCATAGAGTATATTCCATTAAAACAAGGATTAAGACATTAGAATCTCCCTCGTTAATTTGTTTTTGTGCAGTGTCTCATAGAGTATATTCCATTAAAACAAGGATTAAGACAGAACACATCTATCTGATGGTGTGTTTAGGTAATCTCATAGAGTATATTCCATTAAAACAAGGATTAAGACCTTAACTTGTTCTATCTTTGGGTCAAATTGCAACAAGCTCATAGAGTATATTCCATTAAAACAAGGATTAAGACGTCATTTCTTTAATTCTATACTTTTCATCTTTATTCTCATAGAGTATATTCCATTAAAACAAGGATTAAGACCCCTTCTACAAGAGCAAACATTTCTCTAAACTTCTCATAGAGTATATTCCATTAAAACAAGGATTAAGACCGACGCCAAACACAACCTTAAATATTCCATTACAGCTCATAGAGTATATTTCATTAAAACAAGGATTAAGACTTAAGAGATTTAAGAGATTTATTTGCCCTCAGAGACTCATAGAGTATATTCCATTAAAACAAGGATTAAGACACTTTTCTTTTAGCTTTTTCATTTTATTATTTATTTACTCATAGAGTATATTCCATTAAAACAAGGATTAAGACCTATTTTCATTTCTTTTATTGATTATTTATTGATTACTCATAGAGTATATTCCATTAAAACAAGGATTAAGACACAATATTGCACGGGCAACAATATTACCTTCATCGTCTCATAGAGTATATTCCATTAAAACAAGGATTAAGACTTTAAATTTTCCATTTCTTTTTTATTTTTATTGATTATCTCATAGAGTATATTCCATTAAAACAAGGATTAAGACAGAAGACTATATTATCATCCTCTTCTGCCTCGTCTGCTCATAGAGTATATTCCATTAAAACAAGGATTAAGACCTTCACAAAGAGCACTACTATATATAGCATTAAAATCTCATAGAGTATATTCCATTAAAACAAGGATTAAGACAAGAGCAAACAGCTCTGTTAACTTTTCCATTTCTTCTCATAGAGTATATTCCATTAAAACAAGGATTAAGACTATGAAACCTAACATATCCAAACTGAATCTTTAGATCTCATAGAGTATATTCCATTAAAACAAGGATTAAGACATCCTCTTCTGCCTCGTAGAAGACTATATTATCATCCTCATAGAGTATATTCCATTAAAACAAGGATTAAGACAATTTCTTGTATGTTCATAAATATTAGTTTTTAATTACTCATAGAGTATATTCCATTAAAACAAGGATTAAGACAAGAAATAATTCTTTTTTAAACAATTCTTTCTTAGACTCATAGAGTATATTCCATTAAAACAAGGATTAAGACTTAACAGCGTTGGTTTTTTCCTTTAATTCTTTAACGTTCTCATAGAGTATATTCCATTAAAACAAGTATTAAGACAATAATGGTATTTTTTCCTCACCCCATTCTTCTATAGCTCATAGAGTATATTCCATTAAAACAAGGATTAAGACGAATGCGTTACTTATCAAATTCATTTTTATTCATTCTCATAGAGTATATTCCATTAAAACAAGGATTAAGACTGAGTTATGATACTTCTCTAATAATAATGATAATGCTCATAGAGTATATTCCATTAAAACAAGGATTAAGACAATCTATCGGGATTTTTACCCGTATACAAATTACTGCTCATAGAGTATATTCCATTAAAACAAGGATTAAGAATAGAAAATCTAACTCATTAGGAGGATGGGTTCAAGTAAATTTAATAAAGAGAGGAGTTAAATATGCAAGATACAGCTTCTGATAATAAGAGGAAACCAGATTATGTACAATCAGGTTTTTTGATAGGTATTGCTTTAGTAGTAATAATAGGTATAGGAATATCTTCTTACCAAGATTCTAAGAAAGAGATTATTCCTAACCATCAACCTATGGATAATATATGTAATATAGAAGTAGGGTCCCCCGAAGAAAAGGTGACACTATTCGATATCAATTCTACACAAGAAAAACCTTCTTTGCAAGTTATATATTATGCAGAAGATCCCGAATTTTGGGAGATAGAGCATATAGATGGTAATTACTACAGAGTAAGGAGAGAAGATAGAGAGCCTGGATACTATGGCTTTGATGAATTTGATTTAGGAGAAGATCTAATAGGAGATATAAACAAACTAAAGAGATATGCTATACAACACAAAGGCTCTCAGTAAGCTTCAGAAAATAAAAAAAATTAATAAAAAAGTTCTTATATTAAAAATTTTTTGTAATTCTGCAATGTGAAAATTAATAATAAGTAATAACATTAAAAAATTAAAAGAAAAATGACAAAGACAAAGACAAAGACAAAGACATTCTCATAGAGTATATTCCATTAAAACAAGGATTAAGACTGTGAATGAATAATGACAAAATAGAATATTTTAAGAAGAAAAGGGTGAGAATTATAGAATTTGTTAATGATTTTTGTAAAACATTAAAAGATAAATTATTGGTGATGATTTTATTATTTCATTAGAATTATTTTGGGAGAGAAAATACGTTTTTTAGGGAAATAATTTGTTTGTAATTGTTTATTTTTATAATTTTGCAGAAATTAAATGTGTTGATTATGAATATGTGTACCAACTGTAATACTACTAATATATTAAACAGCTCTTCTATAATTGAAAATATAGATAGTAGGGGGGGGGTACGGGTATTAGGATTTCTTCTGTTTACATTAAATTACTATACAATAAGAGCAGGATACTTTTTTAAGAGTATTCTGCTCTTGTGCTTTATTTACTAAATTAGAATTTTTGTAAGATATATGGAAAAAGGGAAATATATAAAAACTTTGAGAATAATTTTTTCTACTAAAATACGAAATGATGAGATACCATTGTTTCGTGGTGCTATTTTGTCGGTTATGAAACAGCAGAGTGATATTCTTTTTCATAACCATATAGCAGACAAAGTATATAATTATTCTTATCCTCTTATTCAATACAAAAAGATACACTCTTTGGCTTCAATCGTTGCAATAGAAGAAGGAACGGAAGTTATTGGACAATTACTCAATAAGGATTTTCGCTCACTAAGGATAGGAGCAGAGAGAAAAGATTTTCAGATAGAGTGCGTTATTCCGGATAGGGTTTTTGTACAAGTATGGCAAATGGAATTTAATTATAGAATTAGACGTTGGCTTGCTCTAAACTCGGATAATTATCTAAAATATTTGTCTTTGAGTATTCTTATAGAGAAGATAGCATTATTGGAGACAATACTCAAAGGTAACCTCTTGTCTATCTGTAAAGGTTTGGGGATATATATAAGTGAGGAGTTGATAGTAAAGATTACTTCTTTGTCGGAGCCTTATTTGATAAAAAACAAAGGGGTAAAGATTATGGCGTTTGATATAGAGTTTGCTTCTAATCTATCCTTGCCGAATTTTATAGGAATTGGTAAGAATGCAAGTATTGGTTATGGTATTATAACAAAGAAACAGAGTGAAAACTAAAAAAATATAATAATATGAAATTATTTGTTGGTGGCGATTTGTCGGGCATACAAAATTTTCTTTATAATATTTCTTCCAAGAAGGCAGCTTTGAGTCTTCGAGGTCGTTCGTGGTATTTGGATGACTATATGAAAGGGGTTTATAAGGAATTGACCGAACAGATGACTCCTAAGACTACTGTGAGAGATATTTATAATTCTGGTGGAAAGTTCTATTTTATAACGGAGGATAATCAGGAGAATAGGAAAAAAATTGAGCAAACGGCAAGGGAGAGAAATGAAGGGTTATGGGAGGAACACTTTGGACTGTTATCTATCAATATAGCGTATGTATCGTTTGAGGAGATGGCAGGGGACGAAGTAAAAGTCTTTGATGCGGAAGAGACAGACAAGATTGGTATTTTGTTTCGCAGGATAACACAGGAGTTTGCTAAACAAAAACAGCACAAATTCAAAGATGTAATCTTGAATAATTATGATAATATATTTTCTGGACAACAAGTATCGGACAAGACAGGAGTTTGTGATGTTACGGGCATAGAGAGTGATGAGTTGTGCGAAATTGAAGGTTTGAGAGTCTTACCTTCGGTTATGGAACGAATAGAGAAAGGTAGGAAGATTAAGGAAGGGGAGAGGATTAGAAGTGATTTTGCAGACTATTGCGAAGGAAGTTATTTGGGAGTATTGAGAATGGATGTAGATGGACTGGGAACACGTTTCGCAAGAGGGTTTAATAATTGGACAGAATACACAACATTCTCTAACGACTTACAAGACTTCTTTTCTAAAACGATAAAAAGGTTTATAGATAAACAGTATGTTGAAATTATTTATGCAGGTGGCGATGATGTCTTTGCAGTAGGTAAATGGGACAAGTTAATTGACTTTGCTTATAGGGTACATACCGAGTTAGAGACGAGATTTAGCAAAGAAGGAATACATATCTCTGCCGGTTTGGTTGTCGTAAATCCTAAATTCCCTATTGCTAAGGCTGCCGAGATTTCAGGCGATGCCGAAGAAAAGTCCAAACAATATATAAAGGACAAGGATAAAGAAAACGATAAACAGAAACCAACTAAGAACGCTATTACTTTCTTTGATGAGACTATCTCTTGGCAAGAGGAGTTTGAGAAGGTAAAAGAGGATAAGGATTGTTTGCTTGATTTGGTAAATAATCATGGTATGTCCAAAGGTTTGTTGCATAAGATAATGTATTATTATCAGATGCAGAAAGAGAGCGAGAAGGACAATAAACAGATGAGTTATATTTGGCATTCTGCTTATTATCTAACAAGGTTTATGGATAAGTACGAGAAGAACCCTTTGGTTTATAACTTTTGTAAACAATTAAGAGATACAAGGATAACCAAAGCAAAAGAGTTAAAACTTTTGGCTATTGCTTGTCGTTGGGCAGAACTTATCCTAAAGGAGACAGATAAAGAAAATAAAATAAACAACTAAAAAATATAAACAAAATGGCATTTAATCAAAATATAAATCCACAATGGGTTCACGAAACAGTAACGCCAGAGGTTATTAATTGGTGCGAAGAATTTGGTAAATATTTAACCAAGAAAGTAGAAAAAAAAGACAACAATGGTAAAGAAATTAAGGCCATGACAACTACTCAACTTAGAAAATTCTTTGGTGATGTAAAAAGGATAGAGATGAATGGATTCAATCTATCGGAGTTTATTATGCTTAACCCTTTGTTAGCATACGCCACAGGTAGAGAGAAAGAAGAGACCAAACTTAAAGACTTTCAAAAACAGATATCTATAGCAATAAGGGAAGTAAAGGACGAAAAGGATTTCAAAAATTTTGTAAACATATTTGAAGCTATTGTAGCTTATCACAAATGTTATGGAGGAAAATAAAATGGAAAAACTTGTAAAGAAAATAAAATTGACCTATACCCTAAGATTATTAACTGGTTTACATGTAGGTGGTAATAGTGAAAACGTAGAAATAGGTGGTATTGATTCTCCTGTAATCAAACTTCCTGATGGCAAACCTTATATTCCTGGTTCATCTTTGAAAGGAAAGATGCGTTGTCTTTTGGAGCAGGCAAGAGGTGTTAAGTTGTGTGGCAACTCTGAAATTAATAATATGTTCGGCAACGCAGACAAGAATAATCCTCAACCCTCAAAGGTTATTTTTAGAGATGCTTATCTAACAAAAGAGTCTGTGGAAAAATTTGAAGAGTATAGTAATATGGATATGCCTTTTACCGAACAAAAGAGTGAGAATGTTATAAATAGAGTAAGTGGTAAGGCAGAACATCCTCGTCAAATTGAGAGAGTACCCAAAGGTGCAGAGTTCGGAGTAGAGATTGTCCTTAATATCTGGGATAATGACAATGAAGAATGCATGCTAAAGATCTTGGAAGAAGGGATAAATCTACTTGAGAACGATTATCTTGGTGGAAGTGGTTCAAGAGGCTATGGACAAGTAAAGATAGAGCAAGTTAAGAAAGAATATCTTTCTGAACAGACTTGTTGGAAAGCAACGAAAATAGAATAACTATGATTGAGTTAAAAGTTTATAAACTTCATTTCACTACTCCTTTGCATATATCTAATAATAGAAGCGATTATGCTATAAGTTATCAAACTATTGCCTCCGATACGATGTATGCAGCCTTAACTTCTTGTTTAAGTAAGTTAGGAGCAGATATTCCAAAGGACGGTGATTTGGGTTTTAGTATTTCTTCTTTGTTCCCTTTCTATCAAAAAGCGGAAAGAGAAAAGACTTCTTATTTCTTTCCAAAACCTTTGTTAGCCAAATTGCCAACATTGGATATAGAGAATAATAAGAAGATAAAGAAGATTGCATGGGTAGATAGTAGTTACTTCTCGCAAATCTTGTTTGGTAAGGACTTACAAGAAGCTAACGGCAAAGACAAACTAATCAACGATATTCAGGGCAAATATCTTTGTGGTGGCAAATTAGAGAAGAAAGATTTTATTAGATCTTGTGGTATTCAAAGAGTAAGTATTGAGGACCGTTCTATGCACTCCGAAGCAAAGCCATACTTTGTAGATAGAATAAAATTCGAAGACTATGCAGGTTTGTTTTTTATCTATCAAGGTAACGAGAGTGTATTAGAAAAAGCTTTGTCGTTGCTCTCTGTTGAGGGTATTGGTACAGATAGGAATATTGGTAATGGTTTCTTTGAGTTTGAGAAAGATACAATATCTCTTGATATACCTTCTACGGCAGATAACTTTGTTAATCTTTCTATCTTGTTCCCAAAAAGTAAGGAACAGACTCGGTCTTTTATGGATAGTGAGAATATTGCATACGAGTTACAGCGTAGAGGTGGGTGGATTACCTCCTATCCTTTCCAAACGTTAAGAAAGAATTATATCTATGGTTTCAAAGAAGGATCTGTACTTAAGAAACAGACTTCTGCTTTGGAGACAATAGGAACGATTGTTAATTTGCGTCCAAAATATAATGATAGTAATTTGCATAGCATTTGGCGTTGTGGTCGCAGTTTAATTTTACCTATAAATATATAAGAATATGATGAACTCTGAAAGACGCAATATAGCAATAGAAACTCTTACTCCTGTTCATATAGGTAGCGGAGAGACACTAACGAAAAACTTTGATTATATAATAAAAAAAATCGAAGGATATCCTTATGTTCGTGTCCTTGACATGAAAGAAGTAGTAAGACTATTGCAGAAAAAGAATATTGATATAGGTTTATTAGTTAGTTGTTTGAGTAATAACAACCCTAGTCAATCTGTAAAAGATTTTCTTGAGGAACATTTACCAGACGAGGAATATTATCTAAGAGATATTCTTATCCCTTCTTCAGATAACTTAGCAAAAGAATTAAGTGAGCATATTCACGATGGTTTTGACGAGCCTTATATTCCTGGTTCTTCCTTGAAAGGTGCTATACGTACAGCAATATTTACTTCTTTGCTTAAAGAAAGGTCTATAATTCCAAACGATATACGTCCAAAGTCAAATATTGTTGATAAGATATTATCTTTTGATAATACTGATATAAAAAGTAATGATCCAAGAGATAGAAAAGACAAATATATGCGTCTTCTACAAGTATCAGATGCTTATTTTGAGCAAGAAGGTATGCACGCTTTGAATACGACACACCTTAACATTAGAAAAAATTCTTACGATGACAATAGCAAGAAACAACTTGTAGAAGCAATAACCGCAGGAGAACAATCTTCTTTTGTTATGAAAATAACAGATACCGAGAAATTTCCTTTTCATTCTATTAAAGAATTGTTCAAAAAAATAAATAAACATACAAGAAGTATATTGGTAGATGAATATAAATTTTGGGATGATTATGAACAAGACGACAATGCAGGTTTGTTAGTAAATGCTTATATGGGGGCTTGTAGTGATATTCGAGAACAAATAGATAAACTTGATGATAAATCTTGTATTCTTCGAGTTGGTAATTCTAATGGATGGGAGTTCATAACAGGTAATTGGGCTAAGGATATAATTGGTGAAGCAAATTGGCAAAGATGGATACATGATAATAGAATTCGTCATCCTAGATATGATGGCTTTGCTTTCCCTAAATCTCGAAGAATAACCAAAACGCAAGATGGTATAAATCTACTCGGTTTTGTAAAATTGACAATAGAATAAAGAACCTTAAAACAAATGAAGACAATAGTAAATTTAGTTTCGAAACAGACTCTCCCTAATTATCTTTTTGTAAAACAAATGTACGAAGAGGGAGACAAAGTTATTTGGATAGTAAGCAGTTCTATGCAAAACACAATGCAATGTTTAGCAACTACTTTTCAAAGAAAAGATGTAAAAATTGTTTTACAAGAAGGAGAAGAAGAAAACAGGCAGACTATTCAACAAATACTCAAAGAAAATATAGATATAAACGAAAATTTTATTGTTAATTTAACTGGTGGCACAAAGTTTATGGCGATTGCTATTTACAACTTTTTCAAAGAAAACTGTCTAAATGCATCTTTCTTTTACATACATTGGCCGAAAAACATTATAACCGATATTCAGACTCAACAAACAATAGAATTAACAAGCAAAGTTTCCATTCAAGAGTATTTCAGCCTTTACAATATGAAGTTCCATAATGGTCGCAAACCATATCTTCCTTTTGAAAAAGCAAAGGATATGTTCTATAAAATGAATGATATTAGAGAAAAGTATCATAATGAATTATCCGAACTAATGGCCTTAAAAGAAAAGAATAAGTTTAAGAACAATAAAAGCAAACCACGTCCTTATTCTGATATAAATGAAATCAACTTAAAAGATGGTATAGGTGGAGATAAATCTACAAGAGCAGAACGAATTGAAAACTTTATTGAACAGAAAGGATTGCCTAAAAAATGCGAAAAAGGGTTTATAAGTGGAGAAGATATGGTTTATTTAACTGGCGAATGGCTTGAAGATCTTGTTTATTACATAACCGAAAAGGAGGAAAACCCAGATGAAATAATGTGTGGTATAAAACCAATGAGAAATGGACATAAATACAGTGGTAATGAGTTAGATGTTGTCTATATTAAAGATAATAAACTCTATATTAGAGAGTGTAAAACAAATTGGGAAAAAGGAAAAATGTTCAACGAAATAGTCTATAAAGCTGTCGCCATAAAATCATTATTCGGTTTGAGTGTAAAGAGTTCTGTTTACGCTTATAGGGAAAATTTGTCTAGTAATTCAACAGAAGCAGAGCAACATAAAGAGACACTTGAAAAAATGGGTATTACTTACTTTGGTAAAAAAGAAATAGAAGATGAACTTAATAAACTTAACTAATCACCCATCTTCTCTTTGGGGAGAAAAGCAAAGAGAAGAGGCTTTAAGATTGGCAGATAAAATCGTGGATTATGCTTTTCCTAATGTAATGCCAAACAGTACAGAATGGGAAGTTTCTACTCTTGCTGACAAAGTATTTGAAGATATTGTATCCTCATACGGCAAAGATATAATCGTGCATCTTATGGGTGAGTTTACACTTTGCTTTGCTTTATTAAAACGTTTTCAAAAAGAAAATATCGTTTGTGTTGCCTCTTGTACAGAAAGAAATGTAATAGAAAAAGATAATGGTGAAAGAATAACTCGTTTTGAGTTCAAAAGATTTCGTAGATATGAATAAAGAGATAAAACTAACAAATGGACAGAGTAAAGTATTAAACGATTTAAAGAACTTCCTCAAAAGTAGCGATAAAGTGTTTATGCTAAAAGGTTATGCTGGCACAGGTAAAACTACTTTGATGAAATTCCTAATAGAATACTTAAAAAAAGAAAATAAACGCTATAACCTTCTAGCCCCTACTGGTAGGGCAAGCAAAATACTCGCTAACTATACAAATGCTCAGGCACAAACTATTCATAGTATGATATATACATACAAATCTTTTAATAGGGATACTTCTGATATTAGAATGTTGGATAATGGTCAATTGTATTTGGTCTTTGCTCCTTGTCAAAGAAGAAACGATAACGATGGAAAGGGGGTTATATACATCATTGATGAATCCTCTATGGTTGGCGACCTTCCTGTTAAAAATCCAATTCAAGCCAAATTCGGATCAGGACGTTTGCTAAAAGAATTACTTGATTTTGATCAGCACAAAGATTCTAAATTTATCTTTGTTGGAGACCCTGCTCAATTACCACCTATACAAGGAACTATATCTCCTGCTTTAGAAAAGAATTATATTGAAGAAAGATTTAACTATAGAGTACAAGAAGGCAAACTCACTGAAATTATGAGACAAAAAAACACTATTGTACAAGCAGCCAATTCGATTAGAAAACAATGGCAAGAAGCACCTATGAATAAATCTTTTTATGGAAGAAGTAAAGTATGGGGAAAGTTTAAAATACGTCAATATCATGATATTGTCATAATGAATGATTTTGAAGAAATGATAGATAATTATAAGAAAAATATAAAAGAATTTGGTTATAATCATTCTATTTTTATTTGTAGAAGTAATAAAAGATGTGCTGAAATCTCACATTATATTCGTGAAAATGTTCTTGGTTTTCATGGAATAATAAAAAAAGGTGACTTGCTTATGGTTACTCAAAATCAGTATCCTACTAGATTAATGAATGGAGATATGGTTGAGGTTATGGAAATCGGAGAAAGAAAAATTCTCACACCACGAAAGAGCAACGCTCGTCCAACACCATTAAACTTCAGAGAAGTCAAAGTTAAAGAGTTATTCACCGAGAGAGAATGCACTACAATTTTACTTGAAGATTGTATTACTTGTGAACAAGGTAATCTAAACGAGCAACAACAGAAAAGTCTCTTTATTGACTTTATTGCAAGAATGCTACAAAAAGGAATAACTGAAAAGAAAAAGCCAAAAGAGTTTGAAGAGGCTTTGCGAAACGATCCTTACTTGAATGCTCTACGTTGTTCGTATGGTTATGCAGTTACTTGTCATAAAGCACAAGGCGGTGAATGGAATCATGTCTATATTGATTTTGGTGGTGCAAGAAATATAACTATGAATCCGACAAAAGAAGCATATCAATGGATGTATACTGCTGTTACAAGAGCAAAAGATAAAGTTTTTCTTACAGATGACTTTTTTATTAAAGATAAAGAATAATCTATGGAACTCGTTATAAATACTTTCGGCACATCACTCAACAGAGACAACAATTCTTTCGTAGTCTCCACCAAAGAAGGTAAACAGGCAATACCTTCCGATAGTGTTTCGTCTATCCAAATAGGTAAAGGGGTCTCACTTACTAGTGATGCTATTATGCTTGCCATTGAAAAAGAAATAGAAATATTTTTTAACGAAAGAACAGGCACTCCAATAGGTAGAATATGGAGCAATAAATATGGTTCTATCTCTACTATTAGAAAAGGACAAATTAATTTTACCTTCTCCCACGATGCTCTTGTTTGGATAAAACAAGTTATTTGTAATAAGATAGAGAATCAACAAGCCCTCCTACTTATGATATTAACCGAAGATGATGTA
Source organism: uncultured Eubacteriales bacterium (assembly GCA_963627985.1). Taxonomy (GTDB): domain Bacteria; phylum Bacteroidota; class Bacteroidia; order Bacteroidales; family P3; genus Scybalousia_A. Next base: position 14,785 of record CAVGDP010000240.1, read on the forward strand.
AGTAAACGCAAATCACAAAAAGCAATTGCTCGTTTGGAAGATTACAAAACTAAAATCTTGCATTTAGAAGGCGAAATAGTTTCGGATATTGCTCATAGTTTAAGAGGTTGGGAAGGTGTTGCAAGTAAGATATATTTTGAAGCATTGAATGATGTTTTACCGCAAGAATTACGTTTTGCTACTCGTACACAAAGACCTGCTATGGATGTAATGAACGCTTTTCTTAATTATGGTTATGGTATTTTGTATGGCAAAGTAGAAAGTGCATTAATTAGAGCCGGTATTGATCCCTACGTTGGTGTACTGCATAGAGATGATTATAATCGTCCGGTACTTGTATATGATCTTATTGAATTGTATAGAGTATGGGTGGATTATGTTGTCTATAATATTGCTTGTCAAAATGTTATAACAGATGAATACTATTCTGTCAAAGAAGATGGTTCCTACTGGTTGGAGAATTTAGGAAGGCGAGTCATAATTCAAACTTTAAATGATTACCTTGAAGAGATAGTATTAGTAGATGGTCTGCAACGTTCTCGTATTACACAAATACAAATCTATGCTACTCGTTTGGCACAGAAATTAAAAGATTTTAAATAGTTATGTTAAGTGCCGGTAGAAATATTCAATCTTCAAGTGATAAACTTGTAAAAGTTACAGTGGAATATCTTTATCATAGTGTAAAGAGTCCTAAAAATGAAATATCTGCTAAGTTAAAACAACTACAAATTATCAGAGAATTAGACCAAAAACGCTATACTTATCTCAAAAGACAGCTCCCATATATAGTTTGTGGTAGTTTTAATCCTCCTTTTCGAAAAAAAGATAACTTTACTTATATAGAACATTTTATTGTAGATTTAGATCACTTATCAGAGAAAGGGATAAATCTTTTACAATTAAAACAACTGTTAAAACAAGATAAACGACTATCGCTTATGTTTGTTTCTCCTTCCGGTGATGGTTTAAAACTTCTATATAATCTCAAAGAAAGGTGTACCGATGCAGGTATCTATTCTATATTCTATCACAAGTTTGTAAATACTTTAGCCACTCAATACCATTTATGCGAAGTAGTAGATACATCGACAAGTGATGTAAGTAGAGCTTGTTTTATTAGTATGGATGAAGATGCTTATTATAATATAGAAGCAGAGAAAGTAAATATCCAGGATTTTATAAACCTTGATGATACATTTGCTTTATATGAGTCCAATAAACAAGATAATAAACAACGCAAACAAGACAAACAAACTCTAAAACAAGAAAATGCCCTTCCAAAAGATCCTGACGATGAGACTTTATTAGAAATAAAGAAAATATTAGGAACAAAAGTTAGACAAAAAGTAGAAAATACTGTCTTTGTACCAGAGAGACTTAATGAAATAATAACTCAAGTTAAATCCTTTATAGAAAGTCAAGGTATCTCCGTTTACGAAATCATTAATATACAATATGCTAAAAAGATTCGTTGTAAACTAAATAACAAGATTGGAGAAGTTAATCTATTCTATGGTAAAAAAGGATTCTCGGTGGTACAATCTCCTGCAAGTGGTACTTCTAAAAATTTGAATGAAGTAATTGCTCAAATAATTGAAATGTTTATAGTGGAAAATACATAATGGCACGTAAAAAATATTCAAACCTACCATTTGTTCAAGTAGTTAGAATAGTCAAACAAGCGACTTTGCAAGATGCTCAACCTTTACAAAACAAACCCTTTAAATGTAAAGAAATAGAAAATATAGAGTCTTTACAAGTTAGAGTTGATAAAATATTAGGGATAGTTAATACCAAAAATAGAAATAGTACTAATATGTTGTTTTTTGTTATGTATGATATAGAAAGTAATAAGGTTAGAAATCTTATATTCAAATATTTGAAAAAGGAGGGATGTATAAATATACAAAAATCAATTTTTATTGGGGATTTACCTACTGAAAAATTTTCGTCTATTAAAGAAAATCTCTTACAAGTACAATCTTGTTATGATAATGAAGATAGTATTATAATAGTTCCTATATCTACAGACTATTTGAAATCTATGAAAATTATTGGCAAACAAATAGATCTTGATATAGTTTTGAAAAATAAAAACACACTATTCTTCTAAACAACTATCAGAAAAATTTGACCTATAGGTCATTTTGCGTGGTGAGACCTATCGTTTCCTCTTGTATACATTGACGAGTCGGACATTCCAAAGTTTTGAAATATTAGTGTCTGCTAAAACATATTTATTATAGATATAACTAATTTATTTTCAGTAAAATTTTCAAAGAGAAAAATATTCTAAGTTATTATTGTCCGGTTAAAAAAA
>CAVGDP010000241.1:0-2526 GCA_963627985.1 uncultured Eubacteriales bacterium
CGCTAATTGCTTCTCTTAATTACTCTCTATTATCTAATTAATTATAAATATATAATATCTATTAGGGATTAATTGAAACGATTCATTGTTGTGTTCATACCAACCATAACAAAGGATTTGAGAATCTCATAAATCTTCTCTATTTGAGGACGTAATATCTCTTGTTCTTGTTCAGAAAACTTGCCCAAAACAAAATCCACTTGCTCACCTTTATGAAAATCGCTCCCAATACCAAATCTCATCCGATTGAATACATTTGTCCCCAACAAAGTTATTATATCTTTTAGTCCGTTATGTCCTCCGTCCGAGCCTTTTAGTCTTAATCGTATCGTACCTAATGGCAACGCCAAATCATCTACAATAATAAAAAGATTCTCAATAGGTATCTTCTCTTTATCCAACCAATATTTTACCGCCTTACCACTCAAATTCATATACGTTGTTGGTTTTATTACGATTATCTTTCTCCCCATTAGACTAACTTCTGTTTTGAAAGCATAACGATCTGAAGTAAATTTGTATTCTTCTTTTGCTACTGAATTTTTTTTAGTATTCTTCTCATTGACTTGCTTAACAAACTCATCAACAACTATATATCCTATATTATGACGTGTATTATCATACTCTTTATCTGGATTACCCAACCCAACTACAAGATATTTATTCATATCTAATTGTTTTGTCTTGCCATTAAATATTTTTATCCAACCAAACATATTGTTTCTTAAATAAATAACAGGCTGAATGTCTGCAGCCTGTTACCTTGATGTAAAAGAATGTTGAAATATCGTTTTGATTATTTCTTTTCTTTATTACTCTGCTGTAGAAGTTGCAGTTGCATCAGCAGTTGCGTCCGTTGTATCAGCAACGGCATTTCTTGTACTACGTACCGTAACAACAACTGAAGTTTTTATCTCCATAACTTCAACACCTTCTATTTTGATTTCATTTACTTTTATTCCCTGTCCTATACCTAATTTGCTAATATCCAATACCACCTCTTGAGGTATAGCATTTGGCAAACCACACAATCTTACTTTTCTAAGTTTAACTTGTAATTTACCTCCTTGTAGTACACCTGGAGCAGTACCTGTAGTCTTTACAGGAACAGCAATAGTCAATGGTTTGTCATCAAATATTCTCAAAAAGTCAGCATGTAATACCTCATCACTAACTGGATGATATTGTATATCTTGTAGTATTGCCATAGATTTATTTCCATCTATGTTTAATTCTACGTAACATGTGTCAGGAGTAAATAATAATCCTTTGAAATCTTTGCGTGGAAGTGCAAAAATAACTTGCTCATCTTTACCGCCATAAAGTACACATGGTACTTTATCTTCTCTTCTTAACGCTTTAGCATCTTTTTTCCCTACGTTCCTACGTGAAGAACCGCTCATTGATACTGTTTTCATCTTTTTGTTTATTGTTTATGTATAAAATTTATGTTATTTCAGTTTGCAAAATTAACATTTTTTCTCAATATGACCAAATATTTTAGAATTTAGTCTGCAAACCAACATGTTGAACTGCCTTTTCGTATAGATTTGCTATTGATTCCAAAGATTCAACTCTACGTATTGCCTCTGCAAATATAGGAGCGACCGAGAGAACTTTTATCTTTTTGCTCTCACGTTTTAATGGTATTGTATCGGTTACTATCAACTCTTCCAAGACTGAATTTTCTATTTTCTCAATAGCATTACCGGACAAAACAGGATGTGTTATCATTGCTCTAACTGACTTTGCTCCATTGTCTTTGATTAATTTGGCTGCATTACAAAGCGTGCCTCCTGTATCAATTATATCATCTACCAAGATAATATCCTTACCCTCTACCTTGCCTATTAATTGCATAGAAGCAATTTCATTAGGACGAGAACGCTGTTTATAACACATTACAAAACCAGTACCCAATGTCTTTGCGTATTGTGAAGCACGTTTAGCACCTCCAACATCTGGTGAAGCAAATAGTAAATTATCCAAATTAGAATATAAACCCCTTAAATAAGGAATAAATATACTTGAAGCTTGAAGATGATCTACCGGAACATTAAAAAATCCCTGTATCTGATCTGCATGCAAATCCATTACCATTATTCTATTTATACCCGCAACTTGTAATAAATCTGCAACTAATTTAGCTGTTATCGGTACACGAGGTTTATCTTTTCTATCCTGACGTGCAAAACCAAAATAAGGTATAACTGCTATAATACTCTTTGCAGATGCTCTTTTGGCAGTATCTGCCATCATCAATAATTCCATTAAATTATCCGATGGAGCAAAGGTAGATTGTATAATAAAAACGTGACATCCTCTCACGTTTTGCTCAAAAGAAGGTTGAAATTCCCCATCTGCGTATTGCAAACAAACAGATTCTCCTAGTGGCTTTTCATAAATTTCAGCAATTTTGTCTGCTAAATATTTACTTGCTCTACAAGAAAATAAGGCTGTTGTATCTTTTTGTTTATCTGACATTTTTTATTAAAATTTTATAGATTTGTAGTCAAAAATCAGGAT
>CAVGDP010000242.1:0-3179 GCA_963627985.1 uncultured Eubacteriales bacterium
AATAGTTATTGAAGTTATTTGAATAGTTATTGAAGTTATTTGAATAGTTATTGAAGTTATTTGAATAGTTATTGAAGTTATTTGAATAGTTATTGAAGTTATTTGAATAGTTATTGATTTTATTTGAATGGTTACTGATTTTATTTTGATGCGATGTGATATTATTAGAATATTACTTTCTTTAAAATGATCTATTTTTCATACCGGGTATTTTTTTGAGATTATTTTTTTTAAGAAAAAGATATTCGAAAAGACACAATAGAAAAAAATTTAATGCAAGTAATCTCCCCTTTACAATATTATTATCAATCATTCGTTTTTAAGATAAATATAATAATATTATGGATGAAATACTTAGCGTAGATCACGTTTCCAAATTATACAAAACGAAAGTCGCCTTGGATAATGTTAGTCTAAAAGTACACAAAGGAGATGTCTTTGGTCTATTAGGACCTAACGGTGCAGGGAAAACTACACTTATTCGTATTATTAATCAAATCTTTTCACCAGATAAAGGTGAGATATTTTTTAATGGTGAAAAACTTTCCGATAAACATATTCAACATATTGGTTATTTGCCAGAAGAAAGAGGTCTTTACAAAAAAATGAAAGTTGGTGAGCAAGTTCTCTATCTTGCACAGTTGAAAGGTATGAAGATCAACGAAGCAAAGCAATCTCTTGACTATTGGTTTGAGAAATTTGGGATAACTGCTTGGTATAATAAGAAGGTACAAGAGTTATCTAAGGGAATGCAACAGAAGGTTCAGTTTATTACAACCGTTATACACTCACCCGAGTTACTTATCTTTGATGAACCTTTCAGTGGCTTTGATCCTCTTAATACGGATATAATGAAAAATGAGATTTTGGAGTTAAGTCAGAAAGGTGCTACCATTATTTTCTCCACTCATAATATGGAAAGTGTGGAACAAATTTGCGATAAGATAGCACTTATCAATTCTTCTCACTTGGTTTTGGAAGGTAAGGTAAAAGATATCAAACAAGAGTTCAAAAAATTTGAATATGAAATCATTATCTCCGGTAATTACGATGATAACTTATTAATAGAAGGAGTTGATTTGATAAATACTGCCTCTGCTAACGACAATACAATTTTGAAAGTAAAAATTCAAAAAGGTAAGAATGCAGAATTATTATCCAATATATTGAAACACACAGATATTATCTCTTACAAGGAAATTCTACCGAGTATGAATGAGATTTTTATCACAACAATAAAAAATACAAAATGAATAAGTTATTTATAATTATCAAAAGAGAGTATTTATCCAAAGTAAGAAAAAAATCCTTTATTGTCTTAACTATCTTAGGACCAATCTTATTGATTTTATTGATACTTTTGCCTACAATATTGATAGATAATTCCATAAGTAGTTTTAATATTGAAATTGTAGATTCTACTCCTAAAACGGTAATAAATAATGATACCATTTCTTTCTTTGAAGGTAAGTACAAGAGTAACGCAATTACTAACTTCTCTTATAACAACGATATTGCCCAAGCACAAAAGAAGTTGAAAGATGGTAAAGTTGATATGGTAGTAGAGATAGTTAAGTCTAACGATACACCTCCTATTAAAACGTTTTATTATATTGCCGACAACGAACCAAGTGTGGAAGCAAAAGAAGAAGTTAATATGCAAACTCGACAAATCTTCAAAAACTCTCTTCTAATGGTTAATTACAATATGTCAAAAGAAGATATCGCAATGATTAATGATCCACAAATAAATACATATATCACGAATATCAATACAGGTGAAGAATCTTTTTCTACTTTGAAAATGGCAACAGGGTCTATATTAGGTTTTGTAATATATGGTTTTATTCTCGTTTTTGGAGGATTGATTATGCGGAGTGTTAGTGAAGAAAAAGGATCTCGTATTATAGAAGTAGTAATATCAAGTGTGAAGAGTATATATTTATTCTTTGGGAAAATTATTGCTGTAGGGTTGGTCGGACTAACACAGTTTGTTTTATGGATTGCATTATCTTTGATATTAATTGGTGGTGTTCAAATAGCAAAACCTGATATATTCAAAACAGAAGAACAAGAAAAAATAGAATTAACCGATAGGGTAATAACGGCAGATAAACTTGATACTTTGAATATGGATAATTCTTCCACTATGAATGAAATAATGAAAGAGATTAATGCAATTAATTTTCCATTAATTCTTAGCATGTTTATTATTTATTTCTTGCTTGGGTATTTACTTTATGGTGCTTTGTTCGGAGCAGTTGGCTCGTTGATAGATAGTGATGCCGATGCAGGACAATTTTCTATTCCTTTGACGATACCATTTATCTTTGCCGTTATTTGTTTACCTATGGTAATGACTAATCCTTCTTCTTCTCTTGCTATATGGTTAAGTATGATACCATTTACTTCACCGGTTATTATGCTTGTAAGGATTCCGTTTGGTGTTCCTATTTGGCAAGTAATACTTTCTCTTGGATTATTGACTGCAACAGTTATCGTGTGCATGTTAGTTGCTTCCAGAATCTATCGTAATGGTATTTTGATTTATGGCAAACAGATTCGTTACAAAGATTTATTCTCTTGGTTGAAAAAAGATTAAGAGATAACAAACAATAAAAACAAAAAAAGCATCAAAGTAATTTGATGCTTTTTCTTTTCTCAAAGAAAACGATTACATAGTAATAGTTTTAACCTTTGTTCTCAAAGAATTAACAACTGATTTGTATTCTCCCGTTGCACAATCTTTTACTGCATTTTCTTGCTCTCTTGCTTGAGCTTTTAATGCTTTGTAAGCTTTCATTTCTTTAGCTCCTTTGTCTTTGTCTCTCTTTGCAACTTCTAAATTAGCAACAAAAGCAGAGAAAGTAGCAACTTTTGCTTTACAAGGGTCTTCTACCTTAGTTTCTTTTTTTGTTGTTGTCTCTTCTTTAGTAGTTGATTTAGAAGAAGTAGTTGTGTTCTTCTTTGCAGGAGTTTGTGCAACTGGCTCTTCTGCAGGTTGTTCTTCTGTTACTGTTGCCTCTACTTGTTCAGTTACAGTCTCTGGAGTACTTTCTGTAGTAGACTCTGTATTTTTATTTCCTCCACAAGCAGTCATTAATGCTACTACAACTGCTCCTAATAACAAATGTTTGATTTTCATCTTGACAATTAATTTAATTTGGAGTAGAATTAAG
>CAVGDP010000243.1:0-3413 GCA_963627985.1 uncultured Eubacteriales bacterium
AATAACTTCAATAACTATTTTAATAACTTCAATAACTATTTTAATAACTTCAATAACTATTCAAATAACTTCAATAACTATTCGAATAAAATCAGATATTATTTTGATGATTTTAGTACTTATTCTAAATACTATATAATTAAATAATTACAAGAGTGTAAAATCCCTTTATTTTTACTCAAAATATGACTACCGAAAATGACTATATAGGAAAAATAGAACATTTTGGGAGTGTGAAACATTGTAAAATTTTGGCGTTTTGAGGATAAATTTTGGTAAGAAATTATCTACTTATTCTAAAATATTAATCTCCTAAAAAGATATATGTATTAAATTTTTTACCTATTATCTTGCTTTTTGTGAATACTAATGTAAAATAAATCAAATTTTTCTTTTTTGATATTGCTTTTTTTACTAACTTTGCAGCTTCTTATAATAACATAAAAACTAAACACAAAGTAGGATACTTATACGATAAAAAGGGGGGTTGTATGAGTAGTCTGCTCAGTAATAAAAAAAGAAATAAAAAACATTAATGAAAAGTAAGTTAGGTATAGATTTTAACAAAGTACAGCAAGGTAAGAATTACGCAAAGAAAATATCTGATGAAGTAGAACAATTTGCGTCTAATTATTCCACAGTTACTTGTGAGCGAACTATTTGTAGATTACTGGGTATAGATGGAGTAAATAGCGATGGAGTACCTTTACCAAATGTAGTTGTAGATGAGATTAAGGATAAGGGGTTAATCAACGATGGAGTTATGTTTGTTATGGCTAATGCAGTTAAACAAACATCGCTTACGCCTCAACACATAGCAGAACAGATAGCAGAAGGTAAATTAGATATTACTAAATTGCCTAAAACAGATGACGAACAGACAAAGAAGAGTTTGCAACCTTTTATAGACGCTTCACTTAAACGTATAATAGATAGAAGAAGAAAACGTGAGCATTATATAGATACTATCGGAGAAGGTGATAAACCTTATTTATATATAATAGTTGCAACGGGAAATATTTATGAAGACGTTGTTCAAGCACAAGCAGGAGCAAGACAAGGTGCAGATATTATCGCCGTTATACGTACCACCGGACAATCTCTTTTGGATTATGTACCATACGGAGCAACTACCGAAGGTTTTGGCGGTACCTTTGCCACACAAGAGAACTTCCGTATAATGCGTAAAGCCTTAGATGAAGTAGGAGAAGAAGTTGGCAGATATATTCGTTTATGTAATTACTGCTCAGGTTTATGTATGCCAGAGATTGCCGTTATGGGTGCTTTAGAAGGTTTGGATGTTATGCTTAACGATGCTTTGTATGGTATCTTGTTTAGAGATATTAATATGAAACGTACCCTAATAGATCAATTCTTTTCTCGTATTATAAATGGTTATGCAGGTATTATAATTAATACAGGTGAGGATAATTACTTAACTACTGCGGATGCTTTCGAGCAAGCACATACCGTTTTGGCTTCAGATTTTATTAATGAACAATTAGCTTTCGCCGCCGGTATGCCAGAAGAACAAATGGGACTTGGACATGCTTTTGAGATGGATCCACAATTAGAGGACGGTTTCTTATATGAATTATCACAAGCAGAATTGATTAGAGAGATATTTCCTAATGCTCCTATCAAATATATGCCTCCTACAAAATTCATGACAGGTAATATTTTTAGAGGTCAAATACAAGACGCCCTATTTAATGAAATAGGTATTATGACTCATCAAGGTCTTCAATTATTAGGTATGATGACCGAAGCAATTCATACACCTTTTATGTCGGATAGGTATATAAGTATAGAAAATGCAAGATATATCTTCAATAATATGAAGCATTTTGGCGATGATATCCTATTCAAAGAGAATGGTATTATACAAAGTAGAGCCAAGAAGGTACTCGATGACGCCGTTGATTTATTAGAGAAAATGCAGACCGAAGGATTATTCTCTGCTTTGGAGAAAGGTATATTTGCAGATATTAAACGTCCAAGAGATGGCGGTAAAGGTTTAGCTGGTGTGTTTGAAAAATCTAATAATTATTACAATCCATTTATAGATTTAATGAAAGGAAAAGGAGGTAAAGAATAATGAGTGCAGGATTATATTCAACAGAGAAAAGAGATTTTGATACCAATCTAGATTTAACTAAAGTTAAGCCGTATGGTGATACAATGAACGATGGTAAGGTTCAATTGAGTTTTACACTTCCTGTTCCTTGTAATGACGAAGGTATAGAGGCTGCAAAACAAATGCTAAAGAAGATGGGTTTTGAAAATCCTTTGGTCGTATATTATAAAGAACTGACTAAGGGTTTTACATTCTTCAATTGCTATGGGTCTACTATTCATACAGTTGATTATACTACCATTCACGTACCAAAAGTAGAGAGTCACGTTATGGATATGCCGACAACAGATCAGTATATCAAGGACTATATAGGTAGAAAAATAATCGTCGTAGGTGCTTCCACTGGTACAGATGCACATACCGTTGGTATAGATGCTATAATGAACATGAAAGGATATGCAGGTCATTATGGATTAGAACGTTATGAGATGATAGAGGCTTTGAATATGGGTTCACAAGTACCTAATGAGGAGTTTATTGCCAAAGCGATAGAGATGCATGCAGATGCTTTATTAGTCTCACAAACAGTTACGCAAAAGGATGTACATATCAAAAACTTAACTGAATTAGTTGAGATGTTAGAGGCTGAAGGTTTGAGGGACAAAGTTATTTTGTGTTGCGGGGGAGCAAGAATCACTCACGAATTAGCAAAAGAATTGGGTTACGATGCCGGTTTTGGCATGAATACTTACGCTGATGATGTAGCGTCTTTCATTGTTGAGGAGATGGCTAAACGTATGGGCACAGCACCTGCTAAAACAGAATAAATATCAAGCGATTAGATAAGTAACAAATCTATAATACGCTCATTCTGTAAAGATGTTATTATATTTTATGGGGTCTATTTTGGTAGCAATACTGATAGACCTCGTATTTTTATTAGTAAGACAATCATATTATTATGGATGAGTATGTTATTATTATTGCCCACTAAAAGTAGTGGCATAAATAAAAAAATCTTGCAATGTTTCACGCTCCCAAAATGTTCTATTTTTCTTATAAGGTCATTTTTGAAGGGTGTATTTTGAGTAAAAATAGGTAATTTTTCACTTCTATAATTATTTGATTATGTAATAATTGAAATAAATACTAAAATCATCAAAATAAGTACGACACTTATTCAAATAAAATCGATAGTTATCAAAATAACTTCAATAGTTATCAAAATAACTTCAATAGTTATTAAAATAACTTCAATAGTTATTAAAATAACTTCAATACTTATTAAAATAACTTCAATAGTTATTAAAATAACTTCAATAGTTATTAAAATAAC
>CAVGDP010000244.1:0-14768 GCA_963627985.1 uncultured Eubacteriales bacterium
GAATAGTTATTGAAGTTATTTGAATAGTTATTGAAGTTATTTGAATAGTTATTGATTTTATTTCGACGAAGTGTGATACTATTAGAATTTCTATTTCTTTAAAATGTTCTATTTTCCCTATTGGGGTATTTTTTTGTGGAAGATGATTTTCCAAACTACAAATACATTTTTCTTATCATTATTTTTCAAGTATTGGTATCGTTCATTAATCCATTTTTTGTGTATTTGCAATAAAGTATAAAAAAAAACGTTTATTTTTTTGATCTATATTGGAGAATAAAAACGTAATACACTTAATATATTTATGGACATCACGGAATTAAATAAGAAAATTGAGCAAGAAAGTGCATTTGTAGAGGCAATTAGAAATGAGATTGCGAAAACGATTGTGGGTCAAAAAGCAATGGTTGAACGTTTGATGATAGGCTTATTGTCTAATGGTCATATTTTATTGGAAGGTGTGCCAGGATTAGCAAAGACAATGGCAATATCTGCTTTGGCTAAAACGATAGATGCTAATTTTTCGAGGATTCAATTTACTCCCGATCTACTACCTGCCGATATTATAGGTACAATGATTTATAATGCACAAAGTGGAGACTTTGTTGTGAAACAAGGACCTATATTTGCTAATTTTGTTTTAGCAGATGAGATAAATAGAGCACCAGCTAAAGTACAATCTGCACTATTGGAGGCTATGCAAGAGAAACAAGTTACAATAGGAGATAATACCTATACTTTGGATAATCCATTTATTGTACTTGCTACACAAAACCCGATAGAACAAGAAGGAACCTATCCATTACCAGAAGCACAACTTGACCGTTTTATGCTCAAAGTAGTAGTAACTTACCCTTCTATAGAAGAGGAAAGAGAAATACTTCATCAAAAATTGCAGATGAGTGAGCCAAAAACAACGAAAGTTGTCAATATAGAACAGATCACAAAGGCCAAAGAAGTAGTTAAACAAGTTTATTTAGATCCTAAAATAGAGAATTATATTACGGATATAGTGTTTGCGTCTCGTTTCCCTGAGAATTATAAATTGGAAACCATCAAACCATATATCTCATACGGAGCATCTCCACGTGCGTCAATCAATTTAGCATTGGCTTCTCGTGCGTATGCTTTTATTCATAGACGTGGTTATGTTATACCAGAGGATGTTATTGCTATTGCTCCGGATGTACTACGTCATCGTATAGGATTAACTTATGAGGCAGAAGCAGAAAATATTACAAGTATAGATATTGTAAATGAGATTATCAATAGAGTAGATGTGCCGTAATTATGGAATATTCTGAATTGATAAAGAAGGTTCATAAAGTAGAAATCAAAGCAAAAGGATTATCGAAGAATGTTTTCGCCGGACAATATAAGAGTGCATTCAAAGGAAGAGGTATGACATTTTCAGAAGTTAGGGAGTACGCTTATGGAGATGAGATACGAACGATAGATTGGAACGTTACGGCAAGATATAATAAACCTTTTGTAAAGATTTTTGAAGAAGAGAGGGAATTATCTCTTATGTTGATGATAGACATAAGTGGTTCTACCGGTTTTGGAAGCACAACCTGTCTAAAAACAGAAACAATAACCGAGATAGCAGCAATATTAGCTTTCTCGGCAATATCAAATAATGATAAAGTTGGTGCAATACTTTTTTCGGATAAAGTAGAGAAGTACATTCCACCAAAGAAAGGTTCTTCGCATTGTCTTAGGATAATTAGGGAATTACTATCTTTCAAGCCCTCTGGTGGTAAGACTTCTTTTTCTTCACCTTTTATTTTTATCAATAATGTAATAAAGAAACACTGTACTTGTTTTCTTATCACGGATGGATTTTCTATGTTTGACAAGAGTTTGAGTATCTTTGCAAGAAAGCATGATGTTTGTTCTATTTTAGTTAATGATAGAATGGAGTACGCATTACCTGATTTAGGAGTTGTTGCTATGGAAGATTTAGAAACAAAGGAGAGAATTTGGGTAGATACTTCTGATAGAATGACGCAAAAGAATTTCGCCAAGTATATGCAAGAGACTCAAAAAAGGGTTACCAATGAGTTCAAAAAATTAGGAATTGATTATGTTTTAGTAAATACAGACTCGGATTATACTAAACAATTGATTAAATTATTTGCTAATAGGGAGAGATTATGAAAAGGTTGATATATATGCTATTGTGTGTTGGGTGTTTTGCTAATCTGTTTGCACAAGACTTTATGGGAAAGACAGATAAGAAGCAATACATGGTTGGAGATTTGATAAACTATAATTTTTCTTTGCCTTTAACAGAACAAAATCTCAATCTATCCTCTGATTTTCAATTCTCGGATACACTCAAACTAATAGATAGCAAGATAGATACTATCAAAAAACAAATCAATTATTCATTTGTCTTTACTTCTTTTGTAGAGGGACAAGTAAAATTACCAGAATTTCAATTTTATCAAGCAAATAAGACGGAACCTATATATAATATATCTTCACCTACAATAGAAATAACAATGCCAACGATAGATACAACGAAGATAGAAGTAATGCCGTTGAAAAGTATAATAAAAGTACCTTTTACGTTCAAAGAAATTGTACCTTTTGTAATTGGTGGATTACTTTTTGTGGGTATTGTTTTGGCAATTATTTATTTTGTTAGACACAAAGAAAAACGTCCGAAAATTTTACAACCAAAGCCCGAAATAATCATATCCGAAGACAAGGAGGCGTTAGATAATCTATTGCGATTAAGAAAAGCCAAATTCCTGGATAGCGGACAAGTTAAACAGCATTACGTAATATTGAGTGAGATTTTGTGGCAATATCTTTATAGGAGGTTTAATGTTAATGCTTTTGAGATGACTACAGAACAGATTATGAATAGTCTGCACACTAAACAGATAGAACAATCCAATGTAGATTTGTTAGATAGTATTTTTACTACTGCAGATTTGGTCAAATTCGCAAAGTATATACCTGATATGCGTACTAATCTAAATCTTTTGCAAACAAGTGAAGATTTTATTAATAATACCAAGCGTATTATAATACAGCAAGAGACCAATACAAGTGAAAATTCTACCGACAATACTACTAATAGCGATACTATTACACAACAAAACGAGGAGGTAAATAATGAATAACATATCTTTTTCATATCCTATCTTCTTATGGGCAATTATAGTTGTTGTTCCACTTATGATTTTTGTTATAAGAAAAGATAAACAACGTTTTGCTCCGATTAAGTATTCTAATTTAGATCAATTTGCACAAAGATCACTAACGTGGAGAATAAGATTAGGAAATATTCCTGATTTTCTGCGTATAGTTGTGGTGATATTACTTTTGATAGCTATTGCGAGACCTCATGTCTCATTATCCAAAGATGATAAGAGCGTGGAGGGTATAGATATTATTATGGCGTTAGATGTTTCTCCATCTATGTTAGCAGAGGATTTCAAGCCTAATCGTTTGGAGAGTGCCAAGAAAGTTGCTGCTAATTTTATACAAAACAGAAAGAGCGATGAGATTGGTTTAGTGGTATTCTCTGGTGAAGCCTTTACGCAATGTCCTCCAACTATTGACCATAATATTCTTTTAGAATTATTGAAACAAACTAAGAGTGGAGATTTGCAAGACGGTACTGCTATAGGTGATGGTCTTACGACGGCAATCAATCGTATCAAAGACTCAAAAGCAAAAAGTAAGGCAATAATACTTATAACCGATGGAGATAATAACGCAGGACAAATAGATCCTTTGCAAGCTGCCTCCATTGCCAAGCAATATAATATAAGAGTTTACACAATAGGTGTTGGTAAAATCGGACAAGCACCTTTTCCTGTGCAAACTCCTTTCGGCAAACAGTATCAACAAATAGACGTTAAGATAGATGAAGGACTTCTGACCTCAATAGCACAGACTACGGGAGCAAAATATTTTCGTTCTACCAAAAATTCTTCTTTGGAGGATATATTCAAAGAGATAGACTCTATGGAAAAATCTATTATCAACTTATCTGTTTATAATCAAAAGAAAGATGTAGGATTTAATTTCGCATACGCTGCTCTTATTATCTTACTTTTGGAAACGATATTGAGATATGTGGTCTTTAAACGTAATTATTAACAAAAGGAGGAAAAGAAATGTTTAGATTTGAGTTTCCAAATATATTATGGTTGTTATGTTTTGTTCCTTTGATTGTAGTCTATTTTATTTTCTTGCAAAGAGACAAAAGAAAGAAACTAAATAAGGTTATAGCATCTAATCTACAAAACTATGTAGTTCCACAACTCTCGTTCGGCAAACAAAGACTAAAATTTATCCTTATAGTATTGGCGTATATTTTCGTTGTCTTCTCGGCGGCTAATCCACAAAAGGCTACCACAATAGGTAATAAAGAAAGAAAGGCTTCGGATATTATGGTTTGTTTGGATGTATCTAATTCTATGCTTGCAAACGACCTTGTGCCGAATAGATTAGAAAGAGCAAAATTAGCAATTACTCAATTGATTACTCAATTAGATGGCGATAGAATAGGTATAGTCGTTTTTGCAGGATCTAGTTTTAATTTCTTGCCATTAACAAGTGATTACGCAACGGCGAAGATGTTTACCGATATTATAGATACCAAACTCGTAGATAATCAAGGTACTGATATATATTCTGCATTACAAACAGCAGTAAAAGGTTTTGGAGAAAAGAAAACAAATAATCGTGCTAAAACTATTATTCTTATCTCCGATGGAGAAGATTTGGAGAAATCCACAGAAGATCTTGCCGGACAGATTGCCAAAGAGGATATAATAATTAATTGTATAGGAATAGGAAGTCCTCAAGGAAGTAAAATACCTATAAAAATTAATGGAGTAGATACTTATAAGAAAGACGGAAGTGGTAATATTGTTATAACCAAATTAGATGAAAATACATTAAGACGTATTGCCCAACGAACAGGTGGTAAGTATATTCGTGCAACTAATTCAACTCTTGGTTTGGATCTAATACTAAAATCTATAGGTTCTTTAGAAAAGCAATCTTCACAAGCAATTAACTTCAAGGACTATCAAACCTTGTTCTATATTCCAGCACTTATCGCTTTGATATTACTTCTGATTGATTTTGTTATATTTAATGCTAAAAATAAATTCATAAACAGAAAACTATTTTTCGGTAAGGATTAAAAATATATTGAAATAATGGACACAAAAGATAATCATATAAAAATAAATTGGCACATTGTTGTTTTGTTGTTGGTATGTGTGTCATTTGTTTCTTGTGATAAAGTACGACAGTACACAAGAAAAGGTAACCATGATTATAATAAGAAGAATTATTCCGAAGCTGTGGAGAATTATAAGTCGGCTTTGAAAGAAGACTCTACATTTCTCTCTGCTGCGTATAATATGGGTAATGCTATGATGCAAGATAATGGCAAGGATTATGCAGGAGCAGTAAAGTATTACAACAAATATTTAGAGAAGAAAGAACCAAAAACGCAAAAAGAAAAAATAGATTATTCCAAAGGTTTATATAATAGAGGTAATGCTTTATTTGCTCTCTCGCAAGAGAATAAAGACAGTGAAGAGGGTATGAATTATTTAACTAAAGCAGCAGAAGACTACAAGAATGCCATACTTCTCAATCCTCAAGATACTAATGCTAAATATAATTACGCTCTTTGTTTATGGCTTATGAAGAATAATAACAATCCTGATACTCAAAACGACAATCAAAATAATAATTCTAATAGCGAGATTAATCAAATGCTCAACGCTATGAAAAATAATGAAAAGCAAACTATATCCAGAGTAAAAAAACAAAAAGAAAACGTTCGTAATAAGCAAAATGAAAAGGATTGGTAGTATAGTAGTTTTTATTTGTTGTGTTGTTAGTTGTTCATTCTCACAAGCACAAATATCGTTTAATGCGAAAGCACCTCAAATAGTTGGTGTAGGTGAAGGCTTTACTATAGAATATACTATCAATTGCAATAATCCTTCCAATTTTCAATCTCCTACTGTATCGGGAGCAGATATTGTTGCAGGACCTTATACTTCTCGTTCTTCGAGTACCACTATTATAAACGGCAAAAGGTCCTCTTCTTCTTTCACATCCTTTTCTTTTACTCTTGTTGCGAAAAAAGAAGGTATTGTTAATATCACTCCGGCTAAGGTTAAGGTAAATAATCAAATATATTCATCTAAATCTTTGCGTATACAAGTAGTTAAAAATCCTACAATGGCTCAACGAAGGAGTAATCAAAATAATAATTCATACGATCCCTTTGCTCAATTTCGTTCCCAAAGTAGAAATCAAACTCAACGGCAATCTCCTTCTACCAATAATAATACTCAATCCAAACAAATCCAAATAGACAACAAGGCTATCTTTGTTCGTGTTATTCCTAATAAAACAGATGTCGTTAAGGGCGAAGAAATAGTACTTACTTACAAACTTTATACACTTCTACCCGTAAGTGAATACCAAATAGAGAAGATTCCTTCTACTACTGGCTTTTGGATGGAAGAGATGGACAATCAACCTAACCCACATTTGACCATAGAAACGTACAATGGGCAAAGATACCAAGTTGCGGACTTGAAAAAAGTTATTATCTTCCCTCAAAGAAGTGGTGCCTTGACTATTAAACCTATGTCTTTGTCTGTTATTGCTCACGTTGCTACACGTCAAAGACAGAATTTTTCAACAGGAGATCCTTTCTTCGATCAATTTTTAAATGATCCTTTCTTTTCGTCTTTCCAAACGAGTTATCAAAGTGTTAAAAAGAAATTATATACCAATTCTTTAACATTTTATGTAAAGGATATACCTAACAAATCGGATAATTACAGCGGAGCGGTCGGCAAATTCTCTCTTTCGGGTGATATATCCACTAAACAAGCCAAAGCATACGAACCTTTCTATCTTACTTACACTCTTTCAGGGCATGGCAACTTAACTCTAATCAATAATTTACCACTTGATTTACCGGATGAACTACAATTATCCGATCCGGAGATAACAGACAACTTACATAGAGACGCTTCGGGTCTATCAGGTACAAGAACATTTCGTTATCTTGTTATTCCAAGGGTAGAGGGTAAGTTTACGATTCCAAATTTGAATATATCATATTATAATGTAGACAAAAGAGCAATAGATTCTCTTCTTTTGGACGGATATCAAATACAAGTAGCCAAAGGAGATGTCAATTCAGATTATGCGAATCAATTAGATAATAGACTGAAATATAGAAATATGAAAATCAAATCACAAGTCAGTGTCTCTACTTTGGACAAAGAATATCATATATTTGATAGAGTGTGGGTATATTTGATAATTGTGTTTTTGATTATTGCTTTGAGTGTAGCGATTGCCCTAACTATGCGTTACAAACGTATATCTATGGATGTGGCTAATATGAAAATGAAAAAATCTACAAAGATTGCCATTAAAAGATTACGTAAAGCAAAAAGATTTTTAGATAATAGCCAAATGGAAGACTTCGAAGACGAAACGGCGATTGCTCTTTGGAATTATCTTGAGGACAGATTTCAAATGGACAGAACAAATCTAAGTATTCAAGGGTGCAAAAATGAATTGCTTACCTTAGGTGCAGACAGTAATGTAGTAGAAAAATTAGGTACTATATTAGATAGATGTCAGTATTTGAGATTTTCACAAGACAAACAAGCAAGTGCCGATATTACTTTGTACGATGATACAATTAATGTTATATCTTCAATAGAGGATCAAATGAAAGAATTGAAAAAAAATAAGAAAAAACAGAAATCAAATAAGCCTCCACAAGAGTTTATCCCTAAGGGATTGACTTCTCTACTTATATTATTTGTTTCATTACTATTAACCTCTATTTCTTATAGCCAAAATGATAAAATAGCAGACACTACAAAGACATTGAAACGAGTTCCACACAAACAAATAGTTGTATCCGCCAAACAATATTGTCATATAGCCGATTCGTGTTTCAAACAAAGCGATTATGCTAATGCAATATTATATTACGAAAAGGCCTTAAAACTCTCTCCTTCTAACAAAGATATTCGTTTGAACATAAACATTACTCGTTCTCGTTTAGTAGGTGATACTTATATTATGCCGGACTTCTTTCTTCTAAGATGGGCAAAATATATTAGCGGTTTATTGCCGTTACCTATTTGGATGATACTGTTTGTTGGGTTATTCTTGTTTGCTTGTGCGTTATTCTTTCTTTATCTTTTTTCACAGAACAAAAAAGTATTGTTTTTCTATCTTTGTCTAACGTCTCTGATTTTATCTTTGGGGTCAATGGGTTTTGGAATAGTTAGACAAAATATCCAAAATGATAATTCCAAAGCGATAATAATGAAAAGTAATACCCACTTACGACAAACAAAAAATACAACTGCCAAAGATATTATAATAATGTATAAAGGACAGAAAATAACTATATTAGAGGACGATGGAAGTGGTTGGATTAAGGCTCAAACAGAAGATAATAAAGTGGGATATATGGAAAATAGAAACTACAAACGAATATAGAATATGAACAAAGTAGATTGTAACAAGGACGAAGGAGTAATAACGGCTATTAAGGGCAAACAAATTTGGGTGCATATTGCAGAAAACGAATCATGTATTGGTTGTGCTGCTGCAACATTATGCGAGAAAACATCTAATAAAGGAAAAGATTTGACGATTATTCAAAACAACGCACAGGATTTTGTTGTTGGAGAAAAAGTGTCCGTTAATACTCCTCAAAATAAAGTAATTAAGGCAATAGGGTTGGCATTCTTTTTTCCTACATTAATTGTTATAGTATTTTGTTTGTTACAATATTTTTTCTTTCCTTTGTCTGATACTCTTGTTGGTCTTATTTGTCTTGTTTTGTTGGCTTTATATTTCTTTGTTTTATATTTGCAACGAAATACCTCTTTATTGAATTTCTCTATTTTTATAGAAAAAATGGTGGATTAGAAATAAAAAGAAATAGAAAAAAAGAAATGGAAGATCTTTTTTAGGATAAGATTTTAATAATATCGCATTTCGTTGGAATAAATTCAATACTTATCAAAATAACTACAGTACTTATCAAAATAAACTTAATACTTATCAAAATAAACTTAATACTTATTTTTGTAATTTCTGCACTTATTTAACTATTACATAATCACATTATTATAAGGACAAAAAATTTACCTATTTTTTCTCTAATATTGATGATTTTGAGCGATAAGACGTGTAGGAAATAATATTTTGGCATATCTTTTGATTATCGTTTGTGCGGAGTTGTAGATAAAATAAAAAGAGGAAAAAATGTAATATTTTTAAGTAAAAATAGCACAAATAAGAAATTTGTTATATATTTGCAATTTCAAAATAGGAGGAAACGAAAATCCTTTAATAGAGTAGTGTGTTTAATTAAAAAATTTTTTAATAAAATGAAAAAGACATTATTGACATTAGGTGCTGTTGCATTATTAACATTGGGCATGGCATCTTGCGGAAGTACAGATTGTACTTGTAAAGTAGAAGTTGGTGACGAGATTACTACTGATGCTACTGCAATCTCTGTTAGTGATTATGACGGAGAATGTGATGACACTGATATTTGGAAACAATTCCCTTCAAGCTGGTTAAGTGAAGATGGTACAGCAATAGCAGATGGTGTTATCTTTGAGTGCAGCGAAGAGTAATAACTATTAATTAGTGCAAACATAAGGGAGTATATTCTACTCCCTTATTTTCAAAAAAGAATAAAATGAAGACGATAAAATTATGTTTATGTGTAGTGATATGTGGTTTTCTTGCAGTCGCATGTAGCGATACAAAAGATTGTAAATGTACTGTTGAAATACCGAATAAAACTGCAATAGAAAAAGTAGAAAGAACGATAAACTTCACAGATTGGGATACGGATTGTTCAAAAATCTCAACGGACGATTTAGACAATGGTCAAGTTTTGAAAAATCCTTGTGAGGAGTTATAAGAAATCAACTAAATGAAGTCCAGAAATATTGTTGGTTTTGTTGCTCGCATTATTGTGGGCTTGGTTTTTGTTGCGTCGGCAATAACTAAATATCTATCAATAGATGCAGTGGATTTGTTTGTTTATGAACATCAAATCTTTTCTTGGGAAGTTACTACTTTCGTTACGCGTTTGTTGATAGTAGTTGAGGTGTATATTGGTTTAATGCTAATAATAGGAATATACGCTCATCAAGTCAAGTGGTTATCTATTATAATGTTGGTCCTATTCTCTGTATATGTCCTACTCAAACCTATACTTTTTAATGTAGATAATGAAAACTGCCATTGTTTTGGGACAGTCCTTTTATTGAATAATACTCAAACCTTAATAAAGAATGTTATCCTTTTGTTGATATCTTATTTCATGTTTTGGGATAAGGGAGTTAATGATTTGACTTATAAATTTGTTCAAAAGAAATTAGAAGATGGTCAAATAATAGAAAGAAACAAGATAACAATAAGTGGTTGGTTGTTTAAGCAAAGAAAGTTTATAGCAATTCTATTATTTATTGTATTGTTCCTATCGGCAAATGCGATAAATATGCCAGAACCTTTATCAAGGAAAATATTTCCTAAAACGGCATCAATAAATACAAGGGCATTTGAAATGCTTATTGGGAAAGGACAATTAGAATCTCTTCCATTAAAAACAAAAAAAGATTCTACTGTCTTTAATATGTATCAAATGGCACAAGATTCTGTGCAACAATTAAGACTATTAGAGGACAAGAAAATACTTTGTCTTTACTCTACTGGTTGTAAATATTGTAAGAGAGCAGCAATTCGTTTGGATGTTGTTAGACAAAGATACAATATTGCCGATAGTAGTTTTGCAATTATCTTTTGGGGTAATAACAAGAATGTAGATTCTTTCTTTGTTAAGACAAATACCCGAATTGTACCCTATACTTTAGTTTCTCCGTATATATTCTTGGTTGCTACTAAGGGTAGACAGCCGGTAATAGTGTTACTTGAAGACGGCGAAGTAAAAGAATTACTCAAATATCCTAATATAAACGAAAAAAGAATTAGAGAATTTCTTTTGGAAGAGAAGTAATAATTTGCTAATTTCTGCGTTTATTAGAGGATTTACTACAAAAATATTCATTTTATAAAAACATAATAAAATATGGTTAAGATACTTTGGGCTGATGACGAGATAGACTTACTTAAACCCTATATTCTTTTTTTGCAAGCCAAAGGATACAAAGTTATTCCTGCAACAGATGGGAGTGAAGCTTTGGATATTCTTGCTAAAGAGAGTATTGATGTGATTTTTTTGGATGAAAATATGCCGGGATTGAATGGTTTGGAAACGCTTAATAGAGTTAAACAACATTATCCGTCTATTCCGGTTATTATGATAACCAAGAGTGAAGAGGAGAACATAATGGAACAAGCTATTGGCTCCAAAATATCCGATTATCTTATCAAACCAGTCAATCCTAATCAAATTCTTTTGGTACTAAAGAAGCACCTTGATACTCAAAAACTAGTTACGCAGACACAAACTATGTCTTATCAACAAGATTTTCGCGATATTAGTATGCGAATTAATCAAGGCATAGATTATGATGAGTGGGCAAAACTTTACAAACAACTTGTTCATTGGGAAATAGAGTTAGCAGGCAGTAATGATGAGAGTATATTTGAGATATTGGAGACGCAAAAGATAGAAGCAAACGAACAATTCTCCAAATATTACCAAAAAAATTACATTAATTGGATAAACGATAAAGGAGATACTCCATTAATGTCGCATAAAGTTATGCAAAATGCAGTTTTCCCGCTATTAAAAGAAAAGAAACGCCCTGTATTTTTCATTCTTTTGGATAATTTCCGTTTCGATCAATGGAGAACACTCAAACCAGAGATAGAAAAACAACTTATGGTAGAGGATGAAAGCATATATTACGCTATCCTGCCGACAACAACACAATACGCTCGTAACGCTTTATTTGCTTCTTTGCTACCAAGTGATATAAAGAAAATGTTTCCTCAATATTGGATTGACGAAGATAAAGAAGGAAACAAGAATGAATATGAACCGCAACTCTTGGAGGCAAATCTGATACGTCATAGAATTAAAAATATAAATATGACCTATCATAAAGTCCTTAATGCTACGTATGGTATGAGAATGATAGATATCTTGCCGAATTTTATGCAAAACGATTTGAATGTAATCGTTTATAATTTCATAGATATGTTATCTCATGCTCGCACGGATAGTGATTTGGTTAGAGAGTTGGCTTCTGATGAGAATGCTTATAGAGGTGTTACGCTTACTTGGTATGAACACTCTCCTTTGAAGGAAGTATTGAAATATTTATCCGATAAAGACGTGGATGTTTTCATAACAACAGACCATGGAAGTGTGAAAGTATCTACACCAGTGAAGATTAAATCGGATAGAGATGCCTCTGTAAATTTGCGATATAAGATAGGTAGGTTATTGGATTATGATATGAAAGAGGTATTCGGTATAAAAAATTCTGCCGATGTAAAAATCCCGCCATTAAATATAATGAGTCAAATGATATTTGCTCGCGATAATGGTTTCTTTGTTTATCCAACAGACTACAACAAGTATGTACAATATTATATGCGTACATTCCAGCATGGTGGTATATCAATGGAGGAATGTTTGGTGCCATTAATACATCTTGTTCCAAAGAAATAATATAATGAAAAAAGAATTCGTCATTCCTTCTCCTGATAATATAATAGAGGTAGCCGAAGATTTTCTTAACTACTTTGAAGATAATCGTTTGTTTGCTTTCAAAGGCAAAATGGGAGCAGGAAAGACGACTTTCATAAGGGCTATCTGTGAGGTTCTAAAAGTAAAAGACACTGTATGTTCGCCAACCTTTGCGATAGTTAATGTATATCTCTCCGATAATGAAGATGAAATATATCATTTCGACTTCTATCGTCTCAATTCTCCTTCTCAAGCGATGGATATTGGTATAGAAGAGTATTTCTATTCTGGTAATTATTGTTTTATGGAGTGGGCAGAAAATATTGAGGAGTTGATTCCCAAAGATTGTATTTGGGTAAATATAGAGGAACAAGTAGATAAATCGCGCAAATTAACAATTGATTATTAGAGATATATAAATTATTCTAAACATAAACAACAAGAGATCAAACAACAATTACGACACAAACGAATACAGAAACAACAACAATTCCAAAATGGAAACGAACGGAACTACTATAAATATTACTCCAAAATTTATTTCTTTGGAACGGATTCTTGCTAAAAAGAACCCTAAATTATTGAAAATTATTCCAAAGTTCGTACTAAATCGTTTTAAGAAATTTATTTGTCTCGATCGTATTAATGAAATTATATACAAATATCGTGATTATTATGGAGTAGATTTTGCAAATGTATTGCTGAAAGAACTGAAAATCAATATAGAAGTACAAAATGAAGAAAATATTCCATACTCTGGACGACCATTAGTGGTTGCCAATCATCCATTGGGCAGTATTGACGGAGTGGCATTAATATCTTTGTTAGGCAGACAAAGAAAAGACGTCTTATTCCCTGTAAATGATATACTTTGCAATTTACCTGGTTTGAAGTCCGTCTTTGTTCCTATCAATAAGTATGGACGAAATACACAGAATCATAATGCTCTTAATGAGTCTTTCGTTGGTTCTTCGGCTATGTGTTTTTTTCCTGCTGGTACAGAGAGTAAAATAATCAAAGGTAAGTTACAAGATTTCAAATGGAAGAAATCTTTTATCAAAAAAGCACAACAATTTTCGCGAGATATCTATCCTGTTTATATAGAAGGTAGTAATAGTAAGCCTTTTTATAGATTATATAAGATTCGTCATTTCTTTGGAATCAAATTCGATTTGGAGATGATAATGTTACCTCGTGAGATGTTCAAACAAGAGGGCAAAACGATTAAGATAATATTCGGCAAACCAATACCTTATCAAAAACTTGATAATTCTTATAATGCTTTGCAATGGGCAGATAAGATACGAAGTTATGTTTATCTTCTTGCTCAAAATCCTTCTCAAAAATTTCAATATTAAAAGAAGGAATAGTAGATAAAATTCTTATAAATAAATGAATTCTAATTTGTTAGATAGGAAAATGTTCTATTTTTCCGGCATAGATTTTTCCTAAAATTTTGGCGACTTATTCAAAATTTGGGATTTTTCTTAATTTCTAATTAATTGACTATATGGCTATTAGTATTTTTTCTAAAATGCTAAAAGTGTCTTTTTATGGAATTTTGCAGATTTTTTACATTTTTAGCATCTTTCCTCTTCAAAATGTTCTATTTTCCCTACCTTTCTAAATAAGTACGCAAAAGAAAAAAATAAAATCAAATCTCATTCAAATAACTACGGCACTTATTAAAATATCTTCAAAAGTTATCAAAATAAGTATTAAGTTTATTTAAATAAGTATTAAGTTTATTTTGATAACTTCCGACATTATTTGAATCGCATCAAACTTTATTTTTTACAAAATCACACCTCCTTAAAATAAAATGAGGTTTTATCAAAATAATTCTTGATTTTATTCGGATGATTCTTGATTTTATTTTCATAAAACGCCGTAATATTCCGATAAAAAGACATTTATTTTTGCCAAAAACTACCTTATAATTATTTTCTTTACCGCCGTGCCGGATTTAGTTTTGATTTTTAGGAAATAATTACCTTTTGGATAATTTTCTATATTAAGTAAGTAATGATAAGCATCTATT
>CAVGDP010000245.1:0-6142 GCA_963627985.1 uncultured Eubacteriales bacterium
CAATAACTATTTTGATAACTTCAATAACTATTTTGATAACTTCAATAACTATTTTGATAACTTCAATAACTATTTTAATAACTTCAATAACTATTTGAATAACTTCAATAACTATTTTAATAACTTCAATAACTATTTTAATAACTTCAATAACTATTCAAATAAAATCAATAACTATTCGAATAAAATCAATAACTATTCGAATAAAATCAATAACTATTCGAATAACATTAATAACTATTCGAATAACATTAATAACTATTCGAATAACATTAATAACTATTTGAATAACTTCAATAACTATTTGAATAACTTCAATAACTATTTGAATAACTTCAATAACTATTCAAATAACTTTAATACTTATGTGAATAACTTTAATACTTATGTGAATTATTAGGTAATTAGATAGTTATAGATGTAATAAAATACTCCTTTGAATACATATCAATAGGTTAAGATAAATATTTATAGAAATAATCTCTCCTTCCTACTAAAACTTACTTTTATTCATTAATTTCCTTATTACTATTCTCTAAATCGTTCGCAACCCAAATCGTCCAACTGTCTATATTGTCCGTTAGTGTTGTCGGATAATCAATAGGAATATAGACATCGGGGGAAATACCTGTATCATCAATAAAATTATTACCTATGGGACAAGAAATTGGTACGTTGATACCACCTCGTTTTGAGGGAAGAAGCATTGATTTTGTGTTAGCAAAGTCCAAACATCCCAAACTATTCTCCTTACCATAGACCATAAACCTTTCACTGCACGCACGCAAATAAATAATTAAGAACTCCCCAGAAGATGCAACGTTGTTATCTATTATTATAGCCGTTTGCTTTGGCAAAATACTCATATTCACACTATCAATAGAGTATAGACTATCATTATCCAAGACTAAATATTTATCTTTTGAAGCGTCCATTTGAGTAACTAACTTCTCCGTCAAAGAAGGATAATCTTTACGCCAAGAAGTATCAATAAAATTTCTATTTTCTTTGGTATTGAGCCATTTATATGAATGAAAATAACCTTTATGTTGCGAAAGAAGATATACTAAGGGGTGAAAAATACCATCATGTCCGCCGGGGTTTTTCCGTTCATCTATAATAAGATACTCACAACCCGAGACCTTAAACTCTTCTACTGCTTTGATAACAAAATTTCTATTCTCTTCCGTATACCAATAATTAGGAATACGTATTAAAAAAGTTTTAGGAGTTACTTTTTTGCACACAAACTTTGGATTATAGTCCTTAATATATTTTCCATAATCTTTGTGCTTTTTAACCATATATTTAGACGAATGAATAGTAGGACTACCCAAAGAAAAATGAAAATCATTAAAATAAGCAACTAACTCTGCTCCGGCATCTATACCACTACGATTTTCTTTTTCTATTTCGTTTATTAATTTAGACTTCAAACTCTTGTATTGTTCTATATTACTATCATTTATTTTGAAAGCAAAGCCAGAATAATTATTCTCAATTTCATGGACAACAAACTCAAAATCTTTTTTCTCTATCTCTATATCTTCTTGTGCAATAAGATAATAATTAAATGTAGTAACCAATAAAATAAAACAACCAATGATAAAATATTTTGTATCAAAAAGTAATTTATAAATAGTAGTCATTATATCTTAAACATATTTCTTAACGTCCTCTTGTGTAATTGTATTATCACAAAGAATACTTAACCGCTCAATAATATTTCTCAATTGTCTTATATTACCTGTGTAATCTATGGTTTGTAATAACTTTATGGCATCTTTTTCTATTTTCATCTCCTCTAATCCACTCTCTTTGGACAATATAGTTAAGAAATAATCTATAAGCAAAGGTATATCCTCACGTCTATCATTTAGGTCGGGGACTTTTATCTCTATTACATTAATCCTATGATACAAATCCTCTCTAAATAATCCCTTTTCTATTTGATCACGCAAATTTTTATTCGTTGCCGATATTATTCTAACATCTACTTGCAATTCTTTTTCACTACCAACAGGTAATATTTTTTTTTCTTGTATTGCTTGCAAGACTTTACTTTGTGTATTCATAGACATATCTCCTATTTCGTCCAAAAATAAAGTTCCGCTATCGGCAAGTTGAAATTTACCTTTTTGTTTTGATATGGCTGTGGTAAAAGAACCTTTTTCGTGTCCAAATAGTTCACTTTCTATTAATTCATTAGGAATTGCAGCACAGTTTAGTTCAACGAATGGTTTATCTTTTCTTAATGATTTCTCGTATAGCATTTTGGCTACTAATTCTTTTCCTGTTCCATTGCTACCTGTTATCAAAACTTTCGCCTCTGTCGGTGCTACTTTGTCTATTAGTGCCAACATTTTCTTTATCTTATCACTATTGCCGATAATTATCGTTTTGGGAGCAAGGGATTTGGTAGTAGTTTGCTTTTGTTGTCTATTTGGTTTAGGAATTTGCGTAGGATTTTTGTTAATATTTGCTTTGGCAACATTAAGTATTTTATTCAAATCAAGGGGTTTTTCTATATAATCAACAGCACCTTTCTTTAAGCATTCTACTGCCGTCTCTATCGTTCCATGACCAGATATCATAACAACGGGAGCATTAGAAACGCTACCATATTTACTCAAAAATTCTATACCATCCATTTGTGGCATTTTAATATCACAAAATATCAAATCAACATTACGTCCTTCAAGGATTTTAAGTGCATCTTTGCCGTCTGTTGCCTCAAAAATAGTATAATCTTCTAATTCTAATATATCTTTCAGTGCTCTCCGTATTGCACGTTCATCATCAATTATTAGGATACTATACATAATATTAATTTTTTTTAGAATAGTAAGTTTTATTTGATTATTTATTCTTTTGTTTTTTACCTATTGATAAGTTTTTATGAGTATTGAACTGTTTTTTATCAACAAATATCACCTTATAAATTGAGTTTATTATACGCAATAAACCATCTATCTGGCAATTGTCCCTTACCGGCTGCTTGATAATCGGAGTACAGACAAGGAACGATATAGTGTCTTATATATTTTTTCTTTGTTAAATCATTACATGGCACTTGAACCCACCAACGGTCGCTCTTTTTGGATTTATAGAAGACAACCTCATCGCAAAATTCGGTCATAAGGACCCTAAAAGTCAAATAATTTTCATCATTTTCGCGAGGATAGTCGTTTTTTCTCCAAATATAGCCATCAATAAAGTAATATATCGCATGAGCAATAATTTGAGAAGTCCTACCACCCAAATCCTCCAATACATTATTACCAAAGAAGCCGATAGAAGTAAGTTTATCACTCATACCTGCGTAATTAACTATTTTACATAACTCTTCACCATAAAAACCATGTGGAGATGGACTACTCGGAGCATCAGATGCTCTAACAGAATTCATATCTATTATAACCATATCTGCATCCCTTACCAAAGGTTCGCATCTACCCAAATCACTATGTATTTGTCCTAAACGGAAACGTTCAAAACGTAAATCATCTAATAATTCCAACGCCTTACTATCTACAAAATATGATTGATAACCTATATGTGTATAATCGAATAAATAATTTGGCTCGGAGCAAAGTATTTCGTGTAAAAAATTTTCATCTGTTATTGGGTCATCATCGCTAATCAAATCAAATTTTGCATCTATTCCCAAAAGATTTATTATTCTTGTTATGTTAGCATAACCTTTGTACATACCGATTGCTAAATCGTTACTACCACCTATTACTATGGGCAAAATATTTTTTTGCAAAAGGAAAGCCATTACTTCTCCTAAAGCAAAATAAGTATCAGTTATTTTATTACCTAAACGCAAATTACCCAAATCTACAATTTTAGTTTCCGTAATTTGTGGCATCAATTGATAGAAATATCTTCTTACCTCATCCGGATTATACGAACATCCTTTGGTTCTTACTGAAACTCTATCTTCTTTAACTCCTACGATAGCAATTTTTGTATCTACGTCTATTTGTTTTAATGGATTTTCGGTATCATTAATAATCATCTTATCACCCCAACGTTCGAAACCTTCATTTTTTACAAAAGATATATCTTGAAGTGATATTGGATCAAAATATTTTAAAAAATTTGTTGTCTCCATATATATTTATCTAATTAATTCTCTCTATATCTGCTCCTATTGCGTTTAGACGTTCGTCTATTCGCTCATAACCTCTATCTATTTGTTCTATATTGTCTATAATACTTATTCCTTCGGCACTCATTGCTGCTATTAGCAAGGCAACTCCTGCACGTATATCAGGGGAAGACATCTTTATTCCACGCAATTTGTATTTCCTTTCATTACCTATAACAGTTGCTCTATGAGGATCGCAAAGTATGATTTGAGCACCCATATCTATTAGTTTATCTACAAAGAATAGACGACTTTCAAACATTTTCTGGTGTATCAATACACTTCCCTTTGCCATAGTAGCAACAACCAACGCAATACTTATTAAATCCGGCGTAAAACCTGGCCATGGTGCATCGCTAATAGTCATAATGGAGCCATCCATAAACTTATCTATCTCATACAAATCTTGTCCCGGTACCAAGATATCATCATTTGCATGATAAATTTTTATTCCTAAACGAGAGAATACTTCTGGTATAATACCCAATTCTCTATAATGAACCTTACGCATAAGAATCTCGCTTTGCGTCATTGCTGCCAAACCAATAAAGGAACCAATCTCTATCATATCTGGTAATAAAGTATGCTGGCAACCGTGTAATTTTTCAACGCCATATATAGTCAAAAGATTACTACCAACACCCTCTATATTAGCTCCCATAGAATTGAGCATATTACATAATTGTAGAATATAAGGCTCACAGGCTGCGTTGAATATAGTTGTAATACCCTCCGCCATAACGGATGCCATAATAATATTTGCAGTACCTGTTATACTCGCCTCATCTAAAAGCATATAAGTACCTTGTAATCTATCGGCACAAAGACTATATGCTCTTTGCTCTTCATTATAAGAATATTCAACACCTAAATTCACAAAACCAGTAAAATGTGTGTCCAAACGCCTACGACCAATCTTATCTCCACCAGGTGTTGGTACGTATGCTTTATGAAATCTCCCGAGCATAGCACCAACTAACATAATACTACCTCTTAAAGAAGAGGCTTTCTTGCGATATGCGTCTGTATAGATTTGCGATAAATCTATATCATCTGCTTGAAAGGTATAAGTCTTATCATCTATCTTCTCTACCTTACTACCTATTAATCTAACAACATCAATCAAATTATTGACATCGCTAATATTTGGCACATTACTAATCGTTACTACATCTTTTGTTAGTAATGTAGCACAAATTACTTGTAAGGCTTCGTTTTTGGCTCCTTGTATTTCTACCTCACCTTTTAGTTTTCTTCCGCCAACTATCCTAAAAGAACTCATATAATTAGTTATTTAGGGTTATTATTTTTCTTTTGATTTGTTATTGTTTTCTTAGTATTCTTATTTTGTTTCTTTTGTTGAGTATTTTGTTTTTTGTTATTTTCTTTATTATTAGATTGAGCATTTGATTTTTTGCCCAAAATATCTTTTGTTGTGCGAAATTGGAAATCATTACTCACATGCAATTTGTTATTAGATAGAATCTCCAAATGTTTCAATATAACATCGTCATCACATGTATTTATATTCCATTGTAGATGCGATTTTTTCAACTCATGAGCAATTCTATTGGTTAGTATTTGCTTCTCCACTCCATCTTGCATAGTAGCAACTTTCTCAATCATTTTTTGATTGAATTTGCCATACGTACGCATTTTTATATTGCTATTACTATAGTGCAAAGATTGTATTTGCTCATTCTTTATTTCCTTTTTAGGTTTTTCGAAAGGAGAATCTACGTCCAATTTATAATCCGAAATCATAAAAAGATGTTCCCAAAGTTTTTTAAGGTAATTAGGAGAATCCTTTCCCGCTGTATTTACGCTACTCATTGCAGATATAATAACTTTGGCGTATTGATTTCTCTTTTCTCTATCTTGTATTGTAAGACAATATTCAACCATTTTTTGAATATTACGTCCATATTCTGGTAATAGTAGATGATTTCTCTGCGTATTATATTCCATTTAGATTATATTTTATAG
>CAVGDP010000246.1:0-5453 GCA_963627985.1 uncultured Eubacteriales bacterium
CTGATTTTATTTTGATAATTACTGATTTTATTTTGATAATTACTGATTTTATTTTAATAAATACTGTACTTATTTTGGTGTGGTATAATCTGTGTATTTGTACTATATCTATTATAGACAAAAGATGAAATATGAGAGAAAAAAAAGAAAAATAGAGAAAAGAATTTGATTAGAATTTAAGAGAAAATAAGGTAAATTTAGTAGAATAGCGAAAGAAAAGATAAATATTTATTGTAATTTTGCAAAATTAATTAGAGATATTTTGAATACAAAAACATAAATATATATTAACTATTTATTTTATATAAAACTATAAAAGCGATGGACTATAATTTTAGAGATATTGAGAGTAAATGGCAAAAGTATTGGCAGGATAATCAGACTTTTAAGGTAACAGAAGATAAATCCAAACAAAAGTTTTACGTCTTGGATATGTTTCCTTACCCTTCTGGTGCAGGACTACACGTTGGTCATCCATTGGGATATATTGCTTCGGATATTTTTGCTCGTTATAAACGTTTGCAAGGGTTTAATGTCTTGCATCCTATGGGTTTTGATGCATACGGATTACCAGCAGAACAATACGCTATCCAAACAGGTCAGCATCCACAAAAGACTACTCAAATCAATATCAATAGATATGTACAACAATTGAATAAATTGGGTCTATCGTATGATTGGTCAAGACAAGTTGTTACCTCAGACTCCCATTATTATAAGTGGACACAATGGACTTTTATCAAGTTATTTAATTCTTATTACAGTTATGATCACAATTGTGCGAGAGACATTAATGAGTTAATTACTTTGTTGGCAGAAGGTAAAGCAAAAGAATTGAACGTTGCACAAACTAAACCATTAGATTTTACTAAGGAGGATTGGCAATCATATTCGAACAAAGAGAAATCCGATATACTAATGAATTATCGTTTAGTATATCTGTCAGAATCTATGGTTAATTGGTGTAAAGAATTAGGTACTGTCTTGGCAAATGATGAAGTTGTAAATGGAGTAAGTGTTAGGGGTGGTTTTGAAGTAGAGAGAAAACCAATGTTACAATGGTCTTTACGTATAACTGCTTACGCCGAGAGATTATTAGAAGGTTTGGAGACATTAGAATGGAGCGATAGTATAAAAGATATTCAACGCTATTGGATAGGTAAGTCCAAAGGTTGCGTAGTTAAGTTCCATGTAATGAATAAAGATAATGATGAATTAGAGGTATTCACTACACGTGCAGATACAATATTTGGTGTAACGTTTATGGTATTAGCACCCGAACATCCTTTGGTTAAGAAGATTACAACGAAAAACTATGAAATAGAAGTTAATCGTTATATAGAGGCAACAAAACATAAATCCGAATTAGAACGTACCGAAGACACAAAGACAGTTAGTGGTATATTTACAGGTAGTTATGCCGTCAATCCATTAACTAATAAACAAATACCTATATATATCAGTGATTACGTATTAATGCAGTATGGTACAGGTGCTATTATGGCGGTACCGGCTCACGATAGTAGGGATTTTGTATTTGCTAAAAGGTTTATGTTACCTATTGTTCAAGTGGTACTGCCCGATGGAGAGACAGAGGGTAATACATACACATGGAAAGAAAGTAAAGATGCCAAAAGTGGAAAAATGATCCATAGCGGTTTTCTTAATGGTTTAACAGTAGGAGAAGCAATTACAAAGGCGATAGATTATATAGAGAGTAAAGGTTTAGGAAAGGCTACAACTAATTATCGTTTAAGGGACGCAATATTTTCTCGTCAGAGATATTGGGGTGAACCTTTTCCGATATATTATAAAGATGATATTCCATATTGTTTAGATGAGCAGGATTTACCACTATTACTGCCAGAGATAGATAAATTTTTACCCACGGGTACAGGAGAACCTCCATTAGCAAGAGCAAAGAATTGGTGTACCAAAGAAGGTTATCGTTATGAGACGAATACTATGCCAGGGTTTGCAGGTTCTAATGCTTATTCTATTCGTTATATGGACCCTACAAATGATAACGCTTTGGTAAGTAAAGATGCTAATGAATATTGGCAAAATGTAGATTTATACGTTGGTGGTAAGGAACACGCAACAGGTCATTTGCTGTATTCTCGTTTTATTACTAAATTCTTATTTGATATAGGTGTCGTATGCAAAGATGAACCCTACAAGCGTTTAGTTAATCAAGGTATGATACAAGGTAAGAGTGGATTAATCTATCGTATAAAGGGAGAGAATAAATATGTTTCTTTGGGCTTAAAGGATAATTATGAGACAGATCCTATTCATATAGATATATCATTGATTAGTAGTGATGGAGTATTAGATATAGATGGTTTGAGGAATTGGCGAGAAGAATTTCAAGGGGCAGAATTTATTTTGGAGAATGGTAAATATATCTGTGGTTCGTTAGTAGAAAAGATGAGTAAGAGTCTTTATAACGTAATCAATCCTGATGCTTTGGTAGAGAAATATGGTGCTGATACTTTGCGTTTATATGAAATGTTTTTGGGTCCTATAGAACAGAGTAAGCCATGGGATATACAAGGAATAGAAGGTACAAGTAGATTTATTAAGAAGTTTTTCCGTCTTTATTATGATGATAATAATGGTTTGAGTGTAAATAATGAGGAGGCAACAGAAGAAGAGAAGAAGTTATTGCATCGTACAATAAAGAAAATAAGAGATGATATAGAACGTTTTTCACTAAATACTTGTGTATCGGAGTTTATGATTATCACCAATGCCTTAACGGAGAAGAAATGCCATAAGAAAGATATATTAGAACCATTACTTATATTAATTTCTCCATTTACTCCGCATTTAGCAGAAGAGATTTGGAGCGATTTAGGACACGCTAAGAGTATTTCTTTTGCTACTCTACCTAATTATGATGAGAATCTTTTGGTAGATACTTCATATAAATATCCTGTTTCAATTAATGGCAAGACGAGAACATTTGTTATCTATCCATTAGATAAAGATATCAAGGAGATAGAAGCAGAAGTTGTCTTGTTGCCAGAATTGCAGAATCATTTAGCAGGTAAAACGGTAATCAAGATAATCTTTGTTAAAGGAAAGATAATCAATATCGTAGTGAAATAAGAAAATAAATAAGTAAGATACAACATACGGTAGATTTTGTGAATTTACCTTTTAATTTAAGGGGTGATTAGGTTCTGTATGTGGAGAATACATATAATGAAAAGACGATATTTGGCAAAATATTATTATATAAATGGCAAAAGGGGAGAGAAAAAGAAAATACTTTTGCCAAAAGATATGGTCAAATGGGAATAAAAAGATGATTTAAGAAAAAGTAGAATATTTTCAAAATATAAAATTTTCGTACTACTACATTTCGCCAAAATAATATCAAATATCATCAAAATAAGTATTGAGTTTATTTTAATAAGTACTGTAGATATTTTAATAAGTGTGGCACTTATTTTAATTAGTTATAATTAAGTAATTATAAAACGTCATTTCGTTAAAATGAAATGACGTTTTTATTTGAATAATATCTGATTTTATTTTTATAAGATGCGATATACTTAAATTCTATAATCCACAAAATATTCTATTATTCAAATTGCGTGTTCTAAGTATATATCTCTATATACTAATTCCTTACAAGACTAATACCATATAGTAGCTTGTGCCACTATTTGGATAAAAACCTTCTATGATTACTTGTCCTTTTTTGTTATTTAACTCCAAAGCATCCTCCATAGTAATATTAGAATTGTTGTTTATCGCTGTGATGATAAATCCGTCTTTTAATCCTTGTGATGCTAACTTACCTTTGCCAACTTTGGTGATAATTAATCCGTTGTAAAGGTGATAATCTTTCTTTTCTGTGTTTGTTAGTTCCCTTATTTTAGCACCTAAAACGGTAGATTCCGTACCTATTTGTTGTGAAGTTAGATTATCTACTACTTTTTGGTCGCTCAAAGTAACTGTCTTGTTAAGTGTCTGCCCGTTTCTGTCAATAACAAAATTTATTACTTGATTTGGTGATAATTGTGCCATTATTTCATTAACTTCTGACGCAGTATTTACGTTTTTATTGTTAATTTGGAGAATTATATCCCCTTCTTTAATATCTGCTTTCTCACCCGAGCCTCCTTTTACAACACCTTGAACATATACACCATTATTATTTTTTAGTTTATTCTCTTCTTGGAACTTGGAGTCTATTTCTCTAACGGATATTCCTGCACTTGCTCTTTGTGTCTCCCCATATTGAATGATATCGTTAATAACTTTTTTTGCTATATTCACAGGAATAGCAAATGAATAGCCAGTATAAGAGCCTGTATTGGAAGCAATAGCGGCATTAACACCGATCAATTCTCCCGAAGTATTGACTAACGCTCCACCACTATTACCAGGATTCATCGCAGCATCCGTTTGAATGAAAGAAGTTAAGGTTTGATTGCTTGCTTTACTGGATAGAATATTAATATTTCTCGCCTTAGCCGACACAATACCCGCTGTAACAGTAGAAGTTAAGTTGAAAGGATTTCCAACTGCCAAAACCCATTGTCCAACTTTGACATCGTCCGAATTACCATACTCAATAGGTTGTAGATTAGTAGCATCGATTTTGATAACAGCCAAATCATTGTTAGCATCTGTACCTATAATTTTGGCACTAAACTCTCTACGATCATTAAGCGTAACACTAATAGAATCAGCATCCGCTACAACGTGATTATTAGTTACAATATACCCATCATTAGATACTATAACCCCCGAACCAGAGGTTTGATAGGTTTGAGTTCTATTATTACGTCCGCCTCTTCCGAAGAAACTAAAAGGATCCATAGAAAAGAATTGCGAAAAAAAGTCATTATTGAAAAAATCATCGTAATAAGTTGCTTGTTTTTGATAAATGCAACGAATATACACAACAGAGTGTATACTTTTTTCACTTGCTAAAGTAAAATCTTGCGATTTTACTACACCAGATAACGAGGTGAATACTAATACTAATAACAAAAATGTCTTTTTCATAATATTCTAATTTTTTTTATTTTTATAAAATATAACGTTTGTTTATCTAAAATCTTATTTATTTTAATTAATTTTTTTCTATTTATCATAATATAATTTGAATAAACGTAATTATATTCTGTTAATTAGATATAAATACATATTGGTGTCTGCTAAAACACATCTATTTAGATATAACGAATTTATTTTTCGTAAAATTCAAAAGAAAATAATATCTCACCCTCACACTTTCTAAAAAAATTTCAAGCACTCGTTACGTTATGATTTTTTTTAATATTTTTCCTTCCGTGAAACATTGCTTAAAATTTTGCGATAGGGAAAATAGATCATTTTAAAGAAATGAAATTCGAATAGTATCGCATTCCGTCAAAATAACATCAATAACTATTCGAATAACATCAATAACTATTCGAATAACATCAATA
>CAVGDP010000247.1:0-9162 GCA_963627985.1 uncultured Eubacteriales bacterium
TTGAATAGTTATTAATACTATTTGAATAGTTATTGATTTTATTTGAATAGTTATTGATTTTATTTTGACGAAATGCGATACTATTCGAATTTTTATTTCTTTCAAATGTTCTATTTTCTCTATCTGGAAATTTTAAGCAATGTTTCACGCAGTGAAAAATATTAGAAAAATTAGAATGAAACGAGTGCTTAAATTTTTTTAGAAAAAGTGGGATAGAATATTATTACCTTTGGAAATTTTACTGAAAATAAATTAGTTATATCTAAATAAATATATTTTAGCAGACACTAATAATTTATTTTTACTTTATTGCTTATAGATAGGAAAGAAAACATTCGCCTTGAAAAATATAAAAGATAAGAGAGAAAGAAAATCGGTACAATATTATTCTCTATTTAGTTAAAACAATATTGTACCGAAATTAATAAATCAAAGAGTCGGAAGTTACATTTCTATTCTATCTCCATTTTCATTAAGAAAGATATATTCTGTAACTGCTAAATCGCTGGAATAGTCTATTTTTAACTTGATTTTGTACATTTTCTCCCATTTGCGATAAGTCTTATTGAACAAACCTTTTGTTAAATAAGCACTAACGAAAGGATGTGTAACGATAGTTAAATGTTTGGCATTTTGTTCTTGTGATAAGAACTTGACATCGTGTCTAATATCGCTTATTACATTAATAGAAGACTTTATTTTGCCACTACCTCCGCAAGTAGGACAAACTTCTGATAAATCAACATCTACTACGGGACGAATACGTTGACGAGTTATCTGCATAAGGCAAAACTTACTCAATGGTAGTACTGTATGGCGAGCCTTATCTTTGGATAACTCCTCTTTCATAGTATCATAAAGTTTCTTGCAATTTGTTTTGGAGGTCATATCTATAAAATCTATTACTATTATACCCCCCATATCTCTCAAACGTAGTTGTCGTACTATCTCCAAAGCTGCTTCTGTATTAACCATAAGAGCATTTTCTTCCTGATCTTGTGAGGCTTTGGTACGAGGACCTGAATTGACATCTATAACTGCCATAGCCTCTGTTTGCTCTATTACAAGGTAAATACCAGAACGAATAGTAACTACTTTGCCAAAAGAAGAACGTATTTGAGCATCAACGTTGAATTGTTCAAAGATTGGTGTCTGCATTTTGTAATAATGAACAATATCTTGTTTTTGTGGATATATCTTTGTTACGTAATCTTTTAACTCGTTGTAAATACGTTCATTATTTACATAGACATTAGTAAATTCATCGTTAAGCATATTGCGTAGCATAACGATAGAGGCGTCTTGCTCGGCTACTAATTTAATTGGTGGAATAGCATGATAGAGTTTTTTGGTAATAGCTTCCCATTTAGAGAATAACTCTTTGATTTCTCCATCTAATTCTGCACCATTTTTGCCTTCTGCTGCTGTACGAACGATCAACCCACAATTATCTGGTTTGATACTTGTTAACAATCTTTTTAGACGTTTGCGTTCTTCAATATTTTTAATTTTTTGTGAAACGGTAATCTTACTTGCAAAAGGGACTAAAACGACATACCTACCTGCAAATGAGATATCACACGTTAGACGTGGTCCTTTGGTAGATATTGGTTCTTTGGTAATTTGAACCAAAACTAATTGACCCTGTTTTAAGACATTACTTATAACTCCGTTTTTTTCCAAAGTAGGAATAGGTTTCTGTCCGCTAACTATACCATCCCTATTGCCTGCAATACATTTGGAGACATAATCTTGCATACGCAAGAAATTAGGTCCTAAATCTAAATAATGCAAGAAACCATCCTTGCCTGCCCCAACATCTACAAAGACGGAGTTTAATCCAATCATTGTTTTTTTTACTTGACCTAAATAGATATTGCCTGCAACGTAGTCTTGCTTTGGGTCATCCTTGTGTAGTTCTACTAACTTTTTGTCTTCTAATAACGCTATTCCAACTCCATTTTCTTTTACATCTATTATTAAATCTTTATCCATGGAAGTTTTATTTTATGGTTATTAAAAACAAAGTTCGATATTTTCTAATTTCTATAGTTAGTATTCTATGGAACAAAGTATTTTATCTTTTGGTTATAGTTTATAATTTGTTTTCAAGTACTGATTTACAAAGAATATTAGATTTTTTTCTATTGATTATCAAGTTATTTTCTTATAAAAAATATTCTATCACTTTGTAGATAGAAATACTCTTTGATAGATATTCTATTAGAGTTATCTTTTTATATTCTATTTGAATTGTCTTGTATTTTTCTATCCCGATTAGAGTTGTTTTATTATATTTTACGACAGAGGTTGGTCCTTATAACGCCCTCTATAAATATTTTCTTTTTCCCTAATCATGAGAATATTCTCTTTCCAAAAGATATCGCTCTATTCTTTGCTTTGAATATTTAAGCTTACTCTTTTTCTTAAACTATAAACTTGCTGTTGTTCGTAATACTAACTCTGTCCTAAACAAAAATTGCGAAACCAATACACCCAAAGGTATAGCAGTTTCGCAATAATAGGATTATTAGACTTAAATAAACTTCACCTTCCTTTAGAATAAAAATATTCTAAAAGAAGGAATTTCTATTTATTCTTATGTCTATTCTTTCTCAAACGTTTTTTACGCTTATGAGTTGCCATCTTGTGGCCTTTTCTCTTTTTTCCGCTTGGCATTTTCTTAAAATATTAAGGTTATTATTTAACATTATTTTTAACTTCCTCAACAAAACTCTTTGCTGGTTTGAATGAAGGAATATTATGAGCAGGTATTATTATTGTAGTATTCTTGGAAATATTACGACCTGTTTTTTCTGCTCTACGTTTAATAATAAAACTTCCAAAACCTCTCAAATAAACGTTATTACCTTTCTTCATGGCACCTTTCATTACGTCCATAAAAGATTCTACGATTTCTAATACGTTTACTTTTTCCATTCCTGTTCTTTGTGCAATTTCTGCAACTATTTCAGCTTTTGTCATCTCTTTTATGTTTTTTATTTATTTAGTTAATAATACACTTTTATCCAGTTTTTTAGGATTTTGGTTTGCAAAATTATAAAAAAAATCAATACGAAAGCAAAAAAAGTTGATTTTTTTTGAATTTAACTACCAAATTATCACGATTTAACCCTTTTTTATATATGATTTTTTAGTCGAATAAATCAACAATTGAACTTGTTTCTATTGCAGTAAAGGAGCCTGAAATATCCTTACCATTCTTTATCATAGAGATAAGAGACGAAACACTCAAATTAGAAAGATCCTTATACTGTATAGCTTTACCTTCAAAAGTACCAACCACTTTGGCAGTATTTGCTTTGGTTATTTTGCATTCTCCAGCGATAACGATATAACTCTCGTCTGCGTTATCAAATGGTACGAAAGTTAGTACATTCTCGAATTTACTAACATCTATACCGCCCATTAAGATACTTGTCCAATCGCTAAGATCTGTAGCATTCGTAAGTCCTAATGTATAACTACCAGTAGTAGTACCATTCAATTGAATCGTAAGGGCATTACTCGTACTCGTTGTTGCGATGTATGTTTTACCGTCTTTTTGATAAGAGCCAACTCCAGTAAAATTCTTTGTCTGACCATCAAGAGTTACTTTCATCGTTCCAACTAAACTATCAAGTGGATTATCATCGTCATCTCCACATCCTACAAAAACAAATGGCAATACAAGACATGCCATAACTAACAAAATCTTTTTCATTTTACAACGTTTCTTTTAATTTTTACGAACTTTTCTCTGTTAAACAATTTGCAAAAATAAATTATTTTCATAAAACTGCAAAATATTTTATTGTTTTTTTATAATTTTGCATTTCATTTTGAACGCTATGGATAACCTTTTGAGATTTTTGAGGCATTACTATTACGTATTTCTCTTCTTACTTTTAGAGGGGGTAAGTATATATTTTATTTCTTTAAGAGATACTCGGCAATCAAGTGCTATAATTTCTGTAACAAATAATATATCTGGGTCTTTTTATTCAATTTTTGAGAACATAGATGCTTATTTCTATCTAAAAAGTAGAAACGAAGCCCTTGTCAAAGAAAATATAGCATTAAGAAAACAACTTAATACTTCTTTTGTTAAGATTGTTAACAATGTGCATCAAGAAGAGGACACTATTTATAAACAAAGATTTTCTTTTATTGACGCCAAAGTTATATCCAAAACTATCAATAAGAGAAACAATTATTTTATGATAGACAAGGGTCGTCTTTCGGGTGTTGATATAGATATGGGTGTTATCTCACCTGATGGAGTTGTGGGCGTAGTAGTAAAAACATCGGACAACTTTTCTTTGGTTATGAGCGTACTACACCAAGATAGCAAACTTAATGTACGCAATTCTCGGACAATGACTACTGGTACTTTAATTTGGAATGGTAAGAATTATTCTGTTGGTCAAATAATAGATATGCCTTCAAGTATTCCTATAAAAAAAGGTGATACCATAATAACAAGTGGCTTTTCTATAGACTTCCCAGAGGGTATTGTTGTGGGTACAATCAAAGATTTTGTCAAAGAAAAAGGAACAGGTTTCTATAATGTTGATATTAATTTCTCTACCGAATACAATAAATTGGAGTTTGTTTATATTATACGTAATTTCTTCAAAATAGAACAAAACAAATTATTAGATAGCATACAAAATCAAAAAGAACATTATGATTAAGGACATTATAGTTTGCATAATTCAGTTTATAATACTGCTATTGTGTCAAGTGTTGATACTAAACAATGTATATTTCTTGGGTTTTATTAATCCTATGATTTACATTTGGTTTATACTTATGCTCCCATTTGCTACACCGAAATGGTTAGTTTTGATAATTTCTTTCGTTATGGGAATAATGGTAGATATATTATCTAATGATGTAGGAGTTAATGCTTTTACTTGTGTCTTTATTGGTTTCTTACGTCCTATAATACTAAATATCTTTTCGGGTAATATAGATAACAATTCTTTTCTTCGTCCTTGTGCGGCATCTCTTGGTTTCAAAAACTTCTTATTCTATACTATGACTTTGGTCGCAATTCATCATCTATTATATTTCACGATAGAGATTTTTTCTTTTCAAGAGATTATTCAAATATTACTCCGTACTGTATTAAGTTCTCTTGTTACAATCTTGTCTATTGTATTGCTTGATATGATATGTTTTAGAAAAAGTCAATAATCTTACAAAAATGAAATTACTTATCCTTACACAATATTTTCCACCCGAAGTAGGTGCACCACAAAACCGCTTATACGAATTGGCTTTGAGATTGCAAGACAAAGGTATAGATGTAGAGATCTTAACTGCTATGCCCTCCTATCCTCAAATGGAAATACAACCCGCATATAAAGGTAAAAAATATGTAGAGGAGAATATGCAGTCCTTAAAAGTAAAACGTGCTTGGATTTATGTCTCCAAAGATAAATCGATAATAAAACGATTATTGAATTATTTCTCTTTCGTCTTTTCTTCTCTATTTTGGGGATTGAAAAAAATAGAAAAGAAAGATATTCTAATGGTAGAATCTCCTCCATTATTCTTAGGGATAAGTGCTTATTTACTTTCCAAAGCAAAACATGCTCAAATGGTATTTAATGTATCAGATTTGTGGCCAGAGAGTGCAGAGAAATTGAATATTATTAATAACAAATTACTATTACGTATGGCTACTCGTTTAGAAGAGTTTTGTTACAAAAAAGCAAGTTTAATTAGTGGTCAAACGCAAGGTATATGTAAGAATATCAAACAAAGATTTCCTAACAAGAATGTTTTTTGGCTAAAAAACGGAGTAGATATAAAATTCTATGATATAGACAAGAAAATAACTTCTCATTTTAGAAAAGATAACAATTTCAAAGAAGAAGATTTTATTCTTTTCTATGGCGGAATTATTGGTTATGCTCAAGGTTTGGAAGTTATTCTAAATGCTGCTAACATACTTAAAGACAGGGAAAATATCAAATTCGTATTATTAGGTAACGGTCCAGAAAAAGAAAGACTCCAAAAAATGACAGAAGACTTAATGCTTGATAATGTACTATTCTTAGATGCTGTCCCTAAAAGCAAAATGCAAGAGATTATCATAGAAACAAACGCGACCATTGTACCTCTGAAACGATTGGACTTGTTCAAAGGAGCTATCCCTTCTAAAATATTTGAAAATCTTGCCTTAAAGCGTCCTATTATTTTGGGTGTAGAAGGAGAGGCAAAGGAATTATTTATAGACGAAGGTAAATGTGGAATAAGTTTTACGCCCGAAGATGACCAAGATTTAGCAAATAAGATAATGTATCTGTATTCTAATCCTAATGAAGCCAAACAAATGGGCGAGAATGGATTAGAATATGCCAAAAAGAACTTCAATCGTGATATTATTGCAACTGATTTCTATAATCAATTACTAACATTAATGAAATAATTGTGTATTTAGTGTAATAATATCAATAATCATTCTGTTCATTTCAAAAAGAAATACGATGCTTAAAGAAAAAATTAAAATAATAACAATTATAGGTGCTCGTCCACAAATAATAAAAGCGGCAGCTCTTTCTCGTGCGATAAACAATCTATACAAAAACGAAATACAAGAGATTATCATTCATACCGGACAACATTATGATACGACAATGAGCGATATCTTCTTTTCCGAATTACAAATACCTCAACCTTCTTATAATCTCAATATAGGTAGTGC
This sequence comes from uncultured Eubacteriales bacterium, assembly GCA_963627985.1. Lineage (GTDB taxonomy): Bacteria > Bacteroidota > Bacteroidia > Bacteroidales > P3 > Scybalousia_A. The sequence continues at coordinate 6,719 of CAVGDP010000247.1, forward strand.
TTCACATGGTGTTCAAACTGCCCATATAATAGAGAAAATAGAAGAGGTTTTACTTATAGAAAAACCTTCTGCCATAGTAATATACGGAGATACTAATTCTACTTTGGCAAGTGCCATTGCGGCAAGTAAAATCCAAATACCAATCGTTCATATAGAGGCAGGATTGCGTTCCTTTGACAAGACAATGCCCGAAGAAATAAATAGAATAGTTGCCGATCATGTATCTACTTTGTTATTTTGTCCCACAATAACAGGTTATAATAATCTTTTGAAGGAAGGTTTTAGTGCTAAAATATCATCTCATCCGGATTTTAATCATCCTAATATCTATCATTGTGGAGATATTATGCTTGATAATAGTCTTTATTTTCGTTCTATCGTTTCTCAAAAAAAAGAATATAAACAACTCTTTGGCAAAGACTTTGTTTTGTGTACTATTCATCGTAATACTAATACAGATAACAAAGAAAAACTCTCTAATATATTCACTGCTTTACTTGAAATAGCCAAAAAACAAAGAATTATACTTCCTTTGCACCCACGAACAAAGAAAATGATACCCCAAATGCTTAACTCAAAACTACAACAAGAGTTAATAGACAATAAAAATATACAAATAATAGACCCTGTTGGCTATTTAGAGATGATATATTTGGAGTCCGAATGCTCACTTGTTATAACAGACTCGGGAGGAGTGCAGAAAGAAGCCTATTTCTTTGAAAAACCTTGTATAATTTTGCGTCCGCAAACCGAATGGGTAGAAATAGTCAATTTAGGTGTTGCTACCTTAACGGATACCAATATAAATAGGATTTTGGATGCTTATAATAACTATTGTTTGCATGCAAATTATCAATTAGATACTACTCTGTTTGGAGACGGTAAAGCTTCTGAATTTATTTGTAAAACAATGCTTGAAGTATTATAACACTAAAATTTTTGCAAAAAAGAAAACTTTACTCTACTAAATAAAACTATGAACCATACGCAAATTATTGCACTTATTATATTTATTATAACCTATATAGGTATAATCGCTGACAAATTACCTTTATTGCATTTGAATAGAAAATCAATTGCCTTTGTGGGAAGTGTACTAATGATTGCCTTTGGTGTAATAAATTTTGAGGACGCTATAAAAAGTATAGACTTCGATACTATTGCCTTACTCTTGGGTATGATGATTATTATCTCAACTCTTCGTTTGGAGGGTTTCTTTGCTTTTATCTCTCACACAACTATGACAAAAGCTAAAACAACTAATCTTCTTCTTTGGTCCGTTGTCTTTATTACAGGTTTCGCTTCTGCGTTCCTTGTAAATGATGTTGTTGTGCTATTATTTACTCCTATTATAATACAATTTTGTAGAAAAGTTTCTCTTAACCCTATACCATTTCTTTTAGCAGAAATATTTGCCTCCAACGCCGGCTCTCTTATGAGTATAACAGGTAATCCACAAAATATGATTATAGGTATTGCCTCCCAAATCTCTTACGCAAAATTTATGATCTTAATGCTCCCTATTGCTATTATATCTATGCTTGTTATTATTTTAGTAATAAAGAAAACAAATGTTGATATATTCAAAAAGAAAACTCTAATCAAAATTCCCCAAGATACAGCAACCTACGATTTGAAGACTATGCGTATCTCCCTAATAATATTTTGTTTGGTTATAGTTGCTTTTTTCTTAAGCAAGATAATTAATCTATCCATTCCGATTATTGCTTTGGGAGGAGCAAGTTTAATATTAATTTTTACCAAACAAGAAGGTAAACAAATACTTAAAGGTGTGGATTGGTCATTATTACTATTCTTTGCCTCGTTGTTTATAATCGTTGCAGCTATTCGTCAGAGTGGTGTTTTGAATATTATCTTTGAAGTCTCTTTACAAGAAAATACTCTATCAATATTTGTAATATTTTTGCTCTCTCTAATTCTTGCTCAATTACTATCTAATGTTCCATACGTTGTATTGGTGTTGCCGATCTTTGCGTTGGCTAAAAGTGAGATATTATGGCTATCCCTTGCGGCATCTTCTACTTTGGCTGGCAATTTAACTATCATAGGTGCAATGGCTAATCTAATCGTTATCGAGCAAGCACAAAAAGAAAACGTAAAGATAACTCCCCACAAATTCTATCGCTCTTCTATTCTTATTACCACGATAACCTATATTCTCGCTATTGCCTTTCTGTCTTTGTTGTAAAATATTTGTGAATAAATCTTTAATATTCTGTTCGCCATATCTTAGAATTCTAATCCATATACCGATAACACAGAAATAATGTCCCTCTTAAAAATATCCAATAGGTAAAATAGATTATTTTAAGGAAATAGAAATTCGAATAGTATCGCATTTTATCAAAATAAAATCAATAACTATTCGAATAAAATCAATAACTATTCGAATAAAATCAATAACTATTCGAATAACATCAATA
>CAVGDP010000248.1:0-4247 GCA_963627985.1 uncultured Eubacteriales bacterium
CTCCATTTTTACTCAAAATATGACTACCGAAAATGACCTTGTAGGGAAAATAGAACATTCTGGGGGAGTGAAACATTGCAAGATTTTTGAGTTTATTACACTACTTCTATATAGTACAGATAAGATCTATTAATAACCTTTGGACAATCTATTCAGTTATATTATGAAGAGAACAGATTATCCAAAGGTAAATAAGAAATCTTACAATTTAGGTATCTTAATACGTTACACGATTATATTATTTCACGGTAAGGGGCTGAATAATGAAAGAGAATTGAGTATCCGTTGCCATAGTCTTATCTTTATCCAACGGACCTCCTTGTCCACAAGAATTACCTCCCAAACCTGTTACCTTACTATCCAAATGAAGTATGATATTAGTAGGTTTTGGCAATTCGTATGGGTGAGCCGCCTTGCAAAGTTGTTTTTGAGTATACAAAAGAGCACTTGCACACATCTTATCGCTTGCTATAAACTTAACCCCGTTACCATTATTATCTACCAAAGAACACCAACGAACATCTTCCCTATTACCCATCGCTTGAGGTTTTGGAAACATGATACCCATATCCTCTACTTTGGAAGAATAAATCTCTATAAACTGCGAAGTCTTTCTATCACTATAATTATTGATAGGACCACGTCCATAATATGTGTAATTATCGTATTGAAGTGGCAATGCAAGGCTATAACCAAGACGAGGTAAGACAACATTTTTGTCTGTTGAAGTAATATTCGAAGAGAATTCTATTGTACCATCCGAATGAATGGTATAAGTAAGGTAACTTGTGAATTTGAAGGCATCTTCTCCCAAAGGCTTCAAAATATTAGGAAAAATATCTCTTGTAGTTGAAGGCTCTCTGTCTTGATTAACGTATGTATCCATAGAGGAATAATAGGCACGACTCTCTACTGTGAAACCAAGTGTATAACTACCATTCTCGTTCCTTTGCAAAGAGAAGTCTTTGGCTCTATGATACAAATTATCCAAACCATATTTCAACCAATTCTCTTCTGCCCAATTATCATTATCAACAATTGCACGAAAAACATCCAATTTAGGACCATTACCATCATCTATTATAGTATTGTTATTATATGTTAAAGAATAGATTGAGCCGTCTTTCTTACTGAAACTTACATTGAACTTATCCGTACTAAAAGATACAAAACCATTAGTCTCATTAGTTGTTAGAGTAATTTTCTTGTTGTCCCTAATCTCCACTTTTGGTTTGGCATTTTGTATAGTTAATTGTTCTTCCATTTGAACATAATATCTATTTGCCCAAGGTTTGTTTTCCTTCAATTGAAATTGTATTTTAAGGAAATATTCACTATTCTTATCTAATGAATTATAAGAATAAGGAATAAGAATTATCTTCTTTTGACGAGGAGCAATATTATTTTCTTTTTCATCTAATATCTTTGCGTTGCCAACTTGCTTACCATCCTTATATAAACTCCAAACGATATCATAATCTTCCAAAGTAGTAAAATAATTCTTATTGAATATCTCTATTTTGCCACTACTTACATCCGCCATCTTAACGCCCACATTTTGATATACTTTCTTTACTTCGTAATATTGTGGTTTTGGCGAAAAATCAGGACGTAACAAACCATTCATAGAAAATGTTCCGTCATTAGGCTTATCGTTAAAATCGCCACCATACGCCCAAAATGTTTGTTTGTTATTATTTGGAATAGGTTTATCAATTGCCTGATCTACCCAATCCCAAATAGCACCGCCAATAAAGAAGTTTGTACTTTCTATTGCCGTCCAATAATCTATCAAATTACCAACAGCGTTGCCCATTGAGTGAGCATATTCATTTATATGGAAAGGATATTTGATTTTGTCTTTACCTTTTACTGCATTTTCTACCCAAGAGACAGCAGGATATTGATTAGCACCGATATCTGAATAATCATTGTTGCGTTCATATTGCACTGGACGGGAAGTATCAAAGGCTTTCATGGTTTGATAAGTAGTCTTGAAATTTCCTCCTGGTCCCGCTTCGTTACCCATTGACCAAATAAGAATAGAAGGATGATTTATGTTCGCTCTTAACATCTCCATATTACGTGCAATGTGTGCATTAAGCATTTCAGGTACGTGAGAAAGGCTCTCTTTGCCGTAATAATATTGATGAGATTCCAAATTAGCCTCATCCATTAAGTAGATACCATACTTATCACACAAATAATACCAATAAGGATCGGTTTGATAATGACTATTACGCACATGATTGATATTTGCTTTCTTCATAAGCATTATTTCTCTCTCCATTTGTTGTTTAGTAATAGCATGACCTGTTTTAGTATTAGTCTCATGGCGATTTACTCCTTTGAGTTTGATAGGTTTGCCGTTAAGATAAAAATATCTGCCCTCCTTCTTAAACTCATCCTTTGAAGCGGGAGTATCTTTGATTTCTATTTTACGAAAACCTACATTAATCGAGACAATATCTTGTGTATATCCCTTATTATCCTTTAATTCTACCAAAAGTACATAACGATTAGGCTGCTCGGCACTCCATAATTTTACCAAATCTCTCGCATTTAGTTTGGTTATTAGTTTTATTTGCGATTGTTTATCAAGTTTTTTTATCTCTCCATTCGCAACTACATTCTCTACTCTCGTTGTATTATCGGAATATAATTCACAAGCATATAAAGAATAATATATCTTGTAGTTTTTGATATTATCTTTGCTCAAATTCTTTATTGTTGTGTTGATATTCAATGTTGCTTGAGTGTATGTTGTGTCCAAATCAGGCAAAGCTACTATATCAGCAATCTGTATTTGAGGCTTTGCAGTCAAATAAACAGAACGAATAATGCCTGGCAAACGGAAAAAATCTTGATCTTCAAGAAAACTACCATCTGAAAGACGATAAACCTCTACCGCTACTGTATTATCACCATCAACATTAAGATATTTGGTTACATCAAACGAAGCAGTAGAACGAGAATTTTTGGAAAAACCGACATATTTGCCATTAATATATAGATAGAAGAAGTTATCCACTCCGTCGAAGTTGAGATAAATCGTTTTACCTTTGAAATTATTCGGCAATGTAAAGTTTCTCCTATAAGAACCTACCTCATTACGTGCATTATAAGTTGTCCAATCTTTCTTTGGTTCGCGTAAAATTCCCTTTTTCCAATCTCCTACCTCAACTTTATATTCAAATATAGCACGAACATTAGAATATATCGGCGTACCATATTTTAATGAGCCATCTTTTTGTATTCCTTGCACATTCCAACAACCAGGTACGTCCACCTTATCCCAATTATCCACATCAAAATCTTTTTTGTAGAAATCTTTTGGTCTTAAGGTATAATTCTTTGCCCAATTAAAGTACCATTTGCCGTCCAAAGATTTGTATAATGTACTATTTTCTGGTAATACTTTGAGTGCATCTTGCGTATTTTCGAAAGAAAAGAAATAAGCATGTGGTTGTTCCTTATTATAAGATAAAGAATCCACACTTTGCCATTCATTTTCAGTAGGGTTAGTGCGGTTACCATAATAATATCCCCCTAATCTTGTGTATTGTCCCCAGCAATTAACAGAGAACATAATTACAATAATAGTTAAAAATATTTTTTTCATTTGTTGATAAGTATCTCCTAATTAGTAAACAAAATTAAAATGCCCATAATTTGACATTTAGACTGCAAAATTACAAAAACTTTTGATAACTATTTATAACTTAAATAAGAATTTTGTTAATAAGTACCTATCTTTGCTCGTATCTGCCGAAAGTCTAATGTAAGTATTCAAATAAGAACTATCAATCTTGTAGTTAACGAAGAGAATTAATATTCTTTGTGGGAATTCTACCCTAATGATTAAAATTTGATTCTTTCGGAAAGTATTAACGGAAAAAACGTTATTTATAATCTGCAAAAATCTTTCAACAAAAAATCCACAATAGGGAAAATAGAACATTTTAAAGAAATAGAAATTCGAATAGTATCGCATTCCATCAAAATAACATCAATAACCATTCAAATAACATCAATAACTATTCGAATAACATCAATAACTATTCAAATAAAATCAATAACTATTTTGAGAATTTTAGTACTTATTCTAATTATTACACAATCAACAGATTACAAAGGCGAAAAATTTATCCATTTTTACTCAAAAAGTACCCTTAAAAAATGACCATATAGGAAAAATAGAACATTTTGGAATTTCTAAACATAGCACAATTTTCATATCCATACAC
>CAVGDP010000249.1:0-10581 GCA_963627985.1 uncultured Eubacteriales bacterium
TAATCAAATAATTACAAGAGTATCAAATTGCTCCATTTTTACTCTAAAAATACCCTTAAAAAATGACCTTATAGGGGAAATAGAACCTTTTGGGAGCGTGAAATATTGCAAGATTTTGGCGTTTTGAGGAGAGGTTAGAAAGTACTGTCTCCAAAAAGTGTCTATTTTTGTATTTTCTTTTGCAAAATCATTAATTTTCTCAACGTTATCTATTCTTAAAACAGAATTAATAGAAGAATATAAAAAAAGAAAACCTATCGTTATATTGCTATAAACGATAGGTAATCAAAATAGTTTTTTTATTAGTATAATTCAATTCTCCTTATTGAATCATACCGATGTTAGGTTGCTGTGTTTGTCCCTGATTAAGATACATAGACAAAACACTGCTATTACTTATGTAATCCAAAACTTCTGTCGCCTTGCTATTTAAAGATTTATTATAAATGAATTGAATTAATTTACTAACATTATCTTTTAATCCCGATTCTTCTATAACTGCTTCGTTCTGCTCTATTGTTTTCAAAACATCACAGAAAGATTTAATAGCCCCAGCCTTTGTATCTTCATTCTCAATCTGTTGAGAAGCAGCATTAATAGTGGATACAATAGCATTAAATTGAGAAGCAAACTTCATACTAGACAGATATACCGAAATACTTGGTATTTGTTCTATTTGCTTTGTCAAATCTGTAAATCCATATTTCTGAATATCGCTATATAGTTGCGAAAGTATAGCAATAGCAAGAGTTCTATCGCCCTCAACCGAACGAGCTTTCTTTCCTTTGAATTGATCATAATAGTTAATGTATTGTCTATAATAATCAATTATTTCTTTGTATACTTCCTTACCTTTAGTCTTATTACCTGCAAGACAATATGTTTGAGCAAGTATTACATCTGCTTTATCATAATGAATTTTGCTATTAGGAAATTCTTTTACTGCCTTATCCAAGACATTCAAAGCCTTTTGTTTCTCTCCTCTATTTAACAAATATTGTGCATATAAGGACATAGATTGACGAGAAGCTTTAGAATTGCTAATAGTTACGGCATTCTCCAAATAAACTCCCTCCTTATTAACATTTCCCCAAGTAAAAGTCTTTGTATATAAGTCGTAAGTCTTGTCAGTATATTCTCTACTAGCACGATAAGGTACAATACGATAAACCATTCCCTCTTGAACAACATAATCCAAAATATTAGGTATTACATCTCTTAATAGATATGGATTAATTACATAGATAGGTCTTTCAAAATGGTTAGTAGCCAAAATATCTAATAACATAAGTTCCTGACGTGCAAGTTGTGCATATTTGAATCTACCCTGACCATCCAAATCATTAGTAGGAATAGAAAATACAAACTCACCCATTTGATTATCTACCAAACTATCCGGATAAATACCCTGTTCAGCTGCTTTTTTCTTATCAAAAGAGATCTTAAAGTTATTAGTTGGAACAACGGTTATATAATCATAATCCTTAAAGTGAGTCATATACGAGAAAGGTTCTTGTATACTATTAGCCTTTATTATATTCTTCAACGCAGTCTCTAATTCTATTGTATCATTTGAAGCTTTTATCCAATTGATATCTTGTCCCAAACCATAGATACTTTTATCCAAAGTAAATTTGACTTTATCCGAATTGTAGACTTTATTGTATAATTGCTCAACATACCAAGCCATACCCGAAAGAGTATAATTCAAAACACGAACATCTGTACGTATGCCTTCAACTTCTTGATCGTACCAAAGAGGAAATGTATCGTTATCTCCAAAGGTTATAAGTATTGAATTAGGATTACAACTCTCCAAATAATTGCGTGCAAAGTCTCTTGCCATATAACGATCGCTACGGTCATGATCATCCCATTCTTGACAAGCCATTAATACCGGTACAGCCAAGAGACATATCACCGTAATAGCACTATTTTTTATTGTCGCATTAAGTTTAATCTTTTGTAGCCAATCGCACAACGCCAAAACTCCAAGTCCTATCCAAATAGCAAACGCATAGAACGAGCCGGCATAAGCATAATCCCTTTCACGTGGTTGTGCGGGTGGTTGATTAAGATAAACAACTATTGCCAAACCTGTCATAAAGAATAACAAGAATACTACAAAAGTATCTTTCTTATTACGTCTAAAATGATAGATTAGACCAACTAAACCCAAAATCAATGGAAGAAAATACAATGTATTGCGTCCTTGATTTTCTTTTAAGTCTTGTGGTAGATTCGATTGTGGTCCTAATCGCATCGCATCCAAAAACTTTATACCGCTTATCCAATTACCGTGTATTAAATCCTTTTGTCCATTAGACGCTTCGGCAGGAGAACTCTCTAAATTCAAACCATACGACTGTATATCGTTTTGTCTACCAACAAAATTCCACATAAAGTAACGCCAATACATATGATTGACTTGATAACGGAAGAAGTAAGCTAAATTATCAGAGAAAGAAGGTTTAGTAAGATCGTTTTCATTCTTACCTGTCCACATCTTATAGTACTGAACATGCCTACGACTATCATCTGTTGAATACATACGAGGAAATAATGTGCAACCACTGTCGTCCCATTTAGGAGAAGAAGCCCTAACTACCTTTGTGTATTTCTTATTAACTGTATCCTTGACATATTTAGTTGAATAGGAATACTCTGGTTCTCCATTTGCGTTACGCTTTACTTGTGTTGTATAATAAGGACCATATATTAATGGAGTAGATCCATATTGCTCTCTATTAAGATAGGTCAATAAGGCAACAGCATCCTTGGGTGCATTCTCATTTATAGGGGTATTGGCATTAGCTCTAATAACCAAAGTAGCAAATGTGGAATATCCCAAAATAAGAAATAGAATAGAAAGAATAGTTGTATTGAATATCGGTTTGGCTTTCTTTCTTGTCCAATAAAGTCCCAAAATTATCAAACCAAACAATAGTACAAAATAGATAATTGTACCACTATTGAATGGCAAACCTATTCCGTTTACAAAGAATACTTCAAAATATGAAGCGAAATCAACTATCTTCGGAATAATAAAATACATCACCAAAGCAACTGCTATAATGGAGATAAGACCTGCCAAGATAAATCCTTTGCGTGTAGTTTTTGGGTACTTTCTGAAATATATTATATAAGTGATCGCAGGTATTGTCAAAATATTCAATAAGTGTATACCAATAGCAACACCTATCAAAAAGGCAATAAGAATAATCCATCTAAGATTGTGAATATCGTCTGCTTGCTCATCCCATTTTAGAATAGCCCAAAATACAATTGCCGTAAAACAACTTGACATAGCATAAACCTCTCCTTCTACTGCTGAATACCAAAAAGTATCCGAAAAAGTATATGCTAATGCTCCGACTATACCACTACCAAATATTGCTATCATTTGCGGTATTGTCATCTCTTGTTTATTATTTGCAAGAACAATCTTTTTCGCTAATAATGTTATACTCCAAAACAAGAACAGTATTGTCAGTCCACTACAAATTGCACTCATACTATTTACCATTAAAGCTACTTTGGATACATCCGATCCTGCTAACATGGAAAATAATCTACCTATTAATTGAAATGTTGGGGCTCCTGGTGGGTGACCAACTTCTAATTTATTCGTTGTTGCAATGTATTCACCACAATCCCACCACGAAGCAGTCGGCTCCGCTGTCATCAAATAGACAATACTTGCGATTATAAATACTGCCCATCCGATACAATTGTTAAGTATTCTATACTTTTTCATCCTATTAGTTTATTTTGTTTTTTATTATCTCCACTCTACTTTTTGTCTTGAAATAGGCATCGTCATACATCTCGCTCCGCCACATCCACGTGGTAATTCACTTGCCTCTATTGTAACAACAAACCTATTATGTTCCTTCAAATCCACATTACCGTTAACAACATCTTCGGCTTTAATAACCTCAAAACCATGTTTATCCAAATTATCAATCGTATGTGTATTCCTACCATAACCAATTATCTTTCCCTCTCCCATACAGAAGAAATTAGCACCCGAATGCCATTGTTCTCTTTCTTGATGCCAAAAATCCTCTCCTCCGCAAGTAATTGGTTGCAAATCAAATCCCAAAGCTTTGGTTGCATCTATAAAACAAGGATATTCTTTATAAGAAATATTGCCATGATCTATATCAATAACGGTTGTAATAAAAGAAGTATTTCGTTTACATATCAAAGGCTCATAAACAATACACTTGTCTTTGTCCAAGAAATTGAAAACCATATCCAAATGAATGAAAGAATCTCTACTTGTAGGTAATTGCTGAACAAGGATTCTCTGTTTAGGTTTGCGTGCTGCGTACCAATTAGCTAAGAATTCTATACCTTTTGAATTAGTACGCAATCCATTACCAATAAATAAGGTATCTTCGTTAGCAATCAAACAATCACCTCCCTCTGTGGTTGCTTCGGTAGAAATTAATCTCGGATTGATAATTTCAGAAGAAAAATAATTGCGAAAAATTGCCTCCATAAGTATACTTTCACGCTCTCTAACTTGCGTACGCATAGCATGAATTAGTACTTGATTATATACACTCGAAGAAGCATCCCTTGTAAAGAAAAGATTATACAAAGGCTCCAAAACAAATCTCTTTTCCTTGTACTCAATAGGGTGCATTCCCTCTTTATATGGGTATCCCTCTATAAGATAACAAGCTAAATCATCTGCCTTTTCTTCTAATAATTCCAAATAAAGAAATCTTTTCTTTTCTCTATCAAGAACTTTGTTAAGAACATCTTGTTTTACTTTATCTTCTTGTAAAACTTTTGCCAACAAATCTTTTACTTCATAAACGTTGCACCAAGAAGCCAATACCTTTTGAAAATAATAATATTCCTTTTGTGCTATATTCAAATTAAGTATATCACTGTATAATGCATGTTCAATGGTTTGTGGTGTCATCTGCTCAATCTCCACACCAGGAGTATGCAAAATAACTCCATTCAAACGTCCTATTTCTGAAACTACATCAATTTGATTCATACAATAAATTATTTTTACGTTGCAAATTTAATATATTTTTGTATATTCACAAAATATTTTGCCTATTATTAGTATAATTTCATTTGTGTTTCCACTAATTATATCCTCTATCTCTTTTTTCTATTTTGTATTATATCTCCCAAAATTCTTTTCTATCATTATCTTACTAATTACACTAATTACCAAAATAAAACACCGTTTGCGAAAAATAAAATCAGATATCATCGAAATAGAATCACATTTCATTCAGATAATATCAGATATTATTTTGATGATATTTGATTTTATTTTTTTCTTTTCTAATTTCGTTTTTTTATTTATAACAGATCCTTTTTTATAATGTCGCTATAATACTTTGTCCTCCCTTAACTCTATCCTCAATTTCCACATGTACCTCACTATTTAAGGGAATAAACAAATCAACCCGAGAACCAAATTTGATAAATCCCAATTCACTACCTTGATTAACCACTTCCCCTTCGTGAGCATAGCAAACAATACGTCTTGCTAACGCACCAGCAATTTGTCTAACCAAAACCTTTTGACCATCCGCCCTCTCTATACAAACACTTGTCCTTTCGTTCAAAAGAGAAGACTTCGGATTGCGAGCATATAACTTCTTACCACCATAATATCTAACATAGATAATTTTACCTGATATAGGGTAACGATTAACGTGAATATTGTTCGGAGACATAAAAGTAGATATTTGCAAACAATCACATTTCAAATACTCACTTTCATATACTTGTTCCTCCACTACTACTGTCCCGTCTGCAGGAGCAACTACTTTTTGAGGATTATCCAAAAATTCCCTATTCGGAATACGAAAAAAACGTATAATAAAAAAGCTTAACACAGAGATTATTGCTTCTAACACCCATTTAAGCCATCCTCCCGTGAATATAAGTATAACGCAACTCAGAACTACAAAGCAAATTATAGTTACAAATGAAATCTTATAGCCCTCTTTATGAATATACATAATATTTTGTTTTTTCTTGTTATCTTGTTTAGTATCTTGTATAGTCTGTTACTATTTCAATGAAAAAATAGTTATAAATCCCATAAAAAGTAGTACTGTTAGCATAGAATCGAAACGATCTAATATACCACCATGTCCTGGTAATATTTTTCCACTATCTTTTACTCCCATTTGACGTTTGAACATAGACTCTATTAAATCTCCAAACGTACCAACTACTGCAACACTCATAGCAATTAGAATAAATTCCCAAATATTCAATGCCTTAAAAAACAAAGATACAACTATTGCAGATATAATAGTAAATACGAAACCACCCAAACTACCTTCCCAAGTTTTCTTTGGTGATATTCTTTCAAAGAGTTTATGTTTGCCTAATTTTCTTCCAACTAAATAAGCGAAAGTATCATTACACCAAACGAAAATAAATAAAGACATTAGAATAGGTGCGTATGATACACTATAATGATGTATAATCAAATTGACAAATCCGAATGGTACGACCACATAAATAACACCTAATACCGTGTAAGCAATATTTGTAAATGGATTATTATATTCTATTAGCAATTCATATACTAACAAAGTAAAGAATAGTAATATATAGCCCAATATACCTATTTTCAATAGAATATCATCAAAAACTAACGAAGCAAATATACAATACGTCAGAATACCGAGCAAATAACCTATATATTTATTAGGTTTGATATTATCTTTGATTGTACTTACTTGATAGAATTCCCACAAACCCAACATAGATACTACAAAGAAGTATATACTTGTAACTTTTGGGTCAAGGTATATTGCTAATATTACACTCAAAACATATATTGCTCCTGTTATTGTTCTCTTGGTTAGATTAGTCATTATAATGATGGTTGTTTTTCGTTTATAAAATATTCTTGTTATAGTTGTTTTATTTGTTTATTTTAGTCTTTATTTTGTTTATTCATCTACTATAAATAGATACAACTCTTTAATCTCTTCTTCTATTAGTGTACCTGCCTTGATAGATATTATCCATTCTGGTAGAGAATCAGAAAAAAGATTTAGGATTTGTTTATATGAAGTATATATTTGAGAAGTCATAGCAATAACTATCATTATTTGAGGAAAATGTATAAGTGTTGTCCCCGCACCTTGAGTAGAAGTAATAATAATACTACCTGTACTTGCTATTATACCTTGACACAGTGAGATACCTATATTAACCGAAGGGTCAGCAAGTACAGAGTTTAATCCATTTGCTTGCAAATAAAGTTGGAGATTAGAAGAGTAGGCATTATATTGAGTCCAATTTCTGTAATGTGCAAGATTCTTTAGATTCTCAAATAACTCCTCTTCGTTCTGACAATATATAAATTTACCTTTTCCTTCTGTTAATTTCTTGGCAACATCCATTACAGGGTCATCTTTTGAAGGTGCAAAAATATCTTCATTTACCTCGAAGGTAGTTACTTGCTCTGAAGCATTCATAAGTGAATGCCTTAACAATTTTAGTATTTTCTCTTTCTCAAGACTATTCTTCATCTTAATAACATTACATATATGCGTTTTCTCTCTATAAATACTTCCTACACTATCTATACTTATTTTTTTATTATCTTTTTTCTAATAAAATTCTCTACTGAATAAACATTGTTAGTTCGTAACTATTTTTTTCTATTCAGTAAAGGACTTACTCTTATTCGTTATTATTTTCTTCTTGTGCAGATTGAGAAGAGTCTATTGTAGATTGTTCGTTGTTAGTTGTGTCTTCGTTGTTATCTTCTTTGTTTTTGGTAACCATATCTTTGATACCTTCTATACCATCATCCCATTGACGAGGACCATATATTTCCTCAACGTCTTCTCTAAATATAACTTCTTTATCTATTAAGATTTTAGCCAATTTATCTAACTTTTCTCTATTATCTAATAAGATTTGTTTGGCTTGATTATACACATCGTCTAATAATTCTCTAACTCTTTGATCAATTAATTCGGCAGTTTTCTCACTATATGGCTTACCAAAAGAATATTCTCTATTCGGAGACGAATCATAATAAGAAAGATTTCCTATTTTTTCGTCCAAACCGTAATAGGTTATCATACTAATCGCCATTTTAGTAGCACGTTCCAAATCATTTAACGCACCAGTAGATACTTCTCCGAAAACAATCTCCTCACTTGCTCTTCCGCCAAGTAGAGATATTAATTGATCTATCAATTGAGACTTCGTGGTTATCTGTCTTTCCTCGGGAACATACCAAGCAGCTCCCAAAGCCTGACCACGTGGTACAATAGTAACTTTTATTAACGGATTAGCGAACTCTCTTAACCAACTAACCGAAGCATGACCAGCCTCGTGATAAGCAATTCTCTCTTTCTCTTTTGGAGATATGACTTTATTTTTCTTTTCCATACCTCCAACAATTCTATCTATTGCTTCCAAGAAATCTTGTCTTGTTATCATCGGATGATTATGCCTTGCAGCGAACAAAGCAGCTTCATTACAAATATTTGCTATATCTGCGCCGGAAAAACCTGGCGTTTGACGAGCCAAAAATCTAACATCTACGTCTTTTTTATCAAATTTCAATCCACGCATGTGAACTTTGAAGATCGCCTCTCGTTCTCTTACGTCAGGAAGTTCTACATAAATCTGCCTATCAAATCTACCTGCTCTCAACAATGCAGGATCTAATATCTCTGCTCTATTCGTTGCTGCCAAGATAATAACTCCTGCGTTCGGAGTAAAACCATCCATTTCGGTAAGTAGTTGATTGAGTGTATTCTCTCTTTCATCGTTAGCACCCGATGCTAAACTTTTACCCCTCGCTCTACCAATAGCGTCTATCTCATCTATAAAGATAATACAAGGTGCTTTAGCCTTTGCATTAGCAAATAAATCTCTTACCCTCGATGCACCTACGCCGACAAACATTTCAACAAAATCCGACCCACTCATAGAAAAGAATGGAACCTTTGCTTCTCCTGCTACTGCCTTAGCAAGTAGTGTCTTACCAGTACCTGGAGGTCCTACCAACAAAGCACCTTTTGGTATCTTACCTCCTAATTTGGTGTATTTAGTAGGATTTTTCAAGAAATCAACTATCTCTTTTATCTCTATTTTTGCTTCTTCTAAACCAGCAACATCTGTAAATGTTACATCCACACTCTTACCTTTCTCATAGAGTTTTGCTTTGCTTTTACCAACACCAAACATTCCACCAATACCACCATTTGCTCCGCCACCAGAAGTTCTATTCATTAAACGGAATATTATTATCCAAAACAAAACTATTCCTATCATAGAGAGAATCCATCCTCCTGCTCCATCAAACAGACTTTTACGTATCTCACTTTGTACATTTATGCGATCTTTTGCTATAATCTGTTGTTTTTCTATTTGTGTGAGATTTTTATCTGTAGTATCCTTTGCGATCCATTGGTCCTCTATTGTTTGGAGTTGTCCTCTAAAATCATCATAATTAACAAATTCATAAACATATCTTGCATTTAGTTTGTTTATGTTATCTTTGCTATCAGAGAATAGTCCTCCGTCTGAATTGAATAAATCTTTATACAAAGTATCTCTACGTATTGCGTCCGTCTTAATTGTAACTTCTGCAAATTGTTGATTAACTACAACTATTTTGCTATAATCTCTTTGCAAGAGTACTTTTTCTAATTTATCCCATGTTACTTTCTTGTCAATTTTGGACTCACCTCCTCCATTCAAGTACAAAAGTAATATAATTATCAACGTAACAACATATATCCATGTAATATTTATTCGCTTTCTGCCTTTATTATTACCCATTGGATTGACCTTAAATTCTTTTTTATTTTTATTTGCCATAATCTATCTTAATTAACATTGTCATAATGTATTTGTTTGATATCTTTCCACATATTTTCTATGTTATAAAATTCTCTAACCTCTGGTAAAAATATGTGAATAATAACATCAAAATAGTCCAAAAGAACCCATTGACAATTCTGCAATCCCTCTTCTTTAGTAGGTTTTATATCTATTTCTTCTTTTATTTTCTTTCTTATATTTTCTGTTAATGTATCTGCGTGAGAGGGTGAATTAGCCGTACATATAACGTAAAATTCAAATAAAGATCCGCTCACATTTTCAAAATCTATAAGTGTAATATCCTTTCCTAATTTATCTTGTATTGCTTTGATAGCAATCTTGACAAGTAATTCGGCAGCCTTTCTGTCTTTTGTCATAATTTCTCTTTTAATTTTGGGTGCAAAGATACAAATTTTTTATCATACATACGTAAATAAAGAAAATAAATCTATCATTCTTCCTATTTCTTGCTTTTCTATTTATTGTTTTTCTTATTCTGATTATGTAAGTTATTTTTTCATTACTCTTTTTTCTATTCTCATTAAATATTTATCACGTATTTATAGAACCCCTCCTACTACTCTCCCTCTAATATCTAATCTTACTAAAATAATATTTGATTTTATCCGAATAATATCCGATTCTATTTGAATAATTACTGATTCTATTTAAATAGTTATTGATGTTATTCGAATAGTTATTGATGTTATTCGAATAGTTATTGAT
>CAVGDP010000250.1:0-12741 GCA_963627985.1 uncultured Eubacteriales bacterium
TTTTAAACAATATTTCACGCAGTGAAAAATATTAGAAAATTTATAATTTAACGACCCCTTAAAGTTTTTTTAGAAAAAGTGGCTTGGAATATTGTTCTATTTGGAAATTTCACCGAAAATAAATTGGTTATATCTAAATAGATATATTTTAGCGGACAGTAATATTTAAATAAGTACAGAGTTTATTAAAATAAGTGCCGTAGTTATTTGGATAACATCGGCACTTATTAGAGTAACTACACACAATATTTTGTGCGATTATCGTTTGATTAGTTTCTTTGTTACTCTTGTCTTGTCGTTGCTTAACATTATGGTATAAGTACCACTTGCCAAATCCTTAACATCCAAAACAAACTCCGTTTCATTTGCTAATACGTTCTCTTTCTTAACAACATTGCCTTGAATATCTCTAATAGTTATCTCAGCATCTGGGATATTTGTTACAGATAAATACACTTTTTCGTTCGTTGGATTAGGGTATAGCATAATTTGTGAAGTCTCCACCTCATCTAAAC
Source organism: uncultured Eubacteriales bacterium (assembly GCA_963627985.1). Classification (GTDB taxonomy): domain Bacteria; phylum Bacteroidota; class Bacteroidia; order Bacteroidales; family P3; genus Scybalousia_A. The sequence continues at coordinate 516 of CAVGDP010000250.1, forward strand.
CAGACAAGACACTTAAATACAATACCACAACACTATCGCAACCATCTTCTGTCTTGAAAATATTAGTGTATGTACCTGCTTCTGTCTTTGTAAAACCATAATCGGAATATTTTTCACCCTCGTTTATTGTTGCATAAATATATGCGTATACTCTCGCACAAGGACGGATAATAGTATCATAGATTATTTGTGTAATAGTGTCGTATAATGTTACAGTATCGTGTTGAACAACTGTTATAGTATCTTTTGGTAATGTAAAGATTTTCATAGTAAAGATACTGTCGCAACCATTAATAGTTTGCAAAGTATCTTTATATATACCTGCGTGGGTAAGAGTATTGCCCATAAAATTAACGCTATCTCCTTCGTAAATTACTTGTTCTATAACAGGATTTTCAAAACTTGGATAAGTGTTCAATGTTAATGTTATTACACTATCGCAACCATTAGTATTTTTTAAAGTATCTGTATAAATACCACTTGCTGTCAGGATTTTACCATTAAAATTATATGTTTCATTTGCACAAATTGTAGCACTAATTTCTTGCGATGACGTTTCGTAAGAATAAGTATAGTTCTTAAATCTTAACCAAGTCCCTTTTGATTTATACGTATTAACAGCGGTACAAGGGACTAACAAAATTGCATCGGTAGGAAGGTCTTCAAATGCTGATACGTTTGAGATTAATGGAGGTGTTGTACTTCTACAAATAATAGTATCTAAACTAACACAACCCTTGAAAACATTGTTTCCGATAGAAGTAAGTGTGGAAGGTATTTCAAAACTTGTCAAACTAATACACTCCTCAAAAGCATTGCTATCAATATATGTAAGTGAAGATAATGTATCCATATCAATATTAGTCAAATTAATACAATGATAAAATGTTTTACTACCAATAGAAGTAACTAAAGAAGGTATATTTACACTTGTTAAACTAATACAATCCCCAAAAGCAGAATTACCAATAGAAGTAACCGAATTAGGAATTGTTACACTTGTTAAACTACTACAACCACCAAAAACAGAATTACCAATAGAAGTAACCGAATTAGGAATTGTTACACTTGTTAAACTAATACAATTCCAAAAAGCAGAATTACCAATAGAAGTAACCGAATTAGGAATTGTTACACTTGTTAAACTACTACAATACCAAAAAGCATAATTACCAATAGAAGTAACCGAAGAAGGAATTGTTACACTTGTTAAACTACTACAATACCAAAAAGCAGAATTACCTATAGAAATAACCGAATTAGGTATTTCTATACTTGTTAAACTACTACAACCACCAAAAACAGAATTACCTATAGAAATAACCGAATTAGGAATTGTTACACTTGTTAAACTACTACAATACCCAAAAGCAGAATTACCAATAGAAGTAACCGAATTAGGAATTGTTACACTTGTTAAACTAATACAATTCCAAAAAGCAGAATTACCAATAGAAGTAACCGAATTAGGAATTGTTACACTTGTTAAACTACTACAATACCAAAAAGCAGAATTACCAATAGAAGTAACCGAATAAATTGTACTATTATAAGTTACTTGTGAAGGAATTATTATGTCTCCATCTAAGCTATTATTCCTAGATACTTGTACAGTGTTTGAAGAAGTTGTATCATAATTCAACGTCTTTCCTTGATAGGTGTATGAGAAATCATACGCTCTTAACACCCCCCCCATAGAGGAAAGCAATGCAATTAGAATAATTGCGAAAATAGGTTTAGTCTTCATAAATTCTTTTGTGTGTTATATTAAACATTTATTTGTTTGCAAAATTACAAAAAAAGTTTGAGAATAAGCAAATTATTTTAGAAAAAAGTTTAGAGAAAGGTCTTTTTTCTTATTTTTGATTATTCTAATTTCCTTTGCAAAATTAATACTTTTGGGAATTTACCTACTTTTTTTTGATACTGGACTTGCTTTTTTTATTATTACTAATGTCTCTTATTTGTCTTGAAAAAATAAGTTAAGCCTATACTATAATTACGCCAACGAAAATTATTATAAGAACCTATATTAAGAAATCCCATAGCGTAATACACATTCAATTCTAAATTATGATTGAAATCGTATCCTACGCCAAATAAGAAACCAATATCTTCTTTTTTGATAGAATTTTCGCCAAAAGTCTCATATTCTTGTTCTATTAGATAATTATCAGGAATATTACCTTCGCTATCGTAAGGATTTTTGTTAGTAAATTTGCTTGTACCACCTATACCATACGTAAAGAAAGGTGCGAAATAACAGAGAAAACCTCTACCACGTCTTTCGTCTCCAAATTTCATTTCAAAGGTTAGTTCCAAATCCATTAAATAAGCATTAATCTCATTTCTTGCAGTTAATTCTTCTTCATACGTATAACCCTTACTAACAAAATTCAAAATAGGACGGAAATATATATTATAGACAAGATGTTTCTCTCCGCAAATACCCGCTTTCCAACCGATATCTTTATTAATACCATTAGTTTGATTTATCCAATCTCTACTAACATTAACATTGATACCAAATTTCCAAGGATCAGTACTACTCTTTGGTCTTTCATAGCCGTATTCTATTTGAGAGAATACGACTACGTTTGCCAAAGAAAATAATATCATTAAAAACAATTTTTTCATTTCAACTTCTTAATAATTTTCAATAACTCTTCTTGTGAAGATATTTTGTAACCTTGCGACAAATAGATAATATCGCCTTTGTTTATCAAAGTAAGAATAGGGTAATTACCTTGAAACTCACATTTAGTCGCCTTTAGGATTTGTTTTTCTATTGTTTTGTTTTTGTCTAATAAGACAATAGTATTCTCTGGTAAATTAGGGAAACTATTAGTTGAGAAACCTTTATTCAATAAACTATTATCCAAAACCAAAACTAAAGTAACATCCTTATGATTATCAAAATCTACTTTACTCTTTGCTATATCTACCAATAAATGTCTTGAAGGCTCTTTATAAGGATCTATTACTGCTACAATAACGGCTTTATCTTTGTTAATTATTTGCTTAATATTGTAAGATTGATTAGCAAGACTTCCTTTATAAGAAATAGATTTTAGAGTATTATCTAAACTTACTTCTCCATACGAAGCAACCTCTTCTTCTATTTCGGGTATTGTTATCGTAACATTAGTAGTTTGATTAGGTTTTAGAGTAAGATATGTTTCACTTACTCTTACTTTGCCGGCAGAATTACGATTACCAACCATTAGTCTATATTCTCCTTCGCTAACTTGTAAGGTATCTGGGAATTTATCAAAATGAGGGTCGTATTCATAATCTAATGTTTGGAATTTGTTATTAATTAATTTTTGGATAGTAAATTGCATATAATATTCTGGTTTGATAGCGTTCGCTTTATCATTGTTGCTTACTATCAAAGTACAATTATTCTCTTCTTTATTAGTATTTGGTAAGGCGAAAGCATACTGCCAATCAGAGTTTTTTCTCCATTGTGCTCTACCTGTTGCCCACTCATAACGTGCTTCTATCCCAAACGTTCTTGCAATAGCAACGAATAAAATTTCTCTTGATTTGATATCTGCTTGTCTTGCCTTCAAAACGCCGATAGGAGAAATAGGCACGCCATAATAATTATCTTTGGTATTTATTTTTATGTTAATTCTAATCCATTCAGACAAATCATTACCATTAATAAATACATATCTAATCTGTTTAAAATAATCTTTGATAAAACTACGCCAAGGAGTAATCTTCTCTAATGCTATACGTGGATTAATTATATAAGGAGAGGTTTCACCTTCTTTGATATTATTTAGATGATCCATAAAGGTAGCGTAATCAACATCTCTTAAATCTTTATCATAAACCATACGGAGCATTTTTTCTGCTAATGGATTATTACTATCCAAGACTTTTTGTATATCTCTATAATTTCCCCAAGATTTTTGTATTAGGTCATTATCTGTTTTGGGAAATGTAGCAATATAGGCATTACGAATAGAATCTTCATAAACCAATCTTTCGTTATTCTTTTTTACTAAATCTTCGTCCAAAGTAGTAATAGGCATTGCTTTTGGTGGAGTAAGAGTAAGTATATTTGTTTTTCCTATCTCTTGTAAGAAATCTTTTTTGATAGTAATTGTTACGTTAGTTTCTTGTGCCAATACTTGTTTTTGCGAAAAAGCGTTATCAGTTTTCGCCCATACTACCAAATCACCATAACCTGTCGTTAGAGTTGCTTTGCCAAGACTATCCGTTTTTATTGTAGCCAAAGGATAATATTCAGCATAATTATAAAGACCAAAAGAGACCTCAACATTAGGTTGTACAGTACCGTTTTCATTTAAGAGTGTTATGGTAAGTTTCTTTGTAGGAGCAAAATTACCCAAAAGATTTATCACAGAATATTTATCCTCTACACGATTCTTCTCTTCTTTGCCGTCGTATTTACCAAATACAGTAGTATGTACCATCATAGCACGTTTGACAGGAGCATCAAACCAGCCAACATTAAGTTTAGCTTCTGGTTCGCATGCACCCATATAATACCATTTACCGTCTACCCAAACTTCTACCCAAGCGTGATTATCATCTGTATGAGCCCAACGCGGAGTATAACATTGCCGAGCAGGAATACCTACACTACGCAAAGCAGTTACCGTAAAAGTACTCTCTTCTCCACATCGTCCCCAAGAGGTACGCATAGAAGCCAAAGGAGAAGAAGTTCTACCATCAGACGCTTTATAATTAACATACTCATGACACCAATGATTAACTTCCAAAGCAGCGTCGTACATACTCTTATCTTTCACTCTATCTTTGAGCATACGAAACATTACCATTCTTGCAGTATCCAAGTTTTCGTTATTTACTCTATAAACAAGAACAAAATGTTTGAATATATCCTCTGGTATTTTCTTACCCCAAGAGAAAGTATTTCTTGTCTCAATAGCAGATCTTACTTGAGCAATATAGAAAGATGTATCATAATCTAACTTATCGCTTAGTGGCATATATTCATATAAGAAGTCTAAATATTGTTTTTCTTCATTAGTTAGATTAGTTTGAGAAAAACCTACCACACTTACTATTGAAAATAATGTAATTAAAAATATTTTTTTCATCTCTGTATTTTTATTTTTTAGGTTTCAATATAGGATTGTATGCAGATATATTATTAAGTAGATCAATTGCTTTTTTAACTTCTTTATCGTTCTGAATCATTGCCTCTACCCTACCTTTTTGATTATAATATCTGACAACTATTTCACTTAATAATAATTCTTTTATTTCATCTTTGAATTTATAAAGGTCGTTTTTCTTATCTTCTTTTATTTTCTCTTGTGCTTGTTCTAATAATTTTTTCACATTATCATCGCATTTCTCATCCTTTGCATTATTCATTAATACCTTTATACCTTCTTCTGTCGGCGTTGTATATGTATAATCTTTGTCTTGTAGAAAAGCGACAAAGTCTTCGTATATTTCGTCTGTTATCTTAAATTCTTTTGGACTTGGTATAGTAGAATGATTTCTTACAAATTGTGTTGCGTAATCAAAAGGCAAGAATTTCAAAAGTAAAGCAATAGATATCTGACTAGCATATTCTGTTTGGAGAATACTATCTGGTTCTATTCCATAACCATCATAAACTGTCCTACCACCTTTTGTTTTGAATGCTGTGCGGAGTGAATCATTTATTTTCAAAGCACGACCAGAATTATCTCTATGAGAATAATCTATCGCTTGTATACATCGTCCCGAAGGTATATAATATTTGGATACCGTTACTTTTAGTTGTGTATTATATACCAAAGGAATTACATTTTGTACTAAACCTTTGCCATAACTTCTTTGTCCCATAATAACTGCTCTATCTAAATCTTGTAATGATCCGCTTACTATTTCTGAAGCAGATGCAGAAGATTGATCTATTAATACTATTATAGGTATCTTGGTATCTACTGCTGTTTTAGTTGTTTTGTGTGTTTGATTTCTGTTGGCTAATTTTCCTTTGGTTGTAACTATTGTTTCACCTTTATCAACAAAGATGTTTACTATATCTACTGCCTCATTAAGTAGACCTCCGCCATTACCACGCAAATCTAATATCAAACCTTTCATACCTTGTTTTTTCAAAGTATTAAAAGCAGACAATACATTATTAGCAGCGTTCTTTGTAAATTCATTTAATTTGATATAACCAATATCATTAGTCAACATACCACTATAAGGAACATTAGGAAGAGAGATTGCTTTTCTTTTGAACTTAAAATTCATTATCTTGCCGTCTCTTTCTATTTTCAAATCAATATCACTACCCGCTTGTCCACGCAGATATTCTCTAACTTGATCATTTGTTTTTCCCTTTGCGTCTTGATTATTTACCTCCAAGATAATATCACCTGCTTTTAATCCCGCCTCGTAAGCAGGCATACCTTCGTATGGTTCGGAGATTATCGTCTTGCCGTCTTTTGAATGAATTAACGCCCCTATTCCGCCATATTCACCTAACATCTGTAGTTTAACATCTTCTATTTGACTCTCTGGATAGAAGTTGGTATAAGGATCTAATTTATTCGTCATAGCATCAATTGCTGTTTGTATCAAATCTCCTTCATTTATATCATCCACATACGTGTTGTATAAAGTTTTATAAACTGCCGAGAAAACCTCTAAATTCTTTGATAATTCAAAACTCCTATCCGTCTTGGTATTATTTTGAGCAATTATACAAAAAGGTAATACAATTGTAGCAATACCCAACAACAGAAAACTCTTTAGTCTTTTCATTATTATTTCTTCTTTTTTGTTAGTAATTTCGTTTGCAAAATTAAACATTATAAAATAAAAAAAACATATTTTATCAAAAAAATATTTTACAAACCTTCTTATTATGAAAAAATATTTATAATTTTGCAAACTTGAAATTAATATAAAAACTTATTAAATAAATAAAAATTTAGTAAATACTATGGCTATAATTGGTAGAATTAGAAAAAAAGGAGGATTGGCTGTAACTATTGTTGCTATTGCAATTCTTGCATTTGTATTTAGTGATCTCCTAACAAGAAACACCGGAGAAGGTATGCCTTCCAAAGTTGCCTCTATTGATAATATGGATATCAACATTAACGAGTTTGAATCTTTAAGCGAAATGAATGAAAATAATATGCGTAATCAAAACCAAGACGGTAAGATGTCGCAAGAGCAATCTTTTCAAGCAAAGATTATGGCATTCCAGCAACTTGTTAGCGAAAAACTTTTGGATAGAGAATGTAATGCTTTGGGTATTACAGTAGGAGAAGACGAAGTTAGTGATATGTTTTTAGGAACATTTATTTCTAATGTAGCACGTCAGCAATTTACTGACCCAACTACTGGACAATATAATGCACAAAATGTTCGCCAAATTATGTCCCAATACGATAATATGCAAGCAGAACAAAAACAAATTTGGCAACAAATCAAAAAAAGTGCAATAGACGAACGTTTACAACAAAAATATTCCATCGCCTTAATGAAAAGTTTCTATATGCCAAAAGCGATGGCTAAATATTTAGCAAATATGAGTGAGAAGGTAGCAGATACTCGTTATGTTGTTTTACCTTATTCTTCTGTTGATGATACAAAAATAAAACTTACTGACGCAGATTACGAAAAGTATTATCAAGAGCATAAAAATGAATTTTTCCAACCAGAAGAGACAAGACATTTAGAGTTCGTTAAATTTGATGTCAATCCGTCTCCTGCAGATATTACCACAATCAATGACTCTGTTGTTAAGTTATTTGAAGAAATACAAAACACTCCAAACACCGAAATGGAAGCCTTTGTTTCTTCTGTATCCGATACTAAATATGATAGCACTTATTACAAAAAAACGGATCGTGCTATTACTACTTTTTTCCCAGATTCTATTCTCGCCTCCAAAAGTGCAGGTTCTTATATGGAGCCTCGTCAAGTAGGTAATAATTGGATATTTGGTAAAATCCTAAACGAACAATCTCGTCCTGATTCTGTTAAATTCTCTATGATTATTGTACTTAATAACAAAATCGGAGCAGAACAAATCAAGCGTACCCCAGAACAACAAAAAGCATTAACTGATTCTCTATATAATGTGATAAGTAAGAACCCTGAATTATTCAACGAAAATGTTGCCAAATTCTCCGATGACCCTAATAGCAAAGATAAATTTGGCGATCAAGGTTGGATAACAGATGGACAACTTTTAGAAGATATGTTTGCCTCTATGATTACAACTCCTGTTAATGGCGTATTCTTATATACTCGTCCAGACGGAGCAGGCGACTATATTATTAAAGTAACAGACAAAACCGAATTGCATTCCAAAATAAGAATTGCCAAAGTAGTTATGGGTATCCGCCCTAGCGATAAAACAATAAACGATGTAAAAGACAAAGCAAATATCTTCCTTTCCAAAGTTAAGGATCTTTCTTCTATGAAAGCACAAGCACAAAAAGAAAACCTTAACCTTAATACAACTATTATCAATCAATTGTCTTATCAATTAGACGGCACTCCTTACGCAAGAGAAATAATTTCTTGGGCTTTTGGTAAAAAAATCAAAGAAGGCGAGATAGCACCTGAAATATTTGAATTGCAAGATATAGATAACTTCCAAGATATGTTCGTTATCGTTGGCTTGAAAACTATTCAAGAAAAAGGTATCATATCTTTGGAAACCTTAAAAGAAAATCCTCAATTTGAACGTTTAGTAAAAATAGAAAAGAAAGCAACACAATTATTAGACAAAGCAAATCAAACTCTAAAATCCAATAAAACCTTAGAGTCTTTTGCTTCAAAGACTGCCACTACTATTGATACTGTTTTGAATGTTTCATTTAATTCTCCATATTATGGTCGTTCTGGTGCAGAGATGAGTGTTATTGGCACTATTGCAGGACAGAAAAACAAAGGTATGCTTAAACCTATTAAAGGCTCTAATGGAGTTTATGTTGTCAATATTGATGATATAAGAAAGAATACTACCCCTAATGATATAGAAACAATTCGCCAAATGTATATGCGAAGTGCTAATGCTCGTATGCAAAGACTCTCTCCAATAGGTGTCTTGTATGAGCAAGCAGATATCAAGAATTACTTTGTTAGATATATAAGTAAATAAGATTAAACCAAATCTAATATTATTAAAGAAAGATAAACAGACAGGTATTTGTTTATCTTTCTTTTTCTTATTTGCAACCTCAACCATTTTAACCCTCCTTAAATAATTATTAATCTTGCTTCCCAAACATATTCTATTCCATCGTAATCACAAATATATATAGAATAAGACACTATAAACCTTTCTTATAATCTCTCCTTCGTTAGACAATATAATTATTATCCATACCCTACTAATTAACCGAAAAAAATACCTAATAGAAACACTTATCCAAATAATATAAAATATTATCCAAATAAAATCAAATATTATAGTCTCCTTATTACTATAAATTCTATTTTACCTTATTGTCCATTTTTAGAATGTATATCCTAATGTAATATAGTTAGGTGAGCCGTAATTATGATATTCGTTTCTTGCGTAAGAAAGTGTGAATTGTTTGTATTTTATTCCTAATCCGTACGAAATACCTGCTATTGAGAAAGCATCTTCTACTTTCATTTCTTGATGTCTTCGCCATGAGTAACCTATTGATAGATACCAATGTTGCGATGGTTGTATATCCACAGCGAATTGCAAATGACGAAAACCTTTATCCAAAAATGCCGAAAGTTTATTCTCCTTATCTACCTCTCCGCTAATAGATTGTTTATCTCTTGGGTTCAAAGGGTCGTTTTCTCTTATATCCCATTTGGTTAGATTGTCCGCAACAACATATAAAATCAACGGTGCGTGAGAGAATTTCTTTGAATATCCTATTTGCAAATCAGTTGGAAGCGTATCTCTTACACTATTAAAAGACGAAATCTGCCGACCAATATTCTTTAATATCATCGCAACTTGCCAACTCTTATTAGGATTGTTATACGTTGCCGCAATATCAAACGCCAATGAGAAAGAAGAATACGATTCATATTGAGAAACCAAAGGCTTAAACGTAGCACCCAAATATATATTCTTCTCCACTTGCGTTCCCCACCCAACAGTAAACATATATTCGTTAGCATAGAAAGTACCCGTTACCTCGCCGTTTGCTTCTGTCTGTTTGAAACTACCATAATTGATATATTGTAGTCCAAAACCCAAAGTACCAACCTTATTAAAGGTATGAGCAAAAGAAAGTGCCGCCTGAAAAGTACTACCAAACAAATCCGTATAAGTAATTGTACCTTTATTATTAAGCGATTCGCCAATAAGCGAAGGATTTGTTAATGCCGAAGGCACATCATTAGTATAACGTGGCATAAAGCTCAAACCTCTTGCCGTCATTTGTGCAGAATTGAAAAGGTTTAGCACTGCAAACGCCTCATTTCCTGCTGTACTCTGAGCCCGAAGGGACAAACATCCACCTATCAATAATAGAAATATCGCTATATTCTTCTTTGCAAACATCAACTCTCTGAATTAAAACTATTTTTTTAACCTTCTAAATAACAAATCAATTTATAAACTTAAAAAAAACATTTTTATTATAAAAAGGACAACATTTTGGTATTTTTTTTCGTTTTTCTTTGTGTATATTTCGGAATATATTACTTTTGCAACTGGAATTTTCAAGTATAATTAAATAATTAAATAAAACATCACTATTATGAAAAAGAATAAGTTTATAGTAATATCTTTGATTACTATTTTCGCTTTACCTTTGTTATTTATCGCTTGCGATGGAGACGAATGTTTCGAGGAGAATCATTACAAATCTCAAAAGATAGAGAAAGCTGCTCCAGGTACTCAACCCATTGAGCAAACAGATTGTTAAAATCCTAGTAAAATATCGTACAAATAAATCATCCTAACGTTATAATATCGTTTTAGGTAGTAAGAATTTTACTTGAAGTAATGATTCTACTTTGGTATTCTTTTATAATAAACAAAACCTACTCAATAGAATAGGTTTTGTTATTTTATTTTTTGAGATTTTTATTGTTTAACAAATTTTCTTGTTATCATTCCGTCTTTGGTTTGTGCATTCAAAATATAATATCCTTTATCCAAATTAGAAATATCAATATTCTCCGTTTTTTCCGTCCGAAAGACCTTTTGTCCTAAACTATTAACAACCTCAACATTATCTATCTTCCGAGTCGTTAGTAAAGAAATACGATTATTTACTGGGTTAGGATACACCTCCAAAGCAACTTCTTGCATAGTATTTCCCAAACAACTCAACCCTTTATCTCCCGCCTTAATCGGAGTGTTTGGTGTAGATTGATAAGCGTACGCCCAAAGTATAACTTTGTAATTATCACCCTCTTGTTGCAATTCTATTTGTGCCCAACCATAATAAATATCGTTAGAATGTTGGAATTTGAAACCAACATACTTATCTCCACTCATATTTTCGCCAAACATATACTCATTTGGCAAGTAAAGAATATTGAAATACGGCGACTGTTCATTATCATAACCGAAATAAGTAGAATTATCACCTATTGTAGAGCCTTCCAAAAGGGCATCCACATTAGCGTTATAATCTGCTTTCGTAGAAACTACTGCCGAGCCTGGCGACATACTTGCAAAATATATTGCCTCGCCGTAAGAAGAATAGTTTTGAATAATAAAGACCTCCTCTCCTGCAAAGAAAGATAAAGAATATTCAGAATTTGAGCCACTAATATCTATTGGATCGTTACTAAAATCCTGATAAACAACTTGTGAATTTACTATTAAGCTAACGCCAATCATTAGAAAGGCAAAAAATGTCTTTTTCATCTCTGTTTGGTTTTGTTTATTTTCTGAATTTTATTTTAATACGTATTTAAGAGACACATAAACGATTATTTTTTTGCAAAATACAATTCCTTTTTAGTAGTATCCTTTCCTCCCCAAGCATCATCCAACAGTCTCCATTTCTTATTAATTTCTATTAGTGTCCTGTAAAATAGATCTATTTAGATATAACTAATTTATTTTCAATAAAATTACCAAATAAAACAATATTCCATCCTCCTTTTTCTAAAAAAACTTTAAACACTCGTTTTATTATGTTTTTTCTAATCATTTTCACTACGTGAAACGTTGCTTAAAATTTTACGATAGGGAAAATAGATTATTTTAAAGAAATAGAAATTCGAATAGTATCGCATTTTATCAAAA
>CAVGDP010000251.1:0-6402 GCA_963627985.1 uncultured Eubacteriales bacterium
AAAAAATGAACATATAGGGAAAATAGAACATTTTGTGAGCGTGAAACATTGCAATGTTTTTGTAAGTTTATTATAAATCTTGGTAAGAAATTATTTTATCTGCAGATTTTTACCGGACACTAATAATAAAATACAACTAAAATGCACTATTAGATTTGATAATGGTAAGGCGTTTGTATATTACTTTACAATGTCCATTAGTGTAGCAAAACTATCTATTTTACCATACTTTATGTTATCGGCAGATAGTTTTTCAAAGAGTTTCTCGGCACAGGCTATTTTGTTTTCTTCTATTTTGCGTAAATCCATACTTGACATTGACCCTTTGGTTTCTGCTACAAAATAGAGGTGTTTTACTTCGCCTTCTTGAAAAACAATGGCCCAATCTGGAGAATAATTACCTATGGGCGTTGGAATATGAAAGCCTTTAGGAAGTTTAGCATATACTACAACTTCTTTGGCTGTATCTATATCCTTAACAAATTCCATCTCGTTTTTACTATCAGTGAAAACATAATCTACAATACTTTTCTTTCCTTCAAAAGCTTTATCAATAGTAGTATGTTTTTCTTGAGTAAAGATATTACTATCAAACGATCCTTCAACTTGATTGTAAGTTATATGTTCAACAATGATAGTTGCTTTTTGTTCCAAAATAAGATGACTTACATTCCTAATAAATTCTTCAGGATTGGCTTTGTATAGGTTGAATTTTTGAGGTCTAATTTTTGAGAGTATTGTGGCAATAGTTTTTCTAGTAAGTTTGGTTGTAGAGCTGATTTTGCCTAATAGGTCATACTTTATATTGCTTACAATTGCTGTTTTTAATTTATCTGTTGCAGATTCTTGTTGATTCATTATAGAACCAGTTTTCATATCATCAAGGGTAGCATTGTCTTTTTGTTCTCCACGTGTTACTATATAGCTAAGTTGGGTAACAGTTAGTTCTTTATTAATAGCATAGATAGCCTTATCTATTAGTTCATTACTATCAAATTCTACAGTGTAGGCGTACTTATGATTAATGCGTTTCCATAACTCTTGAAATTCTTTCTTTGAGAAGTTATCGTTAAGCTTATTCTCTGGAGCATTAATCTTGCTACCATTCTCAATCATATCATCAAGAATATTTGGATCAAATATACCTTGCAATAATTTATAAATTTGATTAGTATAAGGGTTTAGCTCGTCCGTAAGTGGTTTTAGACTTTCTTTCGCAAGGTCATTACGAAAAGCTTCAGTTACTGTAGTATCCTTTGTAATATAGCCATTAGTACGGAGTTGGAAATAAATGTCTTGTGCTTCCTCCTTACTTACTGTGTGGCGAGAACTATCTTCCAATATGAATATCTTACCAACGAAGAAATCAGTATCGGCTTTTGTCGGACGGTCGTACAAGTCTTGTTTGATATCCTTTTGTAAGTCTGCAACAAAAGATGCATAACCTTCGGAGGCGATAACCGTTAGTTTGTTTATTTTGTGTACCTCATTAGGTATTGTATCATTATCTTGCCGAATACCATTTTGGTCTACACAAAGACGCAAACCTCGTCCAACCTCTTGTCGCTTCTGTATTCCGCTATTACTCTGTCTAAGTGAGCATATCTGAAATACATTAGGATTGTCCCAGCCTTCTTTTAAAGCGGAGTGGGAGAATATAAAACGTACAGGTTCAGCAAAACTCAACAATCGTTCTTTGTTTTTCAATATGAGATCGTATGCAGATATGTCGTCACTTTGGTCGCTTCCTCGTTTTACTACACTGTCTATAGCGTGTCCTGTGTTTTTGTCAATAGAGAAATAACCAGTATGAGTATCATTAGCAGAGATATTCAGAAGATAGGATATATAGTTAGGGTCAAATAAATTTCTGTTCTCGTTAAATACCGCCATATATTCCTGTTCAAATATCTTACCATAACGTCCGAGTTTTTGATTACCATGATCATCGTACCATCGGTAATTTTCTACTTTATCAATAAAGAATAATGAAAGACATTTGATACCACGTTTGTATAGTTCTGCCTCTTTGCGAAAATGAGCTTTGATAGTCTCTCGTATCTGAATACGTACTTTATGATCGGCAGTAATATTGCCTTGTATTTCTTTTACATATAGCTTTATCCCATTTCCAAAAACTATAAAACTATTCATCGGGTCTATACATATTTCAGTTACTGTATACCCTTTGTATTGTTGCATTTCACCAGATAAAAAATAAAGGTCATCTCCTTCTGTGATATTCTTATAGGTACGTTTGATATTACCATTCCTGTCTTGTATCTCTATTTCAAGACGTGCTTGCGGAGGGTTGTTTTTTGATAATATAATATTGTCAAGATACAAATAACTATCCGTACCTTTGAGGTTCTTTAATTCAAAGCCCACTACCTCTATTTTCTTTACTAACTTCTGATTGTAGGCGTCCAAAGCGTCTAATACGTAGATAAGGTTATGAGTTTCTTTGTGTGTAGCAGAGTAATTAAGTGTAAATAACGGTTTGAATTTAGTTAAGGCGTTCTGCGTTTCTCTACCACTCATCTTCTGTGGCTCATCAAGAATAATAATAGGTCTATTGGTAGCAATAACATCGATAGGGCGGCGAGATCCAAATTCGTCACGCTTGTCATAAATAATACGAGCAACCTTGTTCTTGCTTCCTTCCTTTAGTGTATTGAACGCTTGAGTGTTTATAATCATTACATTGATATCTGCACTTTGAGAGTAAGCATCTATTTGATTAAGATTGTTGCTATTATAAATAAAGTAACGTACTCTCTTGCCATAGATTTCCATAAAATGACTTTGCGTAATATCAAAACTTTTCTTTACTCCCTCACGAATAGCAATACTCGGTACTACGACTATAAATTTCGTCCAACCATATCTTTTATTCAATTCAAACATAGTCTTAATATAGACGTATGTCTTTCCTGTACCCGTCTCCATTTCTATATCAAGTTGACAAGCACCAAGATTATTAACTAATTCTTTTGATAGGTGGATATTGTTTGCAGTTTGAATCTTGTTAATATTCTTCAATAGTTCCTCTTGTGATAGAACAATATCCTCATTCCTATAACCCATATCATCGTATATATCTTTCTGCTCAATACGTTTTCCATTTACTTCTGTATACTTCTTGCCCTTGTCTATCTTGTATTCAAGTGAGTTAAGGTTAGGCTGGCCATTGAATACTTCAATAGTGTTGTCTACTGCATTGGTTTGATATTGTTGTATCTTAAATTTTAATTCCATAGATTTTCTACTTATCCTTTCTATTCAAAGTCGTCAATATATTTATTATGCTAATATAGTCTTAATGAAATACTATTACAAGTCTACGATTAGGTTCTTTTGCTTTTTCCATTAAACAGATAATATGTCTCCAAGGTAATTGTGCAACGCAGCGTTGCACAATTGTTTCATCTGGCCATAGTTTTGCAAAACGTTGCATATATTTTAGATTGCGAGGAGAAAATCCTTTCATCTCTGGATATGATTCTTTTAGATCTGCTGATAGTCTGTCAATTACTCTTGCTCCCCACCCTTCGGAAAGACTTTGTTGTAATATCCTTTTGCCTATGTGGTAATACATCATTGTCATCATAATGTTAGCTTCCCACATCACATGCCTTCTTTCAGTACTAATAAGATTTTTTATTTGTTCTAACATACTTCCGTACCAAGTAGGCATAGTATGTCTTGACTCTGGTACAGGATAAAATACTGCATCGTTATTTGACTGCCGTCCTTTTCTTTCGTTATCCTTTTTCATATCTATTTGTACTCTTGTCGTTTTGTCTTTTATAGTACCCTCGTTACCGTATTAGGAGAATATGTCTTGAATATCTGTTCAAAGTTAGTGGCAATAGAGTCGGTTTGCATGCTTGCGTCTCGAAGTACGGCATATATAGGTTGCATCTTTGCAATCGCAGTTACCACTTCGTCTGTTATGTCCTTGTCGAAACAAGCCACAAGGTAATTGTCTGCCACGTTATATATAGTCTTGTTGGCTATTATTCTCTTCTCTATCTTACTGTCGAGCGTAGCACCCAATTCTAACATTACTTGAAATAGTAGGTCTTCGCTTGTACGATCAGTCTTTACGTTGTCTATCATACTGAATATGTCTTTTTGGTTGGTCTCCCTTGGAGAATAGTAGATATCTTCCATATTAGTACTATCGAGTTTCAATACACGAAATCCTATATCAAGGTCTTGTGTTGTCAACGGATTATCTTCCTTTATCTTCTTCCCCGCCCGACGAATTCTCTCTTTTCCAATTTCGCAGATATTCTTATATCCAGCCTTATATGCTTCGCTCTTCTTATCAGTCAACTCCGGAAGTTGTACCATAATAAACTTGCGATTACCTCCGTCCTCTGCATTAAGTTGCATAACCGCATGAGCGGTCGTGGCAGAACCGCTGAAGAAGTCCAAACAAATATCCTCTTTTTTCAAGTTAGCCATCTTAAGAAATCTTATTACAAGCTCGGATGATTTAGAATAATCAAAAATCGTCTTTGTAAATAGATTCTTTATCGTGTCAGTTCCATTACTAACATCATCTATCCATGTGGTATATTTCTTTGTATTCTCTTCGCCTTCCAAAGGAGCAAATATCTTTTCATAAGCGACCCATTCATTCCACTTATTCTTTTGAAATTCAATACGTCCTTCCTTTTGTGCATTAGCAAGGTTGCTGGCGCCCCAGCGCCAGCGACCTTGGATTTTAACAAATCCAAGGTCGCTTTCCGCAGCTTCTTGGTATATAATAGGATATACTTCCGCACTTTCTGGACCTTGAATTGGATAATAAAGATTAGGTCTATTTTCTCGAAGACTATTAGATCCCCATTTTCGTAAAAGTTGGGTTTTATAATAGCGTTTTTTCACCTCATCATACTTCGGATACACTTCTCCTGTTTTAATTTCTTCGCCAGCTTCAAAACTTGATATGTCCTTTGCATAGCAGAGGATATACTCATGAACAACAGCATAATATTTGCTGTCTTGTCTTCCTCCGCTTCTTTTCCAATTTATAATGGACACGAAGTTTCTTTCTCCGAATATTTCCCCGCATATCTTTTTCAAATTCTCCACCTCATTATCATCAATAGATATAAATATAACTCCATCCTCTGTTAGTAGGTCTCTTGCGATTTTGAGACGGGGGTAGATCATGTTAAGCCAATCCGTGTGGAAACGGCCGTTGCTCTCGGTATTCGTTACCATACGGTTGCCTTGTTTGTCGAATTGCCCGGAGTTAGCAAGATAATCGGAAGTAGACTCGGCGAAGTCGTCTTCGTATACAAAGTCGTTGCCAGTGTTGTATGGAGGGTCTATGTAGATCATCTTAATTTTGTGAAGATAGGTCTCTTTAAGACACTTCAATACATCGAGGTTATCGCCTTCTATATAGAGGTTTTGCGTAGTGTCAAAGTCTACGCTCTCTTCACGGCAAGGGCGGAGAGTGGCGTTAATAGGGGCGTTGGCTACAAGTATTGCTTTACGTTTGTCGGGCCATGTGAATTGATATCGTTCTTGGTCGCCAGATATAATAACATCGGAGAGTTCTTGTTGTAGTTTCTCAAAGTCTATTTGGTGTTTGATAATAGGCGAACCATTATCATAATATCCTACAATTGTCTCTGTTACACAATTAGGGAATAGTTGTGCAATCTTCTGTATATTATCTTGTACGCCGTTGGCACTTTGCATCTTTAGTTTATCCATATATATTTAATTTTTCTTTTCAATTCTATTAGTTTAGAATGTAATTCGAATTTCTTTTTTGGTTGTTGTTTTTTTATTATCTTGTTTTTTTAAGAATAGTTATTTCTTGTGATAATGCTTCTTGTTGTTTGGTTTGAATGATAGCGGTGTGTATATCTTTGGCCTCGGAAGTAATAAGAGTTCCTGCTATCTGTCTAACGAAGGAGGCATAGATAGAATCCATTAATCGTTCGTTAATATTATTTATCCATTTTGGAAGTTCCATGTCATTCTCTACATTATTTTGATAGTTGAACAATAACCAAAAATTTCCACAAAGGTACAATTTTATTTTGAAAAAAAAGGAATAACTAAGAAATATTTCAATAAAAGTGTGTTTGCCGTACTCTAATAAATAAATACAAAAATTAGAATAAACAGATTTAGAGAATACTAATATTTTTGAGATTAGTAGATGATTATTTTTGATACGGAACCTAATTTTTTATTCTAACCTATAATGAAAACGCCAAAATTTTGCAATGTTTCACGCTCCCAAAATGTTCTATTTTCCCTATAAGGTCTTTTTTTAGAGGTGTATTCTGAATAAAAATAAGCAAATTTTTCGTCTTTGTAACGATTTGATTATATAATAGTTAGAATAGGTGCTGAAATTATCAAAAT
>CAVGDP010000252.1:0-22426 GCA_963627985.1 uncultured Eubacteriales bacterium
GAATAGTTATTGAAGTTATTTGAATAGTTATTGAAGTTATTTGAATAGTTATTGATTTTATTTTGACGAAATGCGATACTATTCGAATTTTATTTTCTTTAAAATGTTCTATTTTTCCTATCGTGAAATTTTAATGAATGTTTCACGGAGTAGAAAATAACAGAAAAATCATAACAAAACGATCACTTAAAGAATTTTTGGAAAGCGTATGTTTGGAAGATTATTCTATTTTGGAATTTGCTGAAAAGAGGTTAATTATATCTAAAAATATATTTTAGCGGACACTAATATTTTAGATGAAAAGTATTCAAAAAGATGCAAATGAAAGAAAAATTCAGAGGTTTTAGGTAGAGAGTATAATGCGACTACTTTTTATTTGATTTTGATTATAAGAAAAAGATATTAAAACAATATATTTTCTTCTGTACTAATAAGATAAAAGGAATAGAATACGTATTATTACTTTGTTTTTGTCTTCCTTTTTAATAAATAAAAATGAAAAATTACATATTCATACTACCAAAAGGTTGGCGATTAATTATTGAGCGACCCAAAGTAATTTCGTCCGCAAATTCTATATTATCTCCAATAGCGATACCCCTTGCTATGGCGGTTACTTTTACGTTTATATCCTTGACTAACTTATTAATATAAAAGCATGTAGTATCTCCCTCCATAGTAGTTGGCAGGGCTAAAATTATCTCTTGAATATTTTCTTTGCTAATTCGTTCTATCAATTCTTTTATTCTTATATCGCTTGGAGAGATGCCCTCTATGGGAGAGATAATACCCCCCAAAACATGATAAACTCCATTATAAGTCTTAGTATTCTCTATTGCCATAACGTCCCTTATGTTCTCAACCACACAAACAATACTATGATTGCGTTTTTCGTCCTTACAAACTTCGCACTCCTCATCATCGGAGATAGAAAAACAATGTTTGCAAAGTTTTATATTAGATCGCATAAGACGTATTGCTTCAGAGAGTTGATTAGAAGTAGTTTCATCCTCGGATAATAAAAAAAGAGCATATCTAAGAGCAGTTCTACTGCCTACTCCTGGTAATTTACTAAATTCGTTTATAATGTTTTCCAAGTATATTGATGGATAATTCATCTTTTATTATTTTGTTTTTAAGCGATTGCGAAGTTAATACATTTTTTATAAATAGTAGCAAAAAGAAAGTGCGATGCCAAAAAATAACATCGCACAAATATGAAAAAATTACATGAAAAACAACTATCTAACCTTTAATTTTTGTCCTGCTTTTATTTTATTACCTTTGATACCATTGAGTTTGCAAAGTTTTTTGACCGTTGTTCCGTTGCGTTTAGCAATTTGTGATAGAGTTTCTCCTTTTTTTACTGTGATAGATGCTCCATTACCTGAACGCGTTGAACGTGTCTTGGTTTTTGCTAAATAACGAGAAGAAGAGGATTTAGCAGTAGAGGAAGATTTATCGTAAGAAGGTTTGAAATCATTACGAGTTAAGTAGAACATTTCATTATCATCTTTCAATTGGAAGGTAGAAAAATCCACTATATGCTCAGGATTTATGGCAGAACCCAAATAACGAATTTCTAAATGTAGATGAGGTCCCGAACTTCTGCCCGTTGAACCGACCAAACCGATAACTTCGCCGGCTTTTACCTTTTGATTAGGCTTGGAAGTTATCTTTGACATGTGTCCATAGTAAGTTTCCAAACCATTATCGTGGCGAACAACGACCAAATTGCCGTAACCGCTACACCATTTAGCGTAACGAACAACACCATCGAACATAACCTTTATAGGAGTACCCGTACGCATACCTATATCTGTGCCATAATGGAAACGTTTTCTTCTTGGACCGAAATGAGATGTAACTGTACCCTCCACAGGACAAGTATAATATTTTTTTGCCTTCTCATTAGTTAGACGAATAGGTATTTGTCCTTGCATAGTGGTATAATCAAACTTTTTTAGGTAGTGTACAATTTGATTATCGAATGTTTCATAGATAATATCATTCTCATCCAAAGCAGCATCATCGTCATTGTCATCAAATGTTGCAAACTCTATAAATTTTTGTCTATATTGTGTTGTGTCATTGAATATTCCTAATGTATAAGAAGAACTTTCGTCCTCCACATTTGTACGATTTTTCATCATACTACGCTCATGCACTTGAGCAAAAACGATTGCAGGCAAACTAACCAAGACGGCGATAAATATTTTTTTGTTTACTTTCATAGTCTTTTAGTTTTTAAGAGTTATAAAATTGCAAGAATGCAAATAAGAACACCCTTTTAGATTTTCAAGTTTCAAAATTACAACCTTTTTTTTACATGGCAAAGAAAAAACGCAATTTTTTGATAATATATTCTCTCAAAAACTCAAATCAACAAGAAAGAAAACCTACCGAAATGCTAATTATTTCAAAACATTATGAAAGAATATAAGTAGGAAAGAAAAAATAATCTTTAAGAAAAGTAGTTTGGAGAGTGTATTGTGATTTTTCTGTACATTTTTGTTACAAATTTTGCACTTGATAGCAAAGAAATAATATTCGTATTCAAAAAAAATTGTAATTTTGCACCTCATTAATTAATCTATACGAGCAAATGGCAGATAATTTAGTAATAGTAGAGTCTCCTGCAAAGGCAAAAACAATAGAAAAATATTTAGGTGCAGATTATAAGGTAATGTCTTCATACGGACATATAAGAGACTTGGAGAAAAAAGAGTTAGGAATTGATATAGAACACGGATTTGAGCCTCATTATATAGTCCCAGAGGAGAAGAAAAAGGTAGTAAAAGAATTAAAAGAGGCAGTAAAGAAGGCAAAAGTCGTATGGTTAGCAAGTGATGAGGACAGAGAGGGAGAAGCAATAGCATGGCACTTATCAGAGGAATTAAATCTGAAAAAGAAAGATAATAAGAGAATTGTTTTTAATGAAATTACCAAGACGGCAATACTTTCTGCTGTCGCAAATCCAAGACAAATTGATATCAATTTAGTAAATGCTCAACAGGCAAGAAGAGTTTTGGATCGTATTGTTGGTTATGAGATTTCTCCTGTGTTATGGAAAAAAGTTAAACCTGCATTATCTGCTGGTCGTGTGCAAAGTGTGGCAGTTAGATTAATAGTAGAAAAAGAAGAAGAAATAAAAAATTTTGTACTTACAAGTCATTACAAAGTTAGTGCTGTATTCTATACCCAAGATAAGAAAAGTATTTTGAAAGCAACCTTAAATAATAAATTTGATACCGAACAGGAGGCTAACGCATTCTTATCTCAATGCAAGGACGCTACTTTTACAGTTAGTGCCGTGGAGAAAAAACCAGAAAAACGCACACCTGCTCCTCCTTTTACCACTTCTACTCTACAACAAGAGGCATCTCGTAAATTAGGTTTCTCTGTTTCGCAGACTATGTTGGTCGCTCAACAACTTTATGAGGCAGGTTATATTACTTATATGAGAACCGATTCGGTTCATTTGAGTGATATGGCTTTGGGAATGGCAAAAGAAATTATTCCTGCTATGTTTGGTGAAAAATATTTGCAGATTCGTAAGTTTACTACCAAATCCAAAGGAGCTCAAGAGGCACACGAAGCAATTCGTCCTACTTCTCTACAAAGAACTACCATAGAAGGAGATAATTATCAAACACGTCTTTATAGTCTAATATGGAAAAGAATGGTCGCTTCTCAAATGGCAGACGCTAAATTAGAGAAAACAACGATTAATATTCGCATAAGCACTAACGAAAATATATTCTTATCGCAAGCAGAAGTGATTTTATTCGATGGTTTTCTGAAATTGTATCAAGCAAGTGTAGATGAGGACGAAACAGAAGAAAAAGAAATAACAATAATTCCAAATATAACTGTCGGCGAACCTCTTCTACTACAACAAAGTACCGCAAAACAGACTTTTACTTTACGTCCTACAAGATACAATGAAGCATCCTTGGTAAAGAAATTAGAAGATTTAGGGATAGGTCGTCCTTCTACTTATGCACCAACTATTACTACAATACAAAAAAGAGATTATGTAGAAAAACGTTCTATTCCTGCTCAAACAAGAGAAATAACTACTCTAACTTTGACGAATAATAATATAGAGAAAAGAATAGAAAACGAAAATTATGGTAAAGAAACCAGCAAACTTATACCAACCGATATAGGTGTTATAGTTAATAAGTTTTTGGTAGATAATTTCAAAGACATACTTTCTTATAACTTTACGGCAGATGTAGAAAGCGATTTTGATAAAATAGCAGGGGGCAAAGAGGATTGGCATAAAATGTTAGAGAGGTTTTATAAACCTTTTATAAAAGAAGTTCAAAACGCAAAGGATAATTCAGAAAAACAAAAAGGAGAACGTCTTATTGGAGTAGATCCCAAAACAAATCAAAATGTTTATGCCAAAATCGGTCGTTATGGTGCAATGGTTCAATTAGGAGATAACTTGGGAGGAAGCAAACCTCAATTTGCTTCCTTGAAAGAAAATCAAAGTATAAACACTATTACTTTACAAGAAGCTCTTGCATTATTTGCTTTACCACGTATGTTAGGTACTTATAAGGATAAGGAAATTATAGTAAATACGGGTCGTTATGGTGCATATATTAAATGGGGAGACAAGAATATATCTTTACCAAAGAATCTTGATCCCTATACTGTTACTCAGGAAGAGTGTGAACAGACCATAGAAAATAAACAAAAGAAAGATAACCTAACTAAAGATTTACCTAAAACGATAACAACGTTGGATGATAGTCCAATAGAATTGAAATATGGTAGATTTGGTTTGTATTTGTCTTATAAAGAAAAGAATTATCGCATACCAAAGGGAACTGACACTAATACTTTATCTTCTAAAGAGGCAATAGAGATAGTTTTGGGTAAATCAAAATCTACCGTTACGCCATTAAAAGAATTTACGAACGGAGCACAAGTGTTAAACGGTCGCTATGGTGAATATATTAAATATAATAATAAGAATTACCGTATTCCAAAAGGGAAAGACTCTAAAACACTAACCGACGAAGATATAAATAAGATTGTAGGAGCATAAATCTCCCGTAGTCTTTTTTGTTGTTTGATAAATTTACTTATTTTAGGAAAATTATATCTTTCCTTTTATAGATTTGTAATAAGTTTGAAAATTTCAGATCTATTGATTAAAATGGATTAGTCAAAAGTGTGAAAGATCCAAAGTGTGCTAACTGTGTAAAAGACAAAAAAATACACACTTTTGATGCAGTACCAAGTTTTTTTAAGAAACCTTTTATTCTATATTTTATTTATAATTTGTAAGTTATCTTTTTTTGTATTAGTATTATTGATTTTTTTTGTTATTTTTTTGCAAAATTCAAAAAATAATGTATACCTTTGCAAAATAATATATAAAAACATAGTAAAATGAAAAGATTGAGAGAGAATAAACAAAATGTAAGTATGTTTTCTGAAGAAACCTTAAACTCTTTACAGAAGGCAGAAATTTTAGGAGGAACAGACGATGTAAATATGAATTGTACTTCTTGTACTAATTCTAAATGTACAAATACCTGTAGCAATACATCTTGTACAGATGATTCGTGTAGCGAAGTAAATTCCGCTGAAAAATGTGGAACAAATTCAATTATTATTTGTGTGCCAAATAAATCTTGCTCTATTAAGCCCTAACTTTGATACAGACAGTTCAACTTAAAAAGTTATGGAAAAGCAAAGTAGGTATAATTATTTTATAGACTACAATAATAACAAATTATTATTTAATGGTTTGACTGGTAATGGATTTTGCATGTCTATGATAGAGTATGATACACTATTAGATATGTTGAAAGACATGAATACTTTCAAAGAAACTTATCCGAATGATTTTGATCGTTTAAAAAAGTTGGGATTTATTATTGATGAATCTTTTGACGAGGTAACCTTTATAAGATTTATGAATAAAAAAAGAGTCTTTGATACTCAAAATTACCATTTAATAATTAACCCTACTTTGAGTTGTAACTTTAGATGTTGGTATTGTTATGAAGACCATAGTTCTGGTAAAATGTCTGAAAAAATCGTAAGACGAATAAAGAAACATATAAAATACAAAGTTGAAGTAGAAAAGATTTCTTCTCTTGTTCTTGGGTGGTTCGGGGGCGAGCCATTGCTATGTTTTGATAGCGTTATATATCCTATATCAATATATGCCAAAAATATTTGTAAGAAAAATAATATCCCATATAGTTGTAACATTACTACTAATGGTTATTTGATTAATGAAGAAATGTTGCCAAAATTACGCAAAATTGAACTTTTTAATTACCAAATAACCTTGGATGGTAGTAGGAAAACGCACAACTATATCAGAAATATTTCAGGTAAACCTTCGTATGATAAAATAATAGGGAATATTAATTTGTTGTGCAGTCATATAAATAATGTCCATATACACTTACGCATAAACTACGATGCTAATACATTTAAGGACGAAAATGTTTTTTCTATTTTAGAAGAGTTTCCTTTCGCAATAAGGAAAAATATAACCATAAATACACAACAAGTGTGGCAGTCAAAAGATGAAGTATTAAATAATAAGCAAATATTTTGTGACTTTATTAAGACTGCGAAAAAAGAGAGTTATAATGTTATTTGTGGAGGAGGATTGCGTATTCGTACATTTTATACTTGTTATGCAAGTAGGGTTAATTATGCTAACATTAATTATGATGGTAAAGTCTATAAATGTACGGCAAGAAACTATACAGCCGACAACTTAATGGGGATATTGGACAATAATGGTATTATCCAATGGCAAAAGGATAAATTAAGTAAAATGTATTCTATCTCGCCAATAGAGAACAAGAATTGTTTAGATTGTAGATACCTGCCTTTGTGCAATGGTCCATGTGTTCAGAATTTTATGGAGAATGGAGCGTCTTGTTCATATAAGAATAAAGAGGAATTTTTTATTAACGAAATAAAGAGATTTTATTCTAATAGAGAAAAATAGTCTATAAGACAATAAAAATATTAGTACAATGAAACGAATATTTATTATTTTTTCTGTAGTTTTGTTTTCTTTGAATGTTTTTTCTCAAACATTCAAGACAGTAGTAAAAGACACTGCATACAATCCTATTGCATTTGCAAATATTGTAGTGCTTAACCAAAATGATACTTCTTTAGTATTGGGATTAGTTACAGATACCAACGGAGTAGCAACGTTCACTTTGGATAATCCCAAAAATAAATACTCTGTTATCAGTTTTATTGGATATAAATCAGATACTATTTGGTTAAACAATTGGCAAAAGGAGATAATTCTTCAACCAGATACCTCATTCATACAAACTGTTGAGATAACTGCCAAAAGACCTTTGGTTAGATTAGTGGATAACAAGTTATTGTACGATGCTCAAGTTGTACGAGAGAAAAAAGTAGTAACTAGTGCATTTGATTTGATTAGAGAATTACCTTCTATTGTGAGTACAGATGAAAATAGTTTAAATATTTCTGGATCGGGAGGAACTTCTATATTAATCAATGGAAGAATATCATCAATGAATTACTCTACTTTGATAAATTATCTAAAAACCTTACCAGCAGAGAGAGTAGAAAATGTAGAGATCTCATATAATGCACCTGCTGAATGGGGCGTAAAAGGTGCTGCTATCAATGTTTTAATAAAAAGAGAGCGAAATTATTCTTATAGCGGACAAATAGGAACATCGTACGGAAAGAGAAAAGATGTTGATGATCTTGGACAAATTAATTATAATGCAAATGCCTTTTTTGCTTCACCAAAATGGAACTTTGATTTCTCGTATGAGGGTGGAGTGTATGAATTTCCTTCTAAATGGGAAGATTACATAAATCATCATGTAACCGACAAGGCAGGGAATGAAAAGATTTTTAATATCTCTTCTAAAACAAATGGCGAGACACATGGCAATCGTAACAATGTTTATTCCTCTGTATCATATAGTTTTTCGGATAGTAAATATATGAGTTTGTCGTACGTTGGCAATTTTACTCCGACTTATAGAGTAGAACGCAATAGTGACAATTCATATACAGGTATTACAAAATACAACCAAAATAGCGACGAACAAATGCAAGATGTCTCGTTATTTTACTCATACGGAAGAAGTAAACCAGACCAATTTCTTACATTTAATGTGGGGGTTGAATACATGTATTACAACAAGAACCTACTACAAAAAACAAAATATAAAGAATATTTGGAAGACGGAACTTTGTCTACAATGGAAGACGTCTTCAACTATTCTGCAGATCAAGAGGTAAATGTAATGACAGGATTTTTAAATGTGTCTAATCTGTTGCCTAAAAACTGGAGATTATCGTATGGAGGATTGTTCTCCTATACAGACAATAGAAACAAACAAAAAAATTTAGATCTGTTGGGAACCGATAATTATACAAATCGTTCAACGATAGACGAAAAGAAAGTCAGAGCATATATCTCGGTTAGAAAAAACTTTATGGACAATCATTTGAATTTGGATGCAACATTAATTGACGAGTATTATAATTATCATGGGTATAAGACAAATGATCTCCTACCTAATATCACAATCTCATACGCACAGACTCCAAAACATATATTCCAGTTATTTAATATATCCAATAGAAACCACCCTTCGTATTGGAGTTTACAAGACTATACAAAAAGAGAAGATAAATATACTATATCAAAAGGAAATCCTAATTTAAGACCAAATCTATTAAACAACACAGCCTTCAAATATATATTCAATCAAAGATATGCCTTGATGATAGGATATGTATATGTAAAAGACAACTTGATCGGACAAGAAATTTTCTTACCTGATACGTTATTAAAGTTGGAACAAACAATAAATTTGGAGAAGACACAATATGCTTATGTAGCGTTGGATGTACCAATTGAGATAGGAAAGAGATTAAGTTCTTCGTTTAGTATTAGTGTAAGAAGACAACAATACAAAGCAGATGATTGGTTTGGACTTGAGTTTGATAATAGATTTTGGCAATTGGAGTTGTATAATCGTACAAGTTTTGTTATAACAACCAAACCAAGGATAATTCTTAATCTAACTTTCAATTATTTTTCCCATGGTTATGCAGCAATGGAAGAATATGATGACCAATATATTGTAAATACTAGTATAGCCGGTCAATTCTTTGATAATAGATTAAAATGTAATGTTACTTTGTTTAATCTTTTAGACAACTCCCCATACGTACGATATTGTAACCAACTCGGACAAGATTGGAAACATTATGGAAATTTCTATGAAAAGATGGTATTCATTGAACTTTCCTATACATTCAGGGGTTATAGACAAAGACAACAAAAGAATGTAGACACCTCTAGATTTGGCATGTAGACAAACAGATGACTACTTTTCCATTTTATAAACAATTTGACGCCAAAGATTGTGGAGCAACATGTTTGAGAATGATTGCGAAGTATTATGGCAAAAGTTATTCTTTGGACATGTTGCGAAAAAGGAGTTTTATATCTCGTGAAGGGGTAAGTCTTTTGGGGTTAAGTGAGGCAGCGGAGAGTATCGGATTAAAAACATTAGGAATTAAAACTACATTTAGAACACTTCTCAAGGCACCATTACCATGTATTGTTCATTGGAAACAAAATCATTTTGTTGTTGTCTATGATATAAAAATAAACAAAAAAGATAAACAGTTAATAAAAGAGGGACGACAAATAGATACTATAAGAGGATATGTAAAAGTTGCCGATCCTGCAAGAGGGTTAATCAAATATTCAATAGGAGAGTTTCTCTCTTCTTGGGTAAGTAGCAAACAAGATGGAGAGGACAAAGGAATTGCTCTTTTATTAGAGACTACCCCGAATTTTTATAAAAACCAAGACGTGAAGATTGATAAAACAAAATTCTCGTTTATGCTAAAATACCTATATCCTTACAAGAAATTGATTATTCAATTGTTTTTGGGTATGTTCGTAGGTACTTTGCTACAACTTATTTTTCCTTTCTTAACTCAAAGTATAGTTGATTATGGTATAGGAACTAATAATTTGAATTTTGTAGTACTTATTCTTATAGCACAATTGACATTGAATCTTTCTCAAACCAC
Source organism: uncultured Eubacteriales bacterium (assembly GCA_963627985.1). Taxonomy (GTDB): domain Bacteria; phylum Bacteroidota; class Bacteroidia; order Bacteroidales; family P3; genus Scybalousia_A. Next base: position 10,111 of record CAVGDP010000252.1, read on the forward strand.
AGTTGTCTTTATTCGCAGTTGGATATTGCTACACATCAGCACAAGAATAAATATATCTATCATCTCGGATTTTCTTATCAAACTAATGAAGTTACCTATAAGTTTTTTTGATACCAAATTAATAGGCGACATAATGCAAAGAATAGGAGATCACTCAAGAATACAAAATTTTCTAACGGTTTCGTCTCTGACTACCATTTTCTCGGTTATTAATCTCGTTGTGTTCACATTCGTTTTGTCAATTTATAGTCTTAAACTATTATTAGTTTTTCTTGTTGCAACGATATTGTATGTTATTTGGATTACTGCTTTTCTCAAAAGACGTAAAGAGATAGACTATAAACGATTTGCTCAACAGTCTATAGAGCAAAGCAATCTATATCAAATGATAACAGGCATGCAAGAGATAAAACTTAATAATTGCGAAAAGCAAAAACTATGGCAATGGGAAAACATACAAGCAAAATTATTCAACATCAGCGTCAAAGGACTTGCTTTATCTCAATATCAACAAACGGGAGCATTTTTTATTAATGAGACAAAAAATATCTTGGTATCTTTTTTCTCTGCATATGCAGTTATTAAAGGAGATATGACTTTGGGTATGATGATGGCAGTGAGTTATATTATAGGACAGCTCAATAGTCCAATAAATGAGATGATAAATTTTATACAGTCTGCTCAAGATGCCAAAATAAGTTTGGAACGTATGGGAGAGGTACACAAACAAGACGACGAACACCAAGTAAAAGACAGCAAATTAACCACTTTACTAAAAAATAAAAGCCTACAAATATCTAATCTATACTTTCGATACAATCAATTGAGTAAAGATGTACTAAAGAATATAAACTTGGATATACCTCAAGGCAAAATAACTGCAATAGTTGGCTCAAGTGGTAGTGGCAAAACTACACTAATTAAATTGCTAATGGGATTTTATCCTCCTAACATAGGGACTATAAACGTTGGAGACATCTCTTTGCAAGACATTAGTATAAAGTTATGGAGGGAAAAATGTGGTGCAGTAATGCAAGATGGTTTCATATTCTCTGACACTATCGCTAATAATATTGCCGTAGGAAAAGATAATATTGATAAACAAAGGTTATCATATTCTGCCAAAATAGCCAATCTTGAAGAAATGTTAGAAACTATGCCTTTGGGATTTAACACAAAGATAGGCCAAGAAGGTAATGGTATTTCAACAGGACAAAAGCAGAGAATACTTATTGCCAGAACTGTATATAAAAATCCCGAGTATCTATTCTTTGATGAAGCAACAAATTCGTTAGACGCAAAGAATGAAAAGTCTATTATGAATAATTTAAAAGATGTATTTGAGGGTAAAACAGTAATCATCGTTGCCCATAGATTAAGCACTGTAAAAAATGCCGACAATATCGTTGTACTAAATAATGGTGAAATATCTGAACAAGGAACTCACCTACAATTAGTCGCCAAAAGAGGTGAATATTATAACCTTATAAAGAATCAATTAGAACTTGATAATGGAACATAATAGTAATAAAATAAATTATAGTTTTGATAATGTGGATAAAATAGAAATATATAGCGAACCTGTACGAGAAATATTATCAAAACCTCCCAAGTGGATAATAAGATACGGCATAGGTATTATTTCTATTATATTTCTTCTAATAATTATTGGAAGTTATTTTATTAAATATCCCGATATTGTGCATGGCAAAATAGTACTAATAAGCAAGAGTAGAGGACAAATTAGCGTACCTATTAAAAATTTAGATAAAATTAAAGAAGGTCAAATAATAAATATAAAATTTGAGAACTATCCGAGTATGGAATACGGAATAATACAATTAAAAATAAATAATCTCCAAACATTACAAGAAGTTAATAACGATACTCTTTATTTTTTTGAAATAAATGTACCTGATACTCTTATTACTAGTTATGAAAAAAAACTCAATTATATACCCAAAATGAAAGGAAAGGCAGATATAATAGTACAAGATTTAAGATTGATTGATAAATTCATTATCTCCATAAAACAGGAAAATAGAAAGTAATTCTTAGACAATAATACTAAAATAGGGTTAGTGGACAAAATTTGGAATAAATATATTTTAGGATAAGTAGACAATTTCTTATTTCAACCAATCATAAAAACGCCAAAATCTTGCAATGTTTCACGCTCCCAAAATGTTCTATTTTCCCTATAAGGTCATTTTTTAGGGGTGTATTTTGAGCAAAAATGAGTAAATTTTCACCTTTGTAACGATTTGATTATATAATAGTTAGAATAGGTGCTGAAATTATCAAAATAAAACGTGATTTTATTCAAATGATTCTTGATTTTATTTGAATGATTCTTGATTTTATTTTGACGAAATAAGATACTATTCTAATTTCATTTTCTTTAAAATGTTCTATTTTCCCTATCGCAAAATTTTAAGCAATGTTTCACGGAAGGAAAAGGGGGCGAGGAATCATAACTCAACGGCTGCTTAACGTTTCTTTAGCAAACGTAGTCTTGGGATATTTTTCTATTTGAAAATTTTACTGAAAATAAATTAGTTATATCTGAATAAATATATTTTAGCGGACACTAATAGAAAAAATACAGTCTCTTATTGTCTTTTTTTGTAATTTCGCAGTCTTAAATCTAAATAAATAGACACATAATGAACACAAACATAAGAGTTAGATTTGCTCCCTCTCCAACCGGTCCTTTACATATCGGTGGCGTACGTACAGCGTTGTACAATTATTTATTTGCTAAACAGAATAATGGCGTCTTCCTTCTTAGAATAGAGGACACAGATCAGACACGTTTCGTAGAAGGAGCAGAAGAATATATAATAGAGTCTTTCAAATGGTTAGGTATAGAATTCGATGAAGGGGTTGGTATCGGCGGAGCGTATGGTCCTTATAAACAATCCGAACGTAAGGCGATGTATAAGGATTATGCGTTGGATCTTATCAACAAAGGTAAAGCCTATTACGCTTTTGATACAGCAGAAGAGTTAGCCGAAAGACGCAAACAAGCAGAAGAGAATAAGCAAACGTTTCAATATGATTGCAAAACGCGTTCTTCTCTCCGTAATTCCTTATCATTGAGTGAGCAAGAAGTGAATAAACTACTTAACGAGGATAAAGCACCATACGTTATTCGCTTCAAATTCGAAGAAAATCAATCCATAGAATTTGATGATATAATAAGAGGACACATAAAAGTGGATTCCTCTTTATTAGATGATAAAGTATTGTACAAAAGTGACGGTATGCCGACATATCATTTGGCTAATATTGTAGATGATCACTTAATGAAAATTTCTCACGTAATAAGGGGAGAAGAATGGTTGCCAAGTTGTCCATTACATGTTTGTTTGTATAGAGCGTTTGGCTGGGAAAATGAAATGCCTCAATTCGCACACTTGCCATTATTACTCAAACCAGACGGTAAAGGGAAATTATCCAAAAGAGATGGCGATAGATTAGGTTTTCCTGTATTCCCACTACAATGGAAAGACCCTAAAACGAACGAAATATCCTCGGGATATAGAGAAAGTGGATACTTGCCCGAGGCAGTTGTGAATATGTTAGCACTTTTGGGCTGGAACGATGGCACAGAACAAGAGATATTCTCTAAAGAGGAGTTGATAGAAAAATTTTCTTTGCAGAGAATTTCCAAACATGGAGCCAAATTCGATTTAGAAAAAGCAAAATGGTTCAATCATCAATATCTCCAAAAAGTAGATAACAAGATATTAACAAAGGATTACTTCCAAGAATTGCAAACAAAGGGAATAAGCACAGATTTAGAGACAGTAGAGCAAGTTGTAAACTTGATAAAAGAGAGATGTTCGTTTGCAAAAGAATTATGGGACAATAGCGATTATTTCTTTGTAGCTCCAACAGAATATGCAGACAAGGCACTAAAAAAACGTTGGAAAGAAGGCACTTCTAATAAGATGCGAATCATATTAGAACACTTAAAGAACATAGAAGATAAGGATTGGGCACAAAAAGCAGAGGATTTTTTAATGGATTATATACAAACCAACGAATTAAATATGGGTCAGATAATGAATTGTTTGCGTTTGGCTGTCGTAGGAGACACTAAGGGACCAAATATGTTGGATATAATGAAAGTTTTGGGCAAAAGAGAAATTCTTAATCGCTTAAAAATAGCAATAGAGAAGATAAATTTATAACCAAGTTTCTATATTTTGGAAATACGTACGATAGCAATAATCGGACAAGGCAATGTAGCCTATCATTATCAAAAAATAATGCAAGAAAAAGGGTTGGTCGTGGAGATTATACCCTCACGCCAGCCTTTTGATTTAGCAAAACTACACAGAGATTTAATAATTATCGCCGTTAAAGACGATGCTATACCAACAATAGTAGATAAGATTGCTATTCTAAATAAAAACCAAAAACTCTCAACAATAGTCGTTCATACAAGTGGTTATGTGGAGACAACATATTTAACAAAGATTACAAACAAATATGGTTCTCTCTATCCATTACAAACTCTTTGCAAAGGAGTTGCAATAGATTTCTCCACAGTTTCGCTATGTGTGTGGGCAAATGAACAAGATACCTTATTAGAGTTACATAATTTGGCGACCAAACTAACCAAAACTATTTATATATTAGATGATAATCAAAGAAAGAGTTTGCATTTAGCGGCAGTGTTTAGCAATAATTTTACTAATCATTTATTCCATATCTCAAAGACAATATTAGACAAAACAAATATACCTTTTGATATACTTTTTCCATTAATAGATAGGACGATAGAGGTAATAAAAAAGAATAATCCATATGACATACAGACAGGTCCTGCCATTAGAGAAGACTATTCTATAATGAATAATCACAAAACCCAATTAGATAAACAATGGCAAGATATCTATAAGATAATAAGCGAAAGTATTATAAGCGAACATAATAAGAAATAATACAAATAACTAACTATAATAATTATTAGTGTCCGCTAAAAGTTGTGGTATAAATAAAAAATTGGGAATACACATATATTTTTAGAATACTAACATTTTAGAAAAAATAGATAATTTCTTACTCTAACCTATCATAAAAACACCAAAATTTTGTAATGTTTCACGCCCCCAAAATGTTCTATTTTTCCTATAAGGTTATTTTTTAGGGGTATTTTTTGAGTAAAAATAGGCAGAATTTTTACCTTTGTAATGATTTGATTATGTAATAGTTGAAGTAAGTACTAAAATCATCCAAATAGTTATTGATTTTATTAGAATAGTTATTAATGTTATTCGAATAGTTATTGATTTTATTCGAATAGTTATTGATTTTATTCGAATAGTTATTAATGTTATTCGAATAGTTATTGATGTTATTTTGACGAGATGCGATACTATTCGAATTTCTATTTATTTAAAATGATCTATTTTTCCTATTGGGAAATTTTAAGTAATGTTTCACGGAAGAAAAAAAGTTAAAAAAATCGTAATAAAACGAGTGCTTAAAATTTTTTTAGGAAAAGTGGATTGGAATATTGTTTTATTTGGAAATTTTACTGAAAAGAAATTAGTTATATCTAAATAGATATGTTTTAGCGGACACGAATAACTATTTATAAATGGAGAGGTGTTTTTGTTATTGACATAAGCGATTAAATTCGCGGAATAGGAGGGATAATTTTGTTGGCTTTTGGTGTTAGAATGTAAAAGAGTGGCAAAAAATGAAGAAGTATTGTGAGCGAATAGTCTTGTGGAGTAAGTGTAGGAGGAAGGTATATTTGTAGAAGAATAGGTAGGGTGTTTATGTGAGGAATTAGAAGGTGTAGGAGATTTGACCGCCAAGATAATGTAAGAGATTGCCCTTAACAAGTGTGTTGCCAGAGGATATTTCGGTGGTGTTGTTGTAGCGAGTAAGGTTATAACGAAGATAAAAATTGAAACCATTAGAGAATTTGGACGAGAAAATTGCATAGAATTTGTGCCCCGTCTGATACAAAAGAGAAGAAGAAAACATTAATGGCAACGAATATTCATAAACATAGAACCGATTATCGTAATCGGAAGTATGAAAATAAGTATATCTCAAACGAAGACTATTTCTTTTGCTCAAAGTCTGACAATAAGCCTCTAAATAAACAAAATAGCCATAATTGGAATTGTTTTGATAAGTGTAAGAATGTGAATATCCGATCTTTGTCGTGGCAGATAAATAGTCCGTTAGATAGTATGTGTACTTGGTTTGATATTGACAAAGAGTGTTATTTTTTATTTGCTTGGTAGAGTTGATAGTTGTGTTGTAAGCATGGTTATTTAACCGAAAATAGAAGTTTAGTGTTTGATTATCATTGATTTTGTAGTCTATTTGTGATCTTATCTTGTACCCATACGAAGGTTTGTCGGCACGATAGGACGCAGATGGGAAATAATATAAATCGCTACCCGCAAAAAAAGAAAAATTCTTATTTATATAACGAGAATAATTGACATAGAGTCCTCTTTCATTGGTGTTATGAGAGTGATAACCGATAGCCGAAGCATAATGATTTTGATACTCTTTGTCGTAATTGCGAATAAGTATGGATAAGTTATGTTTGTAGGAAATATTCCATTGCATACCAACTAATTCAGCAAAGGCGTTGCTCTTACTTTTGGCAATTTCACCAAAAAATATAATGTTCTTGTAGGAATATGAGGAGTTGAATGAAAAGATATTGTTCTGCTTACCTTCAAAATTGTATTGTTGGTATAATTGAGAGCCTTTGATAATAGGTTTATCAAAGTGATAGGCAAAGGTTGTAAAGCCAAAATTCAAACCTCTATTATAATATTGAATAGTTGTACCATATAGGGCGACAGAATTGGAATTTTTGTTTTGGATTTCTGTTTCTGTGCGATGATAACCAGTCTCTTGTATTGTCTTTCCATTAAAGTCTATATCTTTATAAGAGCCAAAAAGAGAGACTTCAAAGTTATTCCACTCTGTTTTGAGAGCTATTCCTCTATTATAATTGTATTCCGAGACAGAATGAAAAGGGGATATTGTATTGTTAGAGTGTTTTATACCATAATCCGAAGATAAGTAACCCAAAGAGAAACTTTGTTTCATCGCCAAGCCTTCTGCGAGATTCAAACGATAATCTCCGAGTGTTAATTGTTTGATATGCTTACCTAAATTGCGAAGAGTAAGGGATGCAGAATAATGATCGAAACCATAAATCTTGTTTTTGTAGTAGAGAGGTTCGCCATAATCTTTTTCTGCAACCAAAGAAAAATCCAATTTATCGTAATAAGAGAGGTTATATCTAATAGAGGAGGAGAAATTATCACCCTTAAAACCTTTGTTATCAGTACGCAAATAACCATAAGGTGTTTTTAAGTTTTGAATATATTGTCCCCTTAGAGTTTGTTTAGAATGGCGAAAGATACTATCTAATCGCAAGGAATGTTTATTACTTTTGGGGGCGACATAGACGTAAGGGGAAATCTTGCTAATCGTGGTAGAATCAAAACCATTAACAAAGTTTAACTCATTTATAGAGAGTAATTCGCCCGTTCGTAAGATGTAATTTTCTAGACAAAATATCTGAAAATTATTCAATCCCAAGAGTAGCATATCTTCTCTATCTATATCGTTGAGGTTATATATAAGAGAGGTGTTATTACCCATTGCTTCTATTTTTTGAAGAAGATTTTCTGCATCTTCGGTGCTTATTTGCGATTCTTCCAAAGACTCTAATATCTTATCTATTTCTTGTGCAGAGATATTATTAGTTAGCAAACTAAAAAGAGAAATTAATAATAAGCAAATGAGCAAAGAGTGTTTCATTTGGTTAGTTAGTTTGTTTATTGCTCAAACCTGCTTCTATAAATGCTTTTTCTGCCATATAAGATGAACGAACTAAAGGACCAGATTCTACATTTTTGAACCCTAAACTCATACCAATCTCCCTATATTTAGCAAATTGTTCGGGCGTAACATATTCTACTACATCCAAATGTTTCTTTGTTGGTTGGAGATATTGTCCTATTGTAAATAATTCAACGCCCACTTCTCTAACATCCTTCATTATTTGAATAACTTCCTCTTCGGTTTCGCCCAGACCGACCATAATCCCGGTTTTGGTAATAAAACCTTTTTTTGCACCAATATTTAATGTTTTTAGACTTATATCGTATTTGGCTTTGGAACGAGTTGTGTTGCTTAAACGTTTTACTGTCTCCATATTATGAGAAAACACATTCGGTTTGGCGGATAACACAATATCAATAAGATCCTCTCTGCCGTCAAAATCAGGGGTAAGGACTTCTATTGTAGTATTTGGGTTAAGGAGGCGTATTTGCGATATAGTTTGTTGCCAATGCGTAGCACCTTTATCTTCTAAATCGTCTCTATCTACAGACGTTATAACACAATGTTTTAGTTTCATTAGATTAACACTTTGGGCTATTTTCATCGGTTCTTCTTTATCCAAAGGCATAGGACGACCGGTCTTGGTAGCACAAAACTTACAAGAACGCGTACAAATATCTCCGGCTATCATAAAAGTAGCTGTGCCAATACCCCAGCATTTTGAAATATTAGGACAATGACCCGATGAACAGATTGTATGTAATTTGTTCATATCTACTACTTTCTTTACTTGCGTATAATGTTCTCCCGTTTGTAATGATATTTTTAACCAATCGGGTTTGCGAGATGTTGTCATAAAATAATACTCCCTTTGTTTTTCTTTTGTTGTTTAGTCTTTGTTATCTAATGCAGTAAATTCACTATTATTAGATTTGAAACTCTTAATTAATGATTTTATGTTAGCAACGATTTGCATATTAGTTTGTTCGTTAAATGGTTTATTGACTATTTGCCATAATTCATCAAGATGCTTATATACAATATCTTTATCTATTTGTTCGGTTTTGGCAATAAATATTTTCTTGTGATATGTTGGTAAGGTGTTTTCTTTTTTGGTTAATAACTCCTCATAAAGTTTTTCGCCCGGACGCAAACCTGTATATACGATTTGAATATCTTTATCTGGCTCCAAACCAGATAACTTAATCATCTTGCGTGCTAAATCGTCTATTCTTACAGGCTCTCCCATATCAAAAAGGAATATTTCTCCTCCCTTACCCATAGTAGCTGCTTCCAAAACTAAACGAGAGGCTTCGGCAATAGTCATAAAGTATCTTGTAATATCTTTGTGTGTAACCGTAACAGGACCACCCATTTGGATTTGGTGTTTGAATGTTGGGATAACCGACCCATTAGAGCCAAGGACATTACCAAATCTTGTGATAGTGAACTTGTCTCTTACAAGGAGTTCTGCATAACGTTTGGTAGCACCCATAACGTTGGTTGGATTAACTGCCTTGTCGGTAGAGATCATTATCATCTTTTCGGTATTATATTCTACACACATATCCATAATATTCTTTGTGCCAAAGATGTTAGTTAGTACAGCCTCGTAAGGTTCTCTCTCCATCATAGGAACGTGTTTGTAAGCAGCGGCGTGAAATACTATTTGTGGATGAAATTTTATAAAAATATCTTCTATATGCCTACGATTGCGGATATCGGCAATTAATATATGTTTGTGTATATTAGGACATTTTTCATTTAGTTCATTTTCTATATTAAATAGAGGTGTTTCGGCGTTATCTAACAAAAATATTTCGGGATTATATTTTGTCAATTGGCGAACGATTTCGCTACCGATACTACCAGCGGCTCCTGTAACAAGTATTCTTTTACCTCCTAAGATATTCTTAATAACAGAAGTGTTTGGCTCTATTTCTTTTCTTCCTAATAGATCTTCTATTTGAATTTCCTTAATATTGTTCTCATTAAGTTTGCCATTAACCCAATATTTTACTCTCGGAACAGTTAAAACTTTGATATTATTCTGATGACACAAATCAAAAATCTTTGATTTTCTTTCGTTAGAAATACGACCCGTGGCAATAATTAATTGATCGATATCTTTGTATTTAAGAATATATTCTTCCTTATCGGTATTCCACACTTTGATACCTTGAATAGTTCTACCGGTTAGAGTTTTGTCATCATCCAAAAAACCTTTTATATAATATTTTGTATCCGAAGACAAAAGAGCATTAGCAGTAGCAATACCGGTATGCCCAGCACCAAAAATCAAAGTTTTTATTGTGAATTTAGAATCCGTACCTGTATGATAAGCCTTTTCGAATAACCACCTAATGAACATTCTAAACATAAACAAAAGAATATATGTAACAAAGAAGTTAGTTATTATCAATTGTTTTGGAATGAAATCATACAAATCCACACCAATAGTTATCTTGTAGAAATAATTAATTAACAACAAAATAATATTAGTTAATAACAAGGCGGTAAGTATTCTCAACATATCCGAAAAGGATGAATAGCGAATAATACTTCTATGTATTCTAAAACAAAATATTGTTAAGATAGTTAATCCAAAAGTAAGTAAGATAAATCTTACGGAATAATTATCGAAAGGAAAATGAAACCATGTCTCTTTTATATCTAATAACCATCCAGAAAAGAATATTGATACCAAAATAAGTACACTATCTATTGCCATAATCAACCACGGCGATATATAACGCTTATACATCGCCCGTTTGATTAATTGTAGCATTTTTATATATAACTTATTCATTGATATGTAGCAATATTCTATGCTTTATACATCTATCTTTGCATATGTAAAAAACCTATTTCTTGTTCTGTTAACAAACGCCATTGTCCTCGCAAAAGATTCTTTTTGGTTAGTCCCGCAAAATAGACTCTATCTAACTTCTTAACCTCATAACCCAAAGCCTCGAACAATCTTCTTATTATACGATTCTTACCAGAGTGAATACTAATACCAACTTTCCTTCTATCAATAGGAGTATTATCTATGTAATTGATATCATCTACCTTCATAATACCATCTTCTAATTCTATTCCCTCCAATAACTTATTCATATCCTCTTTTGATAGAGGTTTGTCCAACTCTGCGTTATAAACTTTTTGCGCACCAAAACTTGGATGTGTTAATTTCTTAGTTAATTCACCATCATTAGTAAATAATAAAAGACCAGTAGTCATACGATCCAGACGACCAACAGGATAAACTCTTTCTCTGCACGCACCATCAATTAATTCCATTACAGTTTTTCTCTGTCGTGGGTCATCGGAAGTAGTTATATACCCTTTGGGTTTATTCAATAAAATATAAATCTTCTTTTCGTTGTTCAAAACTCTACCATTATATTTTACGACATCATTAGGTTTAACTCTATAACCCAAAGTAGTAATTATTTCGTCATTTACTTTGATAACACCAGTGGCGATTAATACATCTGCCTCTCTACGTGAGCAAACACCTGCATTAGCAACGTATTTATTAAGACGTACTCCTTCTTTTGCCTCGCGTCTTGCTAATGCGGATCTATCTTGTGAGGAATCTTTTCTAAATACTTTTTCTCCGTCTGAATTACGTCTAATACGCTGACGTTTAAGTGGGTTACTTTCTATTTTGTATTCATCGAAAGCACGTATTCTTCTTGGAAAATTTGTTTCGCTTCTGTTTTTTGCGTTTTTGTTATAACGAGAAGGTGATTTTCTATCATCTTTTCTTTTGTAATCATCAAAAGATCTTTCCTTATTATCAAATCTTCTTTCTCTGTTATCAAATCTCCTCTCTCTCTTATCAAAGGATCTTCCCTTATTACTAAATTCTCTGTCTTTGTAATCAAAAGACTTTTCTTTTTGCTTAAAAGATCTTCTATCCTCTTTATTAGAAAAAGATCTTCTGTCGTGAGACGATCTGTCTTCTCGACGATTCCTGTTACGATTGTCTTCTCTATTCCAATCGTGTTGTTCTCTATTTGCCATAATAAATTTGAAAAATAAAATATTTTGCAAAAATACTTATATTCTTTGAATTGACAAGAGAAAAACAACGAAAAATTAATTTTTTTTTGTTATTGTCTGTCAAAAGTAGTGGCATAAATAAAAAATTTGAAATACATATATTTTTAGAATACTAATATCATAGAATGAATGGATAATTTCTTGCTCTAACCTATAATGAAGACACAAAAATCTTGCGATGTTTCACACCCTCAAAAATATTCTATTTTTCCTATATGGTCATTTTTTAAGGGTATTTTTTGAGTAAAAATAGGCAGAATTTTACCTTTGTAACTATTTGATTATGTAATAGTTGAAATAAGTACTAAAATTATTCAAATAGTTATTGAAGTTATTCGAATAGTTATTGAAGTTATTCAAATAGTTATTGAAGTTATTCGAATAGTTATTGAAGTTATTC
>CAVGDP010000253.1:0-14362 GCA_963627985.1 uncultured Eubacteriales bacterium
TACGCATATTATTTTAATAATTTCAAAAGATATTTTAATAACTTCAAACATTATTTTGATAACTTCAGAAAAGATTCTAATAACTTCAAACATTATTTTGATAACTTCAGAAAAGATTTAGTCTATTTGTTAAAATATTTGAATTGATTAGTATAAGTTTAAGATTTTGGGGTACGTTATTTTAGCGTGGGGAAAATTGGTAAATAAGAAAAAATGCGTAAATTTGCAAAAGAATGTAAAAATTCAAGAAAATGAATAAGAAAGAGTTGTCCGAAGAGGATATAAAACTGCAATTTATTACTCCTGCTATAAAAAAGGCAGGTTGGACGGACGAGAATATACGAATGGAGTATTTCTTTACCGACGGTAGAGTGATAATTCAAGGCAATAATCATACACGCAAAGAGGGTAAAAGAGCCGACTATCTATTGTTTTATGCTCCAAACAAACCTCTCGCTATTGTAGAGGCTAAAGATAATAATAAAACCATTGGAGGCGGTATACAACAAGCAATAGAATATGCCCAAATGCTCAATCTACCTTTTGCGTATAGTTCTAATGGCGATGCTTTTTTGGAACACGATTTCCTAACAGGACAAGAAAGAGAACTAACATTAGATGAGTTTCCTTCGCCCGATATTCTGCATAACAGACTTATCAAAAGCAAAAAATTATCTCAACAAGAGTTAGACATAATAAACCAACCTTTCTATTATTCGGACAAAATAATACCTCGTTATTATCAACGTATTGCAATAGAACGTACTATTGAGGCAATAGCAAAGGGACAAAATAGAATCTTACTTGTAATGGCAACAGGTACAGGTAAGACCTTTACAGCCTTTCAAATTATCTATCGTTTGAAACAAGCAGGAGTAAAGAAAAAAATATTGTATCTTGCCGACCGTAATATATTGATAGATCAAACGATGGCACAAGATTTTAGACCCTTTAAGAAAGTAATGACAAAGGTACAAGGGGCAAATATAGATTCTTCGTATGAGATATATATGGCTTTGTATCATCAACTTGTAGCAAAAGAAGAAGGTGTAGAAGATCCTTTTAATCAAGTTCAACCAACATTTTTTGATTTAATCATTGTAGATGAGTGCCATAGGGGTAGTTCAAAAGACGATAGTACATGGCGTAAGGTATTGGAATATTTCTCTTCGGCTACACAAATAGGTATGACAGCCACACCGAAAGCGGATGAGACTGCAAACAATTTTGATTATTTCGGCAAGCCTGTATATACTTATTCTCTATTGCAAGGTATACAAGACGGTTTTCTTGCTCCATATAGGGTAACAAACAGTTATATAAGTATAGATTTACAGGGCTTTTATCCAGAGCCAGGAGAGAAAGATTTATTGGGTAGAGAAATAGAACCAAAGTGGTATAACCAAAAGAATATAGGTAGGACGATTGCTTTTATTGAACGTAGAAAGATAGTTGCACAGCGTATTACAAAGATGCTTCACCAAATAGGTAGAATGACCAAGACAATAGTATTTTGTTCGGATATAGAAGAGGCAGACGAGATGCGAAAATTATTGGTCAATCTAAATGCAGACTTGTGTCTAAAGGACTCTCGGTACGTTATGAAGATAACAGGCGATGACAAAGAGGGTAAAAGACAATTAGACAACTTTATAAACGTAGATCAACCTTATCCAACTGTTGTTACTACCTCCGAATTGCTTGCTACTGGTGTAGATTGCAAGACTTGTGGGCTTATTGTTATAGATAAGGAAATAGAGTCTATGGCACAATTTAAACAGATAATAGGACGTGGTACTCGTTTGAGAACAGACAAAGGCAAATGGCATTTGGAAATATTGGATTTTCGTAACGTTACCAAAAAATTCAAAGACCCTAAATTTGATGGAGACCCAGAGCCACCAGAAAACCCAAAACCGCCAACACCTCCGCCAACAGAACCGCCAACAGAACCGCCAACAGAACCGCCACCACCTCATGTAAAATATATCGTTAAGAAAAAAGGTATAATTATTACACAAGATTTAATCTCTATACTAGGAGAGGACGGTAAGACGATGCGTACAGAGAACTTTATGGACTATACTCGCAAACAGATACTCAGACGTTATGCTACCTTGAATGACTTTATTAATAATTGGACACAGTCGGAGCGTAAGAAAGTTATTGTAGAAGAGTTGAAAGAAGACTATAATGTCTTTGTAGATGTAGTAAGAAAGCAGAACCCTGCATTAGAGCATGCAGATATATTCGATATAATCTGCCATGTAGCTTTTGACCAACCAACTATGACAAGAAAAGATAGAGCCAACAATGTTCGCAAACGCAATTATTTTGCTAAATACGAAGACAAGGCACGTAATGTATTGGAGGCTTTGTTGGATAAATATTCAGACTATGGTATATTGAATTTGGAAGACGCTAATATCCTTGACACTGCACCATTTGACAAGATCGGCAAACCTCAAAAAATAGTAAAATTGTTTGGCGGAGCAGATAAATTTGAACAGGCACTAAAAGAATTAGAAAACGAATTATACAAAGTAGCATAAAATGGCAGTAAATAATATAGTTAAGCGGTTGCAAAACATTATGCGACAAGATGCTGGTATCAATGGCGATGCACAGCGTATAGAACAAATGACTTGGCTAATATTCCTCAAAGTATATGACACACAAGAGGAGACTTGGGAATATAAGGCAAACAAAGACCATAAGACCTTTGTCTCTATTATACCCGAAAAATTAAGATGGCGTAATTGGGCTATTGATGAGAAAGACGGCAAAGCACTGACAGGCGATGATTTGTTGTCGTTTGTGAATAATGAGTTGTTCCCTCAATTGAAAAACTTAGAAATAACTATCGGCACACCTCGTAGCAAGACCATAGTAAAAGAAGTCTTCGAAGACTTGAACCAATATATGAAAAATGGTGTTCTTTTGCGTCAGGTTATCAACGTTATCAACGAGATAGAATTCGATGACGCAAACGATAGACACACATTCGGAGATATATACGAGACTATTCTAAAAAGTCTGCAATCGGCAGGCAACGCAGGAGAATTCTATACTCCGCGTGCTTTAACAGACTTTATTATACAACAACTCAATCCTAAGTTAAGCGAGACAATAGGAGACTTTACTTCCGGTACAGGTGGCTTTCTTACCTCGTCTCTAAATCATCTATATAAACAAGTAAAGACTGCCGAAGATACACGCCTTTATCAGCAATCTGTTAGAGGGCAAGAATGGAAACCTTTACCTTATCTGTTGTCCATTACTAACCTACTATTGCACGATATAGAGGCTCCAAATATTAAGCATTGCGATTCATTAGCAACTAATATGACAGACTTTACAGAGGACGACAAAGTAGATATAATAGCTATGAATCCACCATACGGAGGCAGTACAGATGCAACTGTCAAAAACAATTTCCCTATGGAGTTTCGTTCAAGTGAGACGGCAGACTTATTTATGGTGCTTATTATGTATAGACTCAAAAGCAATGGGCGTGCAGCAGTAATTATCCCCGATGGTTTTTTGTTTGGTATGGATGGAGCAAAATTGTCTATCAAACAAAAACTATTGCGTGAGTTTAATCTGCATACTATTATCCGCTTACCTGCAAGTATATTCTCACCTTATACAAGTATCAATACCAATATATTGTTCTTTAATAAAGAAAGGGATAACAACGCCAAAGAAGGCTTTGCTACCGATAAGACATGGTTCTATCGTTTGGATATGCCCGAAGGATATAAACATTTCTCTAAAACCAGACCTATACAATTAGAACATTGTCAGCCAATATGTGATTGGTGGAACGACCGCAAAGAAATCATAGACGAAGAGGCAGGCGAGAAGAGTAGAGTTTTTACTGCTCAGCAATTATTAGATATGGACTGCGACTTTGACCAATGCAAGTTTCCCAAGAACGATGAAGAGATACTATCACCTTCGGAATTGCTTACACAGTATTACGACAAACGCAAGGTACTTGATTATGAAATAGACAAGACTTTGAGCGAAATACAGCGTATATTAGATATAGATATCAAACACTAAAAGGGCTTTTTTTAGAGATGACAGGCAAACAATTATTAAATAGTATACTACAAGAGGCTATTCACGGCCGTCTCGTACCACAAGACCCTAACGACGAACCCGCCGAGACAATGCTACGCCGCCTTAACCCCAAGGCAGAGATAATCACCGACAACGACCAATTCCAAGACCTCCCAAAAGGATGGTGCGTAACAACACTAAAAAGTATCGCCCAACTATATACAGGCGATAGTATAAATCAACAAGAAAAAACCTCCAAATATACCAACGTCTCGGGAAAAGAGTATATAGGAACAAAAGATATAAGTTTTGATCATATTGTAGATTACAACAACGGCATAGCAATACCCGATAAATATATTTCAAATTTTAGGATAGCCCCCGAAGGAGCCGTTCTTTTATGTATAGAGGGCGGTAGTGCAGGCAGAAAGATAGCACAGATAAACAAGTCAGTATGCTTTGGTAATAAATTATGTTGCTTTGATTTTTATGACTTTGCCATTTCTAAGTACATATATTATTATCTACAATCTAATGATTTTATTAGGAATTTTAAGCAAGATTTGACGGGATTAATTGGTGGTGTAAGTGTAAATAAATTAAAGGCTATTATATTTCCTCTTCCTCCTCTGGCGGAGCAGGAGAGAATTGTGAAAAAGATAAGGGAGGTTATGCCGTTGGTGGAAAGATATGCACAAAGTGAGATGGCGTTGGAAAAAATAAATGCAAATATCAAGCCTTCGCTAAAAAAGTCTATACTACAAGAGGCTATTCAAGGCAAACTCGTACCACAAGACCCGAACGACGAACCCGCTATTGAACTACTTAAACGTATTAATCCCAAAGCAGAAATTATTTCCGATAAGAAATTACCAAAAGGATGGGAATTGTGTAGATTGGGAGATATTATTGATATTATAAGTGGAGTGTCTTACAAAAAAGAAAATATCTGTTTAAGTGGAATAAAAGTCATAAGAGGAGGAAATATACAAAATGGACAAATTGTAGAAAAGGAAGATGATGTATACATAAATGATAGTTATAAAAACGAACAAAACACAATAAAGAAAAAAGATATTGTAATGGTAGCATCCACAGGGAGCAGTTTACTAATTGGGAAAACAGGCTTTGCTAAAAATGATTATTTAAATACACAAATTGGTGCGTTTTTACGTATCATAAGAGCAAAGAATTTACAAATTTCTGCTTTTTTAAATCTAATTTTCAATAGTCCTTACTATAAAAAATATATTCGCTCTCTTGCAAAAGGCACAAACATAAATAATATTAAAAACGATTATATAACTGAATTTATCATTCCTCTTCCTCCTCTTGCGGAGCAGAAAAGGATTGTGGAGAAAATAGAACAAATCTTCGCTTTGATAGATAGAATTGAGGTAAATTTATAGATGATTATATAAATATCGGATAGAAAGAGGAAGAGAGAGAAAGAGAAAAATAGCAAAAAAGAAAAGTAGCAAGAGAAAGAAAAAGAGAAGTAGCAAAAGAAGGAAAAAGGGGAAAGAGTACTCTATCAAAAAAAAGACTATTAAGAAACTATTAGCACAAGAAAAATGGAAATTGCTTCTGCTGTAAGGATGATTTTTAGGGGGTATTTATTACTATATCTATTGTAGCAAAATAAAAGAAAATAGATTTTCTTATTTTTTTGGTTTGATTGTTACTTATTTTATGCAAAATTGACTACCTTTGCAGTCCGAAAGAAAATATTATCAACAAGATGAACAACACAAACAAAACAACCCTAAAAGATATAGTATCTAATGAAGACGCAACTTCGGAAAACGTAAAACAATCGGAAATTGCAACTCTTAGACAAAAAATAGACGAAAAAAAGAAAGAAATCCAACAACTCCAAATAAATAATCGTAAGAAAAAAATTGCTATTATTTGGTTAAGTATTTTCTTGGGCTTATGTCTTATCGGCTACTGCGTGGAAGGTGTTTATATGTACACTAATGGTTGGGATTTCTCTTTCTCTCCTTCTAATACCCCTACCGAAACGATTAGTCAGACGCCTACCTCAACGGACGAAATATTAGACAAAGCAAACAATAACGATAGTCAAGCACAATTATTAATCGCTCAACGATATTATAACGGAACGGAGGGATATACGATGGATAAACAACAGGCTTTGGAGTGGTTTACTCGTAGTGCTAATAACGGTAATTTGGAAGCAATAAAGCTATTGGCCGCTATGTACGAAACGGGAGATGGTATAGAAAAAAATCTTCAAAGTGCTTTCAAATACTATTTTACCGCCTCGCGTCAGGAAGATAAAGAAGCTTTGTACAAAGTGGGTAAATTCTATTATTATGCTATTGCAGTAGAACAAAATACAGAGAAAGCTTTATTCTATCTTAAACAATCTGCCGAACAAAACTATCAACCTGCCGTTACGTTAATCAATTTGATAAAAGAACAAAACAATTCTACTACCACAACCAAAGAAAACAATTCTTCCTCCACAAGCGATACAAACAAACATTAGAATATTTACTAACAATAAACAAATTGAAGCAATATGAGAGTTATCATTGAAAAGAATTACGACCTTATGTCTTCTTGGGCATGCGAATACGTAATTGATAAGATTAATTCTTTCAGACCAACGAATGAAAGAAAGAATTTTGTTTTGGGTTTGCCTACTGGCTCCACTCCGATAGGTATGTATGAGAAACTTATTCAAGCGTACAAGGACAAAAGGGTAAGTTTTGAGAATATTGTTACTTTCAATATGGACGAATATGTCAATTTGGATACTACTCACCCAGAAAGTTATCATAACTTTATGCACCGAACATTTTTTGACCATATCAATTGCCCACAAGAGAATATTCATATAATTAATGGCAATGCAAAAGATTTGCAAAAGGAATGCGATGATTACGAAAAGGCAATAAAACGTTTTGGGGGTATAGATTTGTTTATTGGGGGCGTTGGTCCGGATGGTCATTTGGCTTTTAATGAGCCGTGTTCTTCTTTTTCTTCTCGTACAAGGGTAAAAACTTTGACTTTGGACACAAGAGAAGCAAATTCTCGCTTCTTTGATAACGATATTAATAAAGTTCCTCATCAGGCTTTGACTGTCGGTATTGCTACCATCTTGGATGCCAAAGAGGTGCTTATACTTGTCAATGGTCATCACAAGACTCACGCTCTTAAAGCTGCAATTGAGGGTCCTATTACGCAAATGTGGACAATCAGTGCGTTGCAGTTGCACCCTAAAGGGATTATTGTATGCGATGAACAAGCAACGGATGAGTTGCAGGTCTCTACTTATAAATATTTCAAAGATATAGAAGGGAAATAAGATTATGAATTTGAATCTCTCTTCACAAATTGCGTTATTGGATATTCCACAAAAATTCTACAAACCTACTTCGGCAGTAGAGGCGAGTGAAATATCACGCATGGAAAAAGTTCCTACGGAGATTTTTCCTTCTTCTTCGGAGGCAGTTACTCATATTGCTAACATAATTATTGAAAATATTGTACACAAACAAAAAGAAGGTAAATACTGTGTACTTGGTCTTGGGACGGGTAATTCGCTAACGCCAGTTTATTCAGAACTCGTTCGCCGTCATAGAGAAGACAAAATAAGTTTCTCTAATGTTATTGTCTTCAATGCTTATGAATATTATCCGTTGAAAGATATAGAGAATTTATCTTCTCTATCTTTGTTGAAGAAAAGATTTCTCGACCACGTGGATATTGATCCTCAGAATATATTTTCGCCCGATGGGACAATCAAACAAGAAAATCTTCACTCCTATTGTAGTCTCTATGAAGAAAGAATTGTTTCTTTTGGTGGTATTGATATATTCCTGTTAGGTATTGGGCGAAGTGGTAATATAGCGACTAATGAGCCGGGCTCTAATCGTAATTCTACTACACGACTAATGCTTTTGGATGCTTTGGTTAGAGAAGAGATGTCTATGAGTTTTCAGACTAACGAACCCGTACCTCCTTGTGCTATAACGGTAGGAGTTAGTACTATACTCGCTTCCAAAACTATTTTCCTAACTGCTTGGGGTGAGGAAAAGGCTGATATGATCCATCAGACAATAGAAGGAAAGATTACTGACGTTATACCTGCCTCGTATCTACAAACACATAACGATGCACACGTTATAATAGATTTGTCGGCAGCAAGTAAATTGACTCGTATAGTAAAGCCATGGCTTGTCTCGTCTTGTGTTTGGTCGGATAAATTAGTTAGAAGTGCTTTGGTATGGCTTTGTAAGAAGACAGGCAAATCAATATTAAATCTTACAAATCGTGATTATAACGAAAACGGGTTAAGCGAATTATTAGCTTTGTACGGAAGTGCTTACGATGCGAATATAAAAGTTTTCAACGATTTGCAACGCACTATTACCGGATGGCCAGGTGGCAAACCTAATGCCGATGATGAATATCGACCTGAACGAGCAGAACCTTATCCTAAAAGAGTTTTGGTATTTTCTCCGCATCCTGACGACGATGTTATCTCTATGGGTGGCACTATTCAGCGACTTGTCAAACAAGGACACGATGTTCATATTGCTTATCAAACAAGTGGTAATATTGCTGTGGGAGATGAAGAGGTTATGAGGTTTTTGCATTTTATTAATGGCTTTAATCAATTATTTTCCGATAGCAAAGACACTATTATTTCGTCTAAATATCAAGAGATAAAGACTTTTTTAATAAATAAGAAGGCAGGAGAATTTGATACAAAGGACGTTCTAACGATTAAGGGCTTAATTCGTAGAGGTGAAGCACGTACTGCATGTACTTTCAATAAGATACCGTTGAACAAAGTACATTTCTTGGACTTACCTTTTTATGAAAGTGGAAAAATAGAGAAGTATCCAGTTTCAGAGAAAGACGTTAGGATAGTTATGGATTTGATAGAAGAGATACAACCTCATCAAATATACGTTGCGGGAGACTTGGCAGACCCACATGGCACGCACAAGAAATGTACAGATGTAGTATTGTCTGCTTTGGATGAGTTCCAAAAGGACGGCACACACGAATGGCTCGAAGATTGTCGCATTTGGATGTATAGAGGTGCTTGGGCAGAATGGGAAATAGAGAATATAGAGATGTGCATACCTATGTCGCCAGAAGAGTTGCTCCAAAAACGTAAAGCAATACTTAAACATCAATCGCAGATGGAGTCCGCACCGTTTTTGGGTAATGACGAAAGATTATTTTGGCAACGTTCGGAAGATAGAAATAAAGCCACAGCAAGACTATATCACGATTTGGGGCTACCTTGTTATGAAGCAATGGAGGCATTTGTTCAATACAAATTATAAAGATTTGTTTCCTTTTCTTATGGACACTAATCCATCTAATCTTTGTAGTATTACGCTAATTATTTAGATTATTAAACAAGATAGAGAGTTATAGTTCATAAAATAGAATAGTATTTGTAATTATTAATAGGGAAATATTGAATATGAAAAATATTCTTATTTCCTTTATTTGTTTTGGAGAGAATAGAATTTCTGCTCTACTCTCTTTCCATTCTGCTTTTATAAACATTTCATCAATAATTTCCTCACCATAATAAATTCTTATCAAAATAACATGTGATATTATTTAAATAACTATTGAAGTTATCTTAATAACTATTGAAGTTATTCAAATAAGTATTGAAGTTATCTTAATAACTATTGAAGTTATTCAAATAACTATTAAAGTTATTTTGATAACTATTAAAGTTATCTTAATAGGTATATCTATAAAAAAATTCTTTTTTTTGCAATTTTTTTGAAAAAATTTACTCTATTTAGAAAAGAATTTTTAATTTTGCAGTGTTGATCAATAAAAATACGATTTTTAATAACTAAATTTTGAATTATTAACCAAATAATACATTTTCAAATATGAGAAAAAGATTATTTATAACGCTTTTAGCCGTATTTACGACTTTTGTAGCGTTTTCCCAAACAGATTCGTGTACAGTTATTGTAACCGATGAACAAGCTTATTTAGAAGATTTCTCTTCTACTACATTAAATTCTTGTTGGACATTAACCACTGATTATACCTATTCTGATTATTATGGTAATTGGCAAATTTCCTCCACCTCCTCTGCTTTGTATCATGATTATTCTACTGGTACTACTGCGGACGCTATTACTCCGACTTTGGATATAACAAATGTTACTACACCTTGTGTTAAATTTGATCATTATCAACCAGATTATGGTAATAGTGGTGTTTGTAATCATCTAACCGTTTTGTATAGAACCTCCACAGAAGGAGCGTGGTCTGTTTTGTTAGAATTTACCGATGTAATTTCAAGTTATCAAACAGATTCTATTGCTTTACCTAATGCTTCTGCAACATATCAATTATGTTTTCGTTGGTCTAATCCAAGTAGTTCGGCAGATGGAATATTTATTGATAATTTAACTGTTTATAATGAAGAGAATCCACCTGCTTGCGTTAAGGCTACAGAAGTAAGTATTTCTAATATTCTATTTGATGAAGCAACTGTCTCTTGGAATCAAATAGATGATAATAATTCATGGATTGTTTATTACAAAGCAGAAGATTCTACGACATGGAACTCAGAAGAAGTTACTTCTGATCCTTCTATTACTTTATATAATCTAACTGCGAAAACTACTTACGAGGTATATATCGTTACTGTTTGCGGTGATAATGAAGAATCTTATCCTAAAACAAGTACATATACCTTCAAAACTAGTTGCGATATAGAGGGATTAACATTACCTTATTACGATGGATTTGAATCTGATAATCCTCTTGAATGTTATACCAAAGCGGCTAGTGTAGATGTTACTGGTTATTGGGGAGGTAATTTTCCTAAGGAAATAACAGGTTATACTACTGTAACTAACAATAATAGTCAAACATCAATAGAATTTAAGAATGCTAATCTTGTGTTAGTCTTGCCTCCTTTTGCTAATGATGTGGATTTATCTACTGCTCGTGCGAAAGTTTATGTACAAAAAAACTCAGTGTCTGATTATATCACAATGGAAGTTGGTGTTATGACTGACGCTACGGATACTTCTACTTTTGAGAGTATGGGTGTGCTTACTGCCGGCTCTAATGTAATGGAAGAGAATATTGTTTCCTTTGCTAATTTAACAAATGAGGGTAAATATGTTGCTTTCTATTTCAAAAACAATATAGGTAATGGTTCTTATTATATAGATGATGTAACTATTGAAGTTATTCCTGCGTGTGCAAAGATAGATGGCAAATTATCTTTGGTTACTTCGGATAATGAGTCTGCTACTATTAATTTTTCTGATGCAGAAGATCAATCCTCTTGGAAACTTTTCTACAAAAAAGCAAATGAAAGTGATGATAATTACACATCTATTGATTTAAGCGATACAACATACACAATAGATAATTTAGAAGCATCTACTAAATACACTGCTTACGTTATTAGAATATGTAACGAGGGCGATGATATGGCAGAAAGGTCTAATTATCTTACTTTCTCTACGACTGCCGTTCCGTACGACTTAACTACTAATGAAGATATCTATACTATGGACTTTGAAGATACCGACTCTATGACCGGTTGGTCTCTAACAAGTAATTATACTAACAAATGGATTTATGGTTCTGCTGTTAATAATGGAGGGGAGAAATCTTTGTATATTTCTAACGATGATTCTTCTTTCGCTTATACTACAACAAGTACTTCTTATGCTTATGCTAGTTTTTTAGTTAAGTTTGGCAATAAAGCAGAATATACTCTTTCTTTTGATTACAAATGTAATGGAGAAAAAACTTATAGTACCGCTTATGATTACCTTTCTGTTTATCTCTGCGATGGTAGTTATGAATTACCTACATCAGACAATCCAACGGGTACTGTACTTCTATCTAATACAGCAAGTGTTACCGATTGGACTAATTTTAATACAATATTAGAAGGCGTACAAGGTACTACCAAACAATTAGTTTTCTATTTTAGAACAGACAATTATAGTGGTACTGGAGAACCTGCTGCAATCGATAATGTAAGTATTATCGGCTCGGATTGTGGTAGTGCAAATACCTTAACGGCTAGTAATATCACAGAGAATAGTGCAACAATCGCTTGGGTACAACCTGGCGAAGAAACAGTATCTTGGAAAGTTGAATACAGAGTTTATGGACAAGATACTTGGCAAGAAACTTCTCAAACAAGTACTGAAAGTGTTGATTTATCAGGATTAAATGCTTCCACTATGTATGAATATAGAGTTATAACAATATGTGGAGATAACCCTGAAAGTTATCCTATTTCCTCTACAAGTACTTTCCGTACAACATGCGGAGTTATATCTTTGTCCTCATACGATGATGGTATTTGGAAACAAGATTTCGAGAATCTATCCTCTTCTTCTTTGGAGGATTTATGTTTTACTCTTACCAAAACAGCAACGGCTTCTAATGGAACATTCCCTTATATTCAAGACTTAATTGGTCAAGGTTCTGCTCATACTGGTACGGACGATGGTTCTTATGGACCTGGTCATGCTTTAGAATGCAAAGGTGGAGATATTATTCTTACTTTGCCTCGTTTCAATGAAGATATTAATTCTTTACGTTTCAAATTCTGGTATCGCCAAAATGGAACTACTTCCACAAGTGGCTCTTGTGAAATAGGCGTTATGTCAGATCCTAATGATGAATCTACATTTGAATCAATTTCTACACTAACTGTTTATCCTGTTTCTTCTACGGTTAATTACTATAATTACTATTTAGCAAGCGTTGATTTCTCTACAACTTCTTATTCAAGTAATGAATATTACATTGCTATTAAATACACTTCTGCTAATGCAGGTATTTCTTGGTATTGGGATGATATAGAGGTTAGTTTGGCTCCTTCTTGTTCAGGTATTGATTTGAATAGCGTTAGTGTAAATAACATTGGAGCACATACTGCAGATGTAACATTCTCCGACCCTGACCCTTCACACGATACTTGGGATATTTATGCAAAAACCGCTACTACCGATTGGGAAGTAATTGCAACGGCAACAGATACAACATATCAATTAACTGATTTAACTCCTTCAACAACTTATTATATATACGTTGTAACGGTATGTAATAACGAAGAGTCTGTAGATAAATCTATGGTAGTATCCTTTACCACAGATGAGGCTTGTCCCGCTCCTACTAATCTAACAATAGACAATATAGCCGAAACATCTGTTAATGTTAGTTGGTCATCTTCTTTAGAGGTATCTTCTTGGGTAGTTTCTTATAAGGAAAATACAGATGATACTACTTGGATAGATCTTACAGTAGAAGAAACAAATATAGATATTACAAACCTTACTGCTAATACAACATACATCGTTAAGGTAAAAGGTGATTGTGGAGAGGACGGCAATTCTACTGAAATACAAACAACTTTCACTACCGCTTGTGAAGCAATTGTAGTAGATGACGACACTCCTTGGGAGGAAGATTTTTCTACTTCTAATGCTTTGGATTGTTGGTATATAACTGGAGGTTGGTATATAAATAATGGACTATTATATCATTCATATTATTATGCTACAGAACCGGACAATATCCTTACTCCTATTTTCGATTTAACTAATCTCTCTTCACCTGCTATTAAATTTTCATATACCTTAGAAGATTTTGAGGGTAGTAATGTTGTTAATCATTTAACTGTATCTTATCGTGCTAATATATCGGATGATTGGACAGAGTTAAAAACTTATGATACACTTGCCGATAATCTTACTGACATAATTACATTACCTAATCCATCTGCAACCTATCAATTGTCTTTTGGATGGTCTAATTATGATTATGATGCAAATGGTATAGAAGTAGACAATATTAAGATTTTCAACAACGTGTCTAATCCTTGCGAGACTCCTACTTCTTTAACGGCTACTAATATAGCACAAACTACGGCAACTATTTCTTGGAGCGGTACAGCATCTTCATACGAGATGCAATTAAACGATGATACCATTGAGACTACTACCTCTACAAGCAAAGAATTAACTAACCTAACCGCCAATACTACTTACACCGTTAAAGTTCGTTCTATTTGCGACACAACTACTTCCGATTGGGTAACAACTTCATTTACTACATTAGAAAGTACATCTAATCCTTGCGAGGCTCCTACTTCTTTGACCACAAATAATATTACCCAAACCACAGCAACTGTTTCTTGGGAGGGTAGTGCTTCTTCTTACGATGTTCAACTAGATAATAACGAGATAGAAAACGTAACTACTACAAGCAAACAATTCACCGGCTT
>CAVGDP010000254.1:0-3711 GCA_963627985.1 uncultured Eubacteriales bacterium
AATAACTATTCAAATAGTATTAATAACTATTCAAATAGTATTAATAACTATTCAAATAAAATCAATAACTATTCGAATAAAATCAGTAATTATTTTGATAATTTCTGTACTTATTCTAACTATTACATAATCAAATTATTACAAATAAGTACTCTAAAAATATATTACCTTGTTTTTAGCGGACACTAATAGTTTTATTTTGGAGAAAATAGGTAGTGTTTTTATGAAAGAAAAGAAGGAGGGAATATTTCTCCATCACGAAAAGACTAATCTCTTAAAACGAAACAACAACTATATTTAGTTGCTTTCCTTTCTATTGAATGATTAATTTTTTGGTTAATTGTGTTTTGTCGTTATGTATCATTATTGTGTATATACCTCTTTCCAAATCTTTTACATCCAACACAATATCTGTTTCATTAGGTAAGACTTTGTAATCTTTAACTACTTTGCCTTGAACATCTCTTATCGTTATCATAGCATCAGGAAGGTTCGTTAGAGTTAAATACACCTTCTCCTTAGTTGGATTAGGGTACATGGTAATTTGCGAACTCTCCACCTCCTCTATACCAGATAAGACACTCAAATACAATACAATTACACTATCGCAACCATCATCGTATTGAACTGTAAAAGTGTATGTACCAGGAGTATTGGCTACGAAACCATGTTCTGTATAAGTCTCATCACTATTGATAGTCGCATAAATATAGGTATATACCTCTGCACACGGAATAATTGTGTCATAAATAATTTGCGTAAGGGTATCAATAATTATATTTGTTATGGTATCATGGATAGTATTAGTTATTGTATCATATAGTGTTATGGTGTCCTTTATAACCAAAGTATCCACATCTATAATAGTGTCTCTTAGGATGATAGTATCGTATTGAGTTATCTTTATTGTATCTCTTGGCAATGTAAATAATTTTAAGGATATTATACTATCGCAACCATTCTCGGCAGTCAAAGTATATTTATATATACCTGCACTAGTAAGTTTATTACCCATAAAATTCACAGTATCACCTTCGTAAGATATTTGTTCTATTACTGTATCAAAAGTTGGTAAAACGTTCAAAGTTAGAATTACTATACTCTTATAACCATCTTCAGAAATTAAACTATATGTATATGTCCCGGCTTCGCTTAATTCTCTTCCGCCAAATTGATATGTTTGGTTATCGCAGATAGTTGCTGTTGTTGTAATTTTTGGTATAGGATTGATACTCAAAGTAAGGGTTACAACGCTATCGCAACCATTAATCGTTTGCAAAGTATCTATGTATGTACCGGCAATAGATAATGCTTTGTTACCAAAAGTATATGTCTCATTATTATCAATACTTATATTGATGGTTGTATCTGCAGTATTATAAGGATTAATACTCAAATTAAGAGTTACAACATTTGTGCAACCATTATCATCTAATATTGTATCTTTATACGTACCTGCTTGAGATAATATCTGTCCATAGAAATCGTAAGTCTCATTAGCACAGATTGTAATATCAATTTCTTCGAATATAGTATCAAAAGAGTGAATATTTGTGAAAGTATTCCAGGCTTGTGTTGTCTTATAAATATCAATAGCTTCGCAAAGAACAAACAAAATACACTCTTGGGGAATATTTCCAAAGGTACTAGCGTCTATAGTAGGCGGATTAAGGGATTTATAGATTATGGTATCTAAACTAGTACAATTATAAAAAGCAGAAGTGCCGATAGAAGTGATAGAAGTAGGCAATAGTATACTTTCTAAACTAGTACAACCATTAAAAGCATTATTACCAAGTGCAGTAATAGTGTTAGGCAACTCAATATTTGTTAAACTATTGCAATCATAAAACGCCCAATTGTCAATAGTTGTGATATTGTCCCCGATTTTTAAGACTTTAGGAGACATATCATTATCTTCCCAAAACTTTTTGCACACATTATTAGAATTAATAGTGATAGTATCTACATTAATACATTCACCAAAAGCATAATCTTCAATATCGGTAACAGAAGAAGGTATTGTTATACTTTTTAGACCAATACAACCATAGAAACTATAACTACTAACGGAAGTAAGTGAAGATGGTATCTCTATATTTGTTAGACTACTGCAATTATTAAATGCCCACATATCAATAGAAGTAATAGAGGTCGGCAAAAGTATATTTTCTAAACTAATACAACCTTGAAAAGCCGCCACACCAAATGTAGTAATAGATGCAGGTAAATCTATACTTTTGAGATTAATACATCCGTTGAAAGCCCAATTACCAATAGAGGTAACAGAAGAAGGTATCGTTATGTTTTCAAGACTAGTGCAAGCATTGAAAGTAGATTCATTAATGGTAGTAATCGCTATCGGCAATTCAATATTCGCTAAACCACAACAACCATCAAATGCTCCCTCTCCAATAGAAGTAATCGATGAGGGCAAATTTATACTTGCCAAACTAATACAATCTCTAAAAGCATTTTTACCAATAGAAGTAATAGAAGAATTAATTACTACACTATCCAAATTACTACAAAACTTAAAAGCATCATCTTCAATCGCAGTAACATCGCCCCCTATAACCAAAACACTCGGACTTAAATCAAGCCCCCAAAATCTCTTGCAAACACTATTAGAATTTATAGTAATAGTATCTATATTGAACCAACAACCAAGAAAAGCGTGTTCGCCAATATCAGTAATGGAAGAAGGTATCTCTATACTTTTCAAACTAGTACACCATTGAAAAGCAAGACTACCTATTGTCGTAACGGAGGAAGGTATATCTATATTTGTTAGACTACTACAACCCGAAAAAGCACTACTACTAATAGAAGTAACATTATATATTGTATCATTATAAGTAACTTGCGACGGAATTATTAAGTCTCCATTTACATAATTACTCCCAAGAGAGTCGTATGTTACCTCAACGCTTGAGGAAGATGTGATTGTATAATATAACGTTTTACCTTGATAAGTGTATGAGAAATCGTACGCTCTAACGTCCTTTCTACATAAGGAGAATATAGTAAATAGTATAATTGTTAGAAAGTGTCGTGCATCCATTCCATGTAAGCGTTTCAGTTAATATTTTTGTTGGTGCAAAGTTATATATTATTTCACATAAAACCAAATTTTTTCTGCAAAGATTTTATTTATAAAACAATCCTTCAAAGATAAAAAATTGTAAATTAATAATATAATATTTTCCCATACAAAAAGTAAAATATGCTTAAAATACACAAAAAATGTCCCCCAAAAGCCTAAAAACCTTAATAAATAGTACTATTTTATCAAAAAAAAGTTTCTTTTTTCACTTTTTGACGCAAATAGAAAAAATTTTTAATAATATCTACCATAGACCAAGATTTATTATAAAGAATATCTACCATTCTACTGCATTGTTGTGTATAGAAAACTATTCGTATTCGCTAAACATATTTATATTAGAAGAAAATTAATTTATTTTCAATAAACTCCCCCAAATAATAGTATTCCAAGTTTTATCTTTATCAAAAAACATCCGAGTAGGTATTCCATTAAAATTCTTCTAATATTTTTTTGTACGAAAAAATAATCTCAAAAAATAGCCAATAGGAAAAATAGAACATTTGAAAGAAATAGAAATTCTAATAGTATCGCATCTCGTCAAAATAACATCAATAACTATTCAAATAGTATTAATAACTATTCAAATAGTATTAATAACTATT
>CAVGDP010000255.1:0-16850 GCA_963627985.1 uncultured Eubacteriales bacterium
ACCACTCGCACCTATTAATGTTACTCTCATAATTATCTATTATTTTCTAATTTTATTATCTGAGAGTACAAATTATCATAACCTATAACCATTTTATTCAATGTAAATTTCCTTTCGTATGTTTCTCTTGCATTGAAAGAAAATTGCTTATAAGTTTCTTTATCATTAAATATCCCTCGTATTTTTTCTACAAAAACTTCTACTGTGTTTTCTACTGCAAATCCGTTTTTGCCATCTAAAATCTCAGCAACTCCTCCGACTTTTGAGCTTATAACAGGTAAACCTACGCTTAATGCCTCTATAATACTCATTGGCAAGCCTTCATAATTAGAGCAAAGCAGAAAAATATCAGCATATTTTAATAATTGATATGCCATAGGTATTTGTCCCATTAGAAAACAATTATTAGGAACTTCATAATTGTGAGAATTACCTATCCATACAAAACAACATTCAGGAAATAGCTTGGCAATATTGATGAATAGGTCTATTTTTTTTGGGGCATCATCTCTTGCAATACTTATTGCAAGATGTTTATACTGTTTTCTTATTTCATCAAATTTTGTTTTGTATATCTGATTAGTTTGTGATAAATCTTTCTTTTGGACATCCTCAACTCCGTTGTAGACATAGGTAACGTTTTTTATTATACTTTCTGTCTTGAGATTATGTTCATCGTATTTACTTACTCCAACAATGAACCTACAACGATTTTTCAGCAACTTTTCAATAAAAAGTAACTTACGATTAGCTATTCGCATACTATCAAAACCGTGTACGGTATAGATGGTTTTCTTTTTTGGGAAAACTAATCTTCCGAACATTCCCATTTTTGAAGAATGCAAATGAACAATATCAGGTCTTAACTTTTTACTCCAATAAAAAAGTTTTAGAACTACAATAACATCCTTCGGTCCGATGTTTTTTTGAAGTTCTTTAATTACTAAAACATGGACCCTCTTATCCAGTGCTTTCCATGCTTCACAAGAGGAAGAGGATAAGACATAAACTTCGTTTAATTCGCACTGGCTATTAGCCAGATTAACTACTACTGATTGTGCCCCGCCGACAGAAGATAAAGTGACGGCGTGAAGAATTTTTTTACCTTTGACTTGCATATCTTTGATTTTTAATTTCAATAATTATGCAAGAGAAGGCAAATCTACTTATGTCAACAGAGTTCTGAAATTATTTCATCATACTTTTTCAGAACAATATTGACATCAAAGTTTTGTTGGGCTTTAAGGTAGGATTTTTCTGCCATCTCTTGCTTTTCTGCTTGTGGCAACTCTATAAAACGTATCATTGCCTTAGCAAGAGATTGTGTATCTTTTTGATTTACTATATAACCGTTTATACCATCATCAACTGTTTCTCTACAGCCTGCTACATCTGTGGTGATGACTGGACGAGCCATTGCACAAGCTTCCATAAGTGAACGATTAAGTCCCTCATGGTATGACGAAACAACAACAACAACACCGTCGCGTTTTAGATAAGACGGTACATCTTCGGTAACTCCTAAATATTTTATTTTTCCTTGTTTTACATCGTTTTCTACTATATGTTTTGGTACACCCATCGGGGAACTTTCATCCAATGGTCCCAAAAGTTCTATATCTATATTAGGATATTGCTTTTTTACTATTTCTGCAGCGTCCACGTATTCTTGGTAGCCTTTGTCATAAAGTACACGAGCCACCATTAGAAAACGCGTAACATTAAAATAGTTCTTGGTATAAGGATAGTGATAAAGGTTTACTCCTTCTCCCCCCCCCCATAGAGTTATTCTATTAGGTAAAACATAATGTTTCGTCAAAAGAAAGTTCATGTTATCTTTATTTAAAGTTATCACTTTATTAGCCGTCCTTAAACCTATTTTATACATCAATCGACCAAGCCTTTTATTAAGACTGCTTCCTGTAAAAATATAACCTAAGCCTGCCACCATATCAATTCTTTTTATTCCTAATAACATGGAGGCAAGAGACCCATAAATATTTGGTTTTATTGTATAGTTAAAAATTATGTTCGGTTTTTCTTTTTTGAAAATACTATAACATCGCTTGAAGTAAGAAATATCCTTTAGAGGATTTCTACTTGAAGGCTCCATATCAACTTCGTGTATTTTGCATTCTTTGGGTAATCTTTCCAAAAGAGAGTCTTCTCTTGTACAGCCTGGATACATTAAAATTACATGATACCCTTGTTCAACAAAATGTTCAATAACATCAATACGAAAATTGACAAGAGCCCGTAAGCCATTGTCATTAAAAATAATTTTCATAAATTTGTGATAGGTAAGAATATTAAACTTAATAGAATATATACAATTTGTAAATTTCTGTTATATACAAGAATTTATCTACTTTTCTTAATTTATATTACAAGATGTTCCCCTTGTTTCAATCTTTCCTTTACTTCTTCTATTGTCAGCCCCTCTTTTAGATTTAGATAGTATTTGTTGTGTTGATAAGACGGAACTCGTTTTTCAATAGGCGGAGGAGTCATATAATCTCCGTAAAACATAGTCAAAAACTCGTGGTAACCTATAGCCATTCTTACTTCTATATCTTCAAAAGGCATCAAAACATAGTCGTCAAACCACTCTTTGTCAAACATTACAGATTTACTTTCCGTAATGGTGATATACTTTGTGCCGTCTTTTTTATTAAGACTATCTTGAAAATCTAACAAATCTTTCAATAGTTTTTCTTTACTATTAAAGATATTAAGAATTTTAAGCAGTACTCTTGCCAAAGAACCATACTCTTTGTGCATGGCATCCTTTATAGCATCTGTAATAGGAATTCTAAAGAACTTAGACTGATAACAGAGCCTTTTCCATTTAAACTCTTTGTATACTTTATTATACTGCTCTTGATTCATATCCGTCAAATCCAACGGAAAAATATCAATAGGACAACCCGTTATATCAGGACAATTTTTTGCATACAAAGTAGTATTCTTGGAATAAATTCTCGCAAAAGCAAGATGGTAAGGATAGTCCTCAATAGACCGCACCTCATAATCTTCTTTGTTTAACTTGTCTTTCAATGCAAGTAACTTGTTGTAATCTTCTCTTGGCATATAGATATCAATATCATCATCCCAAGGGATATAACCTTTGTGTCTTACGCAACCTATGGCACTACCGCAAGCAAGGAAATATCTTAAATTATTTTCCTCACAAAACTTGTGCGTAAATTTCAACACATCAAGTATGCATTTTTTATACTTTTCAATGTATTCTTCTGACATTTTATTTATCTGGTTTATATATAATTTTTTTGAATCTTAAAAAAAGAATAAGTTGATATCTGAATCTTCTAAACAAACCTAAATCATACAATGATGGATGTTTTATTTGAAAACGGAAGCCATACGAATCGTAATTATTCTTCAGATTTCTTCCTATGGAGACTATCTTAAAATTGTTTTTCAAATAGCACTTTACCGCAGATGTAGCCTTTGTACTTGTTCCCAAAAGAACACAGTTACAACCTTGCTTTTTCGCATAATCTACCATATAGTTAAGTAATTTTGAGCCGATACCACTATGTTTACGAACAGCAGCCGTCCCTAATAAATGAATAACGACATATTTCCCTTTTAGTCTACTTTTATGAAATGCTACTACGATAGAGGCTAATATCTCCCCCCCCCCCAGTAGTATTAAATGTTTCGTTCTCAAAGGCAAGAAATATCTGACCATTGTACGAAACAATCTCGGCTTTCATTTCCTCTATGGTTTGCCGTGTGCAAGGAAAGTAAATTCCTTGTGCTACTCTTTCTTTGTACGCATCTTGAATAAAGTCGTAATACTGCTCAAAGGTTACGGACGTCTCTTCAATTGGTTTAATTATTAATTCCATATAATTATTCTTTTAAATTGATTATACTTTCTGCTAATGTTTCAAGACTGTCAACATAAGGAATGCCTTGATACTGCCACGGACGGAATACATTTCTTATATCCGTGCAACCGCCAACAATACAATCTGCTCCTTGTTTTTTGAAATAATGACAGACCTTTTCAAATAAATATTTAGGATGTTCTGAATTTCGTTCATCAAAACGAATAGCGTTTTTTGAATTACAAATACCTTGTGTTACCAAGGCTTGTTCTTCTTTGTCGGGATAGATAAGTGTAATGCTTGGTGCAAACTGCTCAAAACTCTTGTCGTAAAGTTTAATCTTTGCCAAACCCTCACTACACATCATTCCTACCTTATAATTACCCCCCCCCATTACACTTTTTACCTTTTTGGCAACTTCGTCCAAAAGATTAATAAACGGCAATTCTATCTCGTTTTCTAATGTTTTAAGGGCATAATGTGCCGTATTGCAACACATACAAAGACGGGTACAACCACATTGTTTCAAAAGTTTGCCTATTCTCACATAGTCGGGAATAAAACTTTCACCTCTGCCTTCCAAAAACATACTTCTACTCGGGACCTGTGTAGCTTGCCAAATAATCATCTGCGGATGGTGTGCGTCACGAAAAGCACCTGCCAAAGTCTTTTGTTCTTCTATCAATTGCAGAAGTTTATTCGTTGCCACAACTCCATTACCGCCAATAACTCCTATCATATCTGCCAATCTTTTATTATGTTTTGTACTCTCACGTAGTCGTTATAAGTGTCAATGTCGTATGCTCGTACCTTAA
This sequence comes from uncultured Eubacteriales bacterium, assembly GCA_963627985.1. Classification (GTDB taxonomy): domain Bacteria; phylum Bacteroidota; class Bacteroidia; order Bacteroidales; family P3; genus Scybalousia_A. Next base: position 4,673 of record CAVGDP010000255.1, read on the forward strand.
AGCCTTGCATCGGCAAGTGAGCCTCAAAGATATTATAAACATTGTTTGAAGAATAAGTCAGATTGCGTTTGGAAATACAAGCAGGACCAGTCCATTCGTAATCGCCCTCCTGTCTAGAAAATTCCAAAACTCTACCTTGTTCGTCCGTTTTTACAAAGACAGCATCTTCACTTGTTTTGTCTGCATAGCAGATAAACTCGCCTTCCATATTAAGAATTTTCTTTACATCTTCCGGATGAACCAGTAAATCGCCGTCCCATTCCAAAATATATTCTTTTGCGTGGCGAGCTCCGAGATAGAAACTTGCTCCTGTCTTGGTTTCGAAATATCTATGATTAAAGATAAATATCACATCCTTGCGATATTTTAAGACTTCTTCTATAATTTCATTAGCCTGAAAACCAACAACTATTCTCACATCTTCAACATCTTTGAATAATTCAAGTTGCAAAGATATTAAGGAACGTCCGTTTATTTTTACTAACGCTTTAGTCAAACCTAAGCCCAAACGAGAGCCAATGCCAGCACAACTTATAACAACTGATTTAATTGACGACATAATGCTTGTTCATTAAAAATTATATAATCACAAATCGCATACAAACTTTTAGCAGGTGCATGTGTAAGTCCTGTTGCAATGGAGATATTTGCATGTCGCATAGCCTCCAAGTCGTTGTTGCCATCACCAACAAAAACAACAGTTTCACCTAATGTCCTGTATTGATCTACAATATATTCTTTACGCAAAATAGATTGTATATTCACAACATGGTCGTTTTCTACAATAGCCTCAGAGCAATAAGCTTGACAACCGAGCTTCTTATTTAACCCTTCGCACCAACAAGACAGATTGCCGGTAACTATCGCACAACTCTCCCTGTGTTTCTCAATAAAATCAAAGACCAAAGGATAAAGTTTCACATCTGCTAGTCTGTCAGAAATCTGTTTCACCGATACTTCTTTCAGTATATTCACCCGATGAATGAAACTCTCAATAAACGGTACATTACCTTGTACTGTTTGCTTGGTAAGTTCTGCTATCTTATCTTTCACACCTCCCAGTTCTGCAATAATAGGCAATGTCTCTTCGGCAGTAACCGTTCCGTCTAAATCAAATAAAAATTTCATAAATGTAATAAAGTTTACATCTTGCTTTATTACATTTATGAAATCATCAAACGATTAGTTCACGTAATAAAGAAGATGATATTCCCTCCGTACGAGGAATGGTTATTATTTCTTTGTTATGTTCTTTACACCATTGTTCTGCTAGTAGAAAACCTGCGTGGTTTTGGTCAGGACCCTTAACAAAGATATCAAAATCAAACTGCTTTATATCCTTGTCTACGTCCTTATAAGATACGACATTGTCTACGTATCTTATGCTCTGCACCATAAACAAACGTTGTTCGGTAGTGTTTATAATTTTGGCATTCGGCTTATATTTCAGTATATAATCCGAGTCCTGCACTGCAACTATGAGGGAGTTTTTACCCCCCCCCATACAATTCTTTTGCGTGCTTAAACAACAGTATATGACCTATATGCAACATATCATATACTCCAAAAGTAAGTAAGGTTTTCATTTCTGTTTTGTAGAAATAATTTATTGAAAGTAACGTCCTTTTGTGTTTGTTTTAGATTTTCAACACAAGCAGATTTATCCTCTTTTTTCAGTCCCCTTTATCTATATTGTCTGCTTTTCTGAAGGAGACGTTATTTTTGATATTTGTTTTCAATTCTTCGGACATTGTGAAAGATATGCCCTTCTTAACTATCGTTGTCGCCGTGCAGTCCTTTTCTTCCGTTACGAATCTGCTTCTAATAAAAGGTTTGAACGTTCCCAAGGCGTCCAACCTTACACCACGACCGAAAACAATATCACGTTTCATAATATCCACAATACCTCGTGCATATTTTGTAAATTCAACCGTGCTCAAAGTGCCTGCCATAGCACCTTTTTTGCTCAATTCTTTGGTGTCTAACTTGCCGTCTGAAACCAAAATGGGATAATAAATCTCTGTATCTACACCCTTTATCTTAACTGTACGCTTAACGACTGTAAATCTTATTGTTGCCATAACTTATACATGTTTAATGGTTAAATTTCGAGCCTCTTCAAACTTCGCATTCTGAACCTCTTTTTGTAATTCTACATCTGGTCTGAAATTGATTTTCACTCTTTTAATGTTGTCAGAAGAAACCTTGTCTAACTCCTGTTCACTTACGGTATCGAAAGAGGGCGAAAACGTACCGAAACCGTCAATCTTCACACTGATACCCGAGCAAACAGCATAGTATATTTGATGAGCGAATTCCTCCACATACATCTCAGCCTCAGCCTCTTCTATAGACATATTGTATGCCAACTGCTCCACAAGATCTTTTTGCGAGGTGATGCCCGGAATGTGCAGTTTTGCCACATAACCTGTTTGTCCGGCAGCGGAGCCTACGTTCAATTTAATTTTTTTCTTGTACCATTGCCACATAATCTTGGTCCTCCATATTTTTAACGTTAATGTTTTTATTATGTTAATTTATTTTTTATCTTATCGCACTTATTGTCAATTGCTTAACTTCAAAGGGTTGGCAGAAATTGTTAATGATTATTTTTTGTTACTTAAATTTTTTGTTTGAACGATTGATGTTTCTGCCTGACTGTCGAATGTTTCTATCCTACTGTCTATTATTTCTGCCTGACTACTACCGACTTTTGCCCGACTGCTTGATGTTTGTACTCGGTGCTTACCAACTTTGTGTTCGGCGATAACCAACATCGTGTGCTCATCGTGTACATTGACTTTTTTCATTGTGTACATTTAAACAGCTCATCGTGTACATTGAAATTATTCATCGTGTACGTTCATCTCGCAAAGTTGGTGAGTGGCGTACAAGAAGTTGGCAGACAGCGAACATAAACTTCAAGCAGTCCGCCGTATTACTGCTCTACTTTTTTATATTTTATCTCTTCTATAATGGCTTTTTTCAATTCTTCGGACGGTTTGAATTTGATACTCACGCCTTTAATCAAATCAAAACCTGCTTCTTCTTTTGTGTCGGCCGTCTTGCTGTCAATTTTCAAATACAGAAACCCGATCTCGCCTATTTGCACGGGGATACCGTTTTTCAAACAATTTATAAGGGCGTGTTTCATTTCGCCCAAAGCCAACGCCGCTTCGTAACGGGAGAGGGTAGAACTTTTTTCCATACGCAGGCACAACTCTTCCGTCTTCAATGTAGGTTGTTTTTCCAAACGTGCCACATATTTTGTTTTTGCCGTATTTGTAGTGCCGTCAATAATAGTCCACGGCACAATCTTATAATTCAACATCTGATATGATATTTATTAGGAATTTTCTAAAAAATCTAAAAGTGTTTGGCTATACTTCTTCTATGTAAGAGAATTATTGGTATCGATTTATTACAACGAAGGCAAAAATAATTTGATAGAATGTAAATGTTATTTATATTTTCCTATCATTACGCCAAACATAAAAGCAAGATTTATGAGTTTGTTTTTTGTCCTGTACTGTTTACTGAACATAAGACGGAACCTGTTCTGCAAAGACTTTTTATAGTCCGCAATCAAAGACAGTGTATCATAGGTGTCCTTATCTATATCTATTACTTTTCTTGCAATATCGGCACGGGAGGCGGTATAGTGGCTCAGTTTAAAGAAATTCTTGCACCTGCGTTTATAGATTTTCAGCAAAGAGACGCCCGTTCCTATAACATTATCTTCGTGTTGGCGATATTTCAACCCGCAATAATCATCAAAAACCACATACGCTTTCATACATAACGCCGTAACATAAACCGCCGAATCATGGTATTGCATAATGTTTTTCTCTTTCTGTGCTTTAAGAAATTTTATTGCATTTACAAGGACAGCCTTTGTGAAAACCTCCGTACAGCCTATGCTCGCACTCCTTATCAATGCCTCGCCTAAGGTCCCGTTTATGCCTTTATTGGTTGTTCTTTTTTTGACGTTAAGTTTTTCGTCTGTTATCTCGTAACAAGAATGATATAAATATTTTTCAGAATGTTTGAATTTGCAGTTAACAGCTCTTGATAATTTATCACTATACCAATAATCGTCCTGGTCGCTAAAAGCAAAATACTCGTACTGAGGGTAATATTGCCCGGCGTAGAGCATCAATTCAAAGAAACTGACTTTGACTCCTTTGTTCTCCCCCCCCCCCCATACGTCTATATTCTCGTATTTAGTTTTATAAGTCTCTAATATCTTCATCGTATTGTCGGCAGAACCGTCATCGCGTATCAGCAAATGAACCGAAACTCCTTTTTGATTTAGAATACTATCTAATTGCTGACAAAGAAACTTCTCTCCGTTATACGTTGAGAGCAAAACCAAAACTTTTTCCATCTTTTTGTTTAATAATATTTGTCCGATTTCTATTGCTCCGTTTTAATAAAATCCGAAAGATTTATGTTGTGGCGGTTCAGCAGTTTCTTTCTTGTTCCGTCCATTGTGAAAACTTTAAAGGCTATGCTTTTGGCAATTTGTCTGCAAGAATTACGCAGGGTTGCAAACAAGGCTCCGAGTTCAGTGCCTCCGTTGCCGATAATAATCTTTCTCCACTCACCGGCTTTGCGTGTCCAACCGTCATTTGTTGCTCCACCCCATCTGAATACTGCCAACTCTTTGGGTACATATTTGAAGGTGGCACCCTTTATATAAAACCTCTTTAACAGGTCTACATCCATTGCATATTTCAAATCTAATCGAAATCCTCCCCGCTTATTGTAGGCGTTTTTTGTAACAAACGTAGCCTGATGCGATACACTTCTCACTCCTTTGTATAAAGGAAAACGCATTGTGGGCTCTCCCGTAAAACAGTAGTTGGTTTTATCGTTCCAAGTTATTGTTTTGCCTCTGTATACATCTATATCCGGGTCGTAGTTTTCCGCTATCGCCTTTAAAGCATCGGATAGAAGCAAATCATCCGAATTGATAATACCGATAATCTCGCCGGTTGCCAAATTTATGCCCTTATTGAACCCATCGCTGATACCTTTATCCCGTTCGGATACGACTTTGGATATTTTAGCCTTGTATTTATCAACTATTTCAAGGGTTTTGTCCGTTGATTTGCCGTCAACAATAATGTATTCCAAATTATCATAATCTTGAGATATAACGCTTTTGATAGTCTCTTCTAATGTTTTTTCGCTATTAAACGTTATAGTAATAATAGAAATCTTAGGATTTGTTCTCATATTATTTAATCTTTTAATACACGTTGGTCAATAATGCTAATTTAAAATTCAAATTCACCTTTTTGTTGGAGGTTTTATAGCGGTTATCAAAGAGCAAGGATAATCTTTTGCTCGAATTTAAATGACCGTCTATAAATTTGTCTAATATTTTTCTATTCTTTTCGGGCATAATATCATAGAACCCTTTTTTTAATTCCAACGCCATAGTATACCTTGAATGCGAATTCTTAACGACAACCCTTTGCCATCGTCTTTTCCATTCCGTTTTTATACTCCCGCTTTGCCCTATTACATTGTCTCCGTGCTGACGATACAGGATGTGAGGCTCACGATCAAAGACTATATGTGCATCAACGCAGTGTGCAATAAGATAAACCCACACATCGTGCATAGGAAGATACGAAGGAGAGTAACCGTTGACAATCTCTCTCAATTTGGAATTCATAACCATAGTGCAACCTCCGACAAACTGATAGACCAAAGCCTCTCCGAATGTAAGCAGAGGCTTTATTATCACACTTGGTATTTTATTTAAATTGCTATCCGCAAGTTGCGTTTGGCAGAAATAAAGAGCAGGATTATCTTCATAGTCCTTCAAGCTATTAACGGCAACGGACAATTTGTCAGGCATCCAATAATCATCCTGATCACTGAAAGCATAATAGTAGCTCCGCGGGGCATCTTTAAGTAGTTTAAGAAAACTCCTTGCAGGACCCAAATTATCGCCACTATACCAATCTAAAAGACCTTTCCGTTTATACTCCTCCAATAATTCTATCGTGCCGTCCTTTGAGCCGTCATCTCTAACAACTAACCTTACATCTATATCCGTTTGCTTTAATATAGAATCTATTTGCTCATGTAAATATTTTCCGCCGTTATAGGCAGACATTAAAACCGTAACCGTTTTCATAGAAAATATTTTTAGTATGTCATCTGTTCTCTTTGCAACTCTTCCTTCGGATTAAAAACAGAATGATAAGGGAACCATATATATAAACGACTGCCTTTAATATAGTCATAAGTAGACGGAGCAAGAACCAAACAGAACAGACAAATACACACGATTTTGCTTTTTCTCCATCTCTCCGACAAACAATTGACAAAATAAACAATCATAAAAATATTGAAATAATTGCAAAACCTTTGGAACATAACCTGGTAATAAATAACTCCCAAACTAAACACTACCATTGCACAAAGCATAGGTTCCATCCGTTGCATTACCTGATTTTTACATTTTCGCCCGAATATCAGACATATCAACGGCACAAAACAGATCGACAGCAAATGTCCGATAATATAGTTTATATTCAAAATTCCCTTACCGACCATATCCTCATAATAGCTCGCACGCTCTTGCAATGCAAGATTAGATATATTCGAAAGGACGAAGGACATAACAGTTGTAAGTGAGAGAAAGAAGACAAGATTTATAAAGAGCAGTGTTTTGTTAAGTCGTAATTTTTGTAACAGTGGCATTATCAACAATATTACAGCACCATAATGAAAACCTATACTCAAAATGGCAAACAGGTAGTATCTTTTCCAATTATGATTTACCAAATGTTTGTAACCTAACAAAAACATACATATTGCGTAGCCCTCTTTTAGTATCTCCGTATTGAAGTATAAGCCGACAGTAAAAAAGAACACAAAGAAACCTAAAAACGGATTAGTGCAGTATCTTTTCAAGAACGCAAAGAGAACTATATTAAAAAACGTAGAATGAACAAACTGAAATAAGGTAAAATCATTGCTTATAGTCTTGCAAAGACACATCAAAATATTAAACAAAGGAGCCACCGCAGTCTCTGAAAGAAAAGAGACGGACAAATCGTCCAAAGTAGGCATATAAGAGAAATTATACATATAATTTAATGTATCCACTCCTACTCTGTAACGAAATCCAAAGACGACTATGTTCACTACAAGTAATATATACCAAAGGATGTTATTCCATATCTTCTTATTTGAATTATACAGGAATGCTCCTATGATGGATGTGACGGCTATAATAAAGTATGGCATAGTTAAAAAAGTTATTAGAGTTTATTTATTCCAAATTCCTTTGGCGGTACCGGAAACCACTCTTCGTAATTGAATTGTATTAAGAACCGCACCGGAGAGATTCATTAAACACATCGTTATTACAATACCATATATTCCTAAATATTTGCCCAAAATAAAGCAAGAAGGAATAAAAAGAATTGCAACCACCACAATATTGTAAACCTGCAATACCATTTTATTCATACCGTTAAGGAATAATGAATGTGTGGTGCTATACGCTATTATAAAATGGTATAATGCAACCAAAACGGTAAGTAAAAAAGGTATTTTTACTTTATTGCCTATCCATATATTATAAACCAATCCTGAAATGGCAACCATTATGGCAACTATTATTGCCACCCAAAACAAAAACTTCTCTGCTTTTTTCAATTTTTGTCTCACCCAATCCTGTTCTCCTTTTGCATACGCATCAGTAACCGCCGACCACATCGGCGCAAAAATTATGGCTATCAACAAATTGATTAGGCTGAAATATCTGCTGGATATATTGTACGGCGTAACTTGATCGGGGCCGAACATTTTAGATATTACAAGATTTGACATTGCAAATAATATCAGACCTGAAATCTGCAAAATAAAAAATAATACACCTACATTGAAGAGACTTTTTAACAGATGTTTATTGAATAATCTCGGTGAAGGACGTAACCCTTTGTATACGAAGAGAAATGTAATGGGATATGCAAGAATATAAATAACTACGGGAGAAACGGAAAACACCAAAGCAACATTGAATAAAGACCCGTCCGTAAATAAAGTGAGTAGATATATGACAACAAGAGAAAGCAAATGCCCGGACATTACCATAAAGTTATTCACGGCAGGCATCTGCATGGCAAGGTAAATATTCCCTATGAACTTTACCATAAAGTTGATGCAAAATAATGCAAAAGATACATAAACGACTTTTGACAGATTAGGTACTTTATCCGCAGTTGTCCCTAATATGTTATACCAATTTATATTTAGTATCAATGTGCTTCCTATGATAAAGATAATTACCATTAAGATTGCTATCATAACAAAAGCAGTAGACACAAGAGAGCGTGCCAATTTATAATCGTTATATGCAACAGCAGTAGCAAGTTGATTTCTTAACCCGTTGCCAAGCCCTATATCAAATGAGTTAATCCATAACAATATAGAATTGAGTGTAAGCCATATTCCATATTCGTAAGGATTGAGATAGCCAAGAGTAACAGGTACAAGTAATAGTTGAACCAAACTATCAACCCCTTTGATACAAAAGGAGGTCAATATATTCTTTTTAGCCTTGACTGACCGCTTGTCTCCTTTTAAAATAAAAGATTTTAGTATGTTTTGCATGGATTAATTCCGCAGGGACTTAATTTATACCGGAATATTAGAATTATTGGTGACTATGCCTATTTTTATAATATTATAAAGATTAAGAAAACAGATTTGGTTTGCAAAGCCTATACAGAAGATAAATGTTCTCTTCCTGACCATCTGTATTCCCTAACATATCCTTTACGTGTTTCAAAAACACGTCTGTCTGCAAGCAGTACTTGTTTTAGCAACCGACCGCTCGCTTTACCGACTTCCTTATGTGCATAGTCTGCATCGTAGAATTTGCAAGATAATAGTTGTATAAAATAACCATTGGTGTCCTTTCCCAAAAGTAATTTTCTCCACCAAGAAAATCACTTGCCCTAAACCATTCGTTCTCTCTGTTAGAATTTTTACCTCTTATACACCAACAGTAAACACATCCTTGCAAATATGCTTCTATTAGTCCAATGTCATCTCTGTTAATTCCTTCAACAGAACGACAATCGTCTTGAGTTAAATCTCTGTTATTATCCAAATCGTAAATCATAATATTTGATTAAGGTTTATTATTTTAAATAAATTAGTGAGAAATGACTATTATAATATCGTTAGTTCTATTCTAAATTTTTTTTTCAAACGGAGAAACTTTATTTAAGAACGATACGAAATTTGATAATAATGAAATTTGTTCTTCTGTCAAACCTTCAGGGTCAAAATGCATAACACAATTTCGTATTTCTCGTATTTCGTTTATTGTTTGTGTAAAATGTTTTTTGTCTATTGCCAGACCAAATTTCTCCCATTTGTATTCGTCCTCAAATAGATTTTGACATTCTCCCAGTGTCAGATCATCAAGCGTATTGATATCTCTACCGGTTGTTTGACATGTAGCTTTTACATCCTCCAATAACAATTTATCATTAAGTATATATCTCAAATGGTTTTCTATCTCTTCCAATAATACAAAAGGTTTCGTCCAAGATATAAATTGAGAGGAAATATCCGTTACCGTTACTATCCCACAAAGTTTCTTATCTTTCCCTATAACCACTATGAAATTATTATCATAAACAGATGTAATTGCATCCAATAGTGGAGTTTCCTGTTTCATGAGAATCACATTGTCGCTTTTATAATCTTTCACCATAACGCTGTTTACTCCTCTGGATTTAGCTTCTCCTATGGTTTGCCAAGAGATATATCCGCAGATAGTTGTGGAACCTGTCACACCCGGTAATTGCGAAAAATTTTTCATCATCATTAGCGTAATAGCTTTATCCAATGTGTCATCATTTTTCACTACTTCAGGTTTGTTATTGGCCACTTTTAATAACATAAGTCTTTTTATCGGGTCTTCTTTTCTCTGCTTTTTTGCCTTATCCTTATCTCTTAAAGTTATGTCGGTATCAACCCAAACATCATTATGAATGAGAGATAACCTCCAATTCATTTTCTTTGAGAAAATCATCGACATATTCACAATTTCCTGAAGTTCTTCTTTCAAAACCGAAATAATTAAATAGTTGTCTATGTGTTATTATTCCCTTCTCAACTTTATTTTCTTTTAAATCTGCTAATAAATCTGAAATGTTTCTCATAATGATTGAATGCGTATTTCTCAACAATGAAAATATTTTTATTTAGTCCGCTTCATAAACAAGGTAAATGAATGTCATATTTTTTCGTACATATCTTTGTAGTATTGGAGATAGGAGCCGGAGGTTACGTTATAGAGCAAAAGGGTGTTGTCATGGAACAAAACGGACTGTCTTTTCTATGCCTTTAAGAAAGATAGAAAACTTATCTAAAATAAGATTTATGATTTATTGTTCTTCTATTTGCCAATAACCGCCTTTGCGGGCGCCCACTCTGATAAGTATGCCGGAGGATTTAAGTTTTTTGATTTGCCATCTTATACCGTCTACACTTATATTGCATTGCTCGGATAGTTGCGGAATGGTAATATTAGGTTGTTCGGCTATAATTTGTAATATTTTTTGTGCAGTGGCATCTTGTGTTTTTAAGGTAGTTTTTAAGGTAGTTTTTAGGGTAGTTTTTAAGGTGTTTTTTAGGTTAGTTTTTTCTATATCTTTTGTGTAAGATAATTCCGAAATGCAACCGTTACCTACAATAGAGAAATTGAATTTCATTGTAGGATAACCTTTAATTGCTTCTCTGATACGAATAAAGCCACTGCCATATTTTTCAATATCATGTGTTAAATAAAAAGCCTCCGCAACAAGTTTATTTCTTGTACTTGCCGTGTAATTATCCGTTTTTAGTTCATCAAGAGTAATGTTGCCGTATAGACCGCTCGGATTAAAAAATGTTATCTTTTTATCAAATATCTTTATCTGAACATCTGTCGGACTTTGGTAATCTCTATGTACAATAGTATTTAGGAGTAATTCCCTTATGGCTCGCAGAGGGTATTCAGGTATTTCCCTACGATGAGTGGTCTTGCCGTCTATTTCAAATGCAAAGTTGATATGGGAGATAATAACTTCCATAGATTTTTCAACAACATCATATAGTCTTCCACTGATCATATTATCTGCAATAATCATGCTGGGTGTTTTGAAACGACCGATATGCACATTGTACATTAAATCTTTTTTTGAGAAAAGTAGCATAGCAGCGTTTGTAGGTTTTTCGTCTTTTAAAAGGTTTAGTTTATTTAGTGCTTCTTTGGGAGTAGTCGGTAGTTTAAACCTGTCAGTTTCATTAACTCTTGCAATGAATTTCTTTATACTGTTAACATTTAAATCGCCATACTCGGCACCTGCGTAAATATAAGAGTCCCACGAATATTGCATTGAAAAAAGATAGGCATCCGATATTTCCGAAATGGACATTAAGTGATTGGAATTATCTACTCTTTTATAACATTTTCCCTGTAACGAAACTGGTTTAACGGGATACTCTTTGATTTCTATATAAACAACCTTCTTGTTTTCAATTTCATAAACTGCAATGTCCGGTATAATAGACGGTTGAGTTTTGCTTTTTATCTCGTTAATCCACTGTTGAATACTTTCCTTTGAGATATCAACACCTACTATATTTCCGTTATCCTTTACTCCTATTATAACATAACCTCCTTTACTGTTGGCAAATGCAACCAAAGTTGCTATAACAGCACTACCGAAAGAAGTTTTAAATTCTATATTAATTCCTTCACCTTTCTGTATAATCTCTTTTATGTTGATACTTGCCATAGCGATTATGTTCTTATTTACTTTGGCAAAATTACAAAAACTTTACAATATACACGAAAATCAGTGTATATAACTCGCCTTTTTTGTTCCAAACTTCTCAGTTCTGTTTGTCTATCACAAAACTTCATACTTTCTCTTTTTATCTGCCGGTAAAATAGCAATGGTTATTTTTGGATAGTGCAAAGATAATACATTTTTCTATATCAAGGTATTATCCTTTTTTTATGCAAGGTATCAAAACAAAAAGAGAAGTACAATAACGGTGCGGTATTTTGTTCTATTTCTTGTTTATGTTTTTTTTATCTCCTTTCGTACATGTCTTTGTAGTATTGGAGGTAGGAGCCGGAGGT
>CAVGDP010000256.1:0-12650 GCA_963627985.1 uncultured Eubacteriales bacterium
ATTCGAATAACATTAATAACTATTCGAATAACATTAATAACTATTCGAATAACATTAATAACTATTTGAATAACTTCAATAACTATTTGAATAACTTCAATAACTATTTGAATAACTTCAATAACTATTCAAATAACTTCAATAACTATTTTGATGATTTCAGTACTTATTCTAAATACTATATAATTAAATAATTACAAGAGTGTAGGATCTTCCATTTTTACTCAAAATATGACTACCCAAAATGACTTTATAGGAAAAATAGAACATTTTGTGAGCGTGAAATATTGCAGAATTTTTTGTGTTTTTATTATAGGTTAGAGTAGGAAATTATCTATTCAATCCCAAATATTAGTATTCTAAAAATATATGCGTTCCAAATTTTTTATTTATACTACTACTTTTATTGGACAGTAATAACTTGAAATCTACGCACCTTTTGTGAATACTACTAAATATTACTTAGTTTTATTCCAACAAAGTGTCATTTTATTTTTGTGTTATCAGGTTTTGAATAGAGAAGGGAGAAATTTTTTGTATTATTGTTCTTATTTTCAATAAAAAAAGATTAATTTTGCACAATATAATTTATTTATTAGAAAGTAAAGATAAAAGTATGAAAATTTATGACGCTTCGGCAGGAACAGGTAAGACGTATCAACTTACTTGTAATTATATAGTTACTGCGATATTGCAGACTTTCGGTAAGAATGTAAATATATTAGATAGTGATATTTCAAAGATTAATAGTGGTTTTAGAAATATATTGGCTGTAACTTTCACTAATGCAGCAGCAAAAGAAATGAAAGATAGGATTATAGAAGTCCTACAAAATATTAGTGAAAACAAACAAGACTCAGGTACGAATGGGTATAGACAAGATATTATCTCTGCTTACAAGAATCACACAGGTGTTCAGTTAGATGATACTCAATTACAAAAGATTTGCTCAATACTCTTACGACAAATACTTCACCATTATTCTTTTTTTAGTATATCGACGATAGATTCATTCTTTCAATTAGTATTAAAGAATTTAACCAAAGAATTGGGGCTACCAGGGAATTATACTTTGGAATTAGATGCAAAGAAGTATGAGAAACAAGCAGTAGAAAGATTAATAGCGTTGACTACTGACAGCTCGTCTAATAAGGAAACACAAAAGAAACTATATAATTGGTTAATCAAACTGTTCGAAAAAGGTATTGAGGACGGTAAATCATGGAATATAGAAAAGAATTTAACTAAATTCGTTGGAGATGCGTTCAAAAATAATGTAGTCCTTAATAAATTAAGTAACAATAATGCTTTATTATCAATAGGTGAATTAGAAAAGATAGAGAAAGAATTAAGAAAAAAAATCGAAGGGATTGAAGATGGATTGAAAAGACATCGCGATGGGTTTATTCAAGCATGTGAGAGATATAATTTAGACGAAAAAGACTTTAAAGGGAAAAGTAGAAGTATTTATGTTGATATTAAAAAGATATTAGATAAACTGCACGAAGGTAAAATAGATATAGATAAAATAAAAAATAAAGAATGTTTGGAAATAGTTGTAACGGAGGCGAATAATTTGATATCTTTTATAGAAGAAAAATATCCTATCTATCGGATAGATAAAATATATTATGATAATATCTATCAATTAGGTGTTTTAAGTAAAATTGCAAATCTAAAAGACGAGATATTAAGGGAAAACAATACATTTATTTTGAATAATACTCCTATGTTGTTGAGCAAACTTAATGAGGGAGATGTTCCATTTGTGTTTGAAAAAATTTCTCAATACATTAATAATATATTTATTGATGAATTTCAGGATACTAATCAATCTTCTTTTGCTAATCTACAACTATTGATGAACGAATGTTCGCAACAAGGGGGTAGTATTTTTATTTTTGGAGATTTAAAACAAAGTATTTATCGTTTCAATGGTGGAGATTCGAGTATAATGCAAGATCTTATAACAGGTAATCCTAATAGTATTGTGCATTTGATAGATAATTTCCGTTCTTTAAGTAATATTGTTAATTTTAATAATGAATTATTTGGACCAATTTATCAAAAGGAGGGAATAGGATTTGTAAATTCCAATAGTAAGCGAAGTAGTAATTCGGGAATTGTTAGATGTTGGCAAATTACAGATGAAAATAAGGAGGAATATGATTATATAAAGAAGGAAATAGATTATTATCACGATGAAAAGGGATACGACTATTCGGATATAGCGATACTTATCAAAGGCAATGAGAAAATTGTAGAGATTGCTAATAAGTTGAAGGAGTCCAAAGACCACGACTATAATCCAATAAGTGATATTGCGTTCAAATTTTCTGCTTCTAAGTGTGTTTGTAAGATAGTAGAGGCGTTAAAATATATAGATGATAGGGGAAGAAAGATATCAAAAGAGATAATTAATATAGATGATGAGGTATTAACGGCGATAAATAGGTTGGTAGATACATATAAGAAAGAAAAATCTCTTTTGGAAGTTGCGATGAAAATAGCAAATATTCTACATATTGATGATGATACAGTATTCTTACCTGCTTTTTATGATTCTATTAAGGCATATACTTCTAATACGAATGGAACGATTGCAGAGTTTATAGATTATTGGGAGGAAACGCTCAAAAATAGAAGTGTAGATATGAGTGGAGCAAAGGCAGGTGTGTTTTTTAGCACAATACATAAGAGTAAGGGTCTTGCATACAAAGTAGTTATAGTACCTTGTAGTTTCAAAATGTTTAATAACGATGATCTTTGTGTAGAACCTGATATAGAGGATTGTCCTTTACCTTTTTTCTATGCTTCTGTGGGCAAAATAACAGGAAGTACCTTTGATAATTATGCACAAAAAGAAACAAAGAAACAATATTTGGAGGCCATAAACCTATTATATGTTGCTCTTACAAGGAGTAGAGATTGTTTATCAATAATTTTTAAGAAACCAGCAGATAAGACTTTGAATGCAGATGCTAAAAATATTAATACTTTATTAAGTCAAAGATTAGAAAGTATGGATAATATGAAAGAGGATCCTTTAGAAGAAGATTTGTTTGTGTATAAAGAAGAGGATAGTCCAAAGCAAAACAATAATATAGATAAGGACAATAACAATAGGATAGAAATAGATAAAATAGATTTCAACGACAATAGTATTACTTTCTCTACTGCAAAGGAGGAGGACTTGGAAGAGTTCTTTGCTGATTCATACGATGAATTATCTATAAGAGAACAAGGTATAAAATACCATGCATTTGTTTCTAAATTGAATACAGAGCAAGATATTCCAAGTATTCTACAAGCAAATGCAACGAAGGAAGAGAATACTATTATACAAGATATTTTGCAAACAATAATCTCTCAAACAAAAGACTTACATTGGTATGATAATACTTATAAACTAATAAACGAGAGAGCAATAATTTCTTTTGATAATAATAAATTAGTTATCAAACGTCCGGATAGAGTTATGTATAATGATAACGAAGTTATTGTAGTGGATTATAAATTCGGTCAAATAAAAGAAGAATATAAAAATCAAGTAAAAGGATATATAAACCTGATTGCTCAAATTAATAAATTCAAAGATAAGAAGTTTAAAGGATTTATATTCTATATCAATGCCGAAAATCCTAAAGAGAGTAAAATACAACAATGTTATTAATGTTTAACCTAATAAGATAATAGATAATTAAAAACTTATATGACCGATGACAGAAAATGGATTTTTGCAACAAGTGGCAATAAAAATATTTGAAAGAGAGAGAGACAATCTTCACGATGTAATGATTTTGTTTCCTAATAGGAGAGCGATCCGTTTTTTCTTTGAACACTTGAAAGATTGTGCAAAAAAGGAAAACTTATCATCTAATGATAATTCGGTGTTTTTTATTCCGGAGATTTTCTCAATAGATCAAATGGTAATTTCTTCTATGCCGGATATTCGCAAAGGCGAAAACCTTGAACTCTTGTATATACTCTATTCTGTTTATAGCCAAGTTTTAAGTGAGAAATATATAGATAATAATGATACGACAAATAATAATATAACCATTGAACCTTTTGATGAATTTTACTTTTGGGGAAATACAATACTAAATGATTTTGATCAAATAGATAAAGAATTAGTAGATGCTAAAGCATTGTTTAGGAATTTACAAGATTATAGAGATTTGCAAGCAGACCCAGAGAGTTATCTAACAGAAGAACAAATTGCTTTGATTAATCGTCTATTTAATACATCTATAGGTAAGGACGAACAATCTTCTATTACAAGGAATTTTGTTAGTATTTGGAATTGTTTGAGCGATATATATGAGAAGTTCAATCAATGTTTGGATGAATTACATATAGCGTATTCGGGCAAAATGTATAGAGAATTTGCGAGGAGATTAGAGAATAATAAGATTGCTTTATCTTGTAAGAAAATAAAAGTTATTGGTTTTTCGGTTTTGAATAATGTGGAGAAGAAAATATTTCGCCTATTGAGAGATAATTTTCATACGGATTTCTATTGGGATTACGATAAATATTATGTAGATGATAAGCAAAACGAAGCAGGTATTTTTATTAGGGAGAATATAAATTTATATCCACAAAGTGAAGATATAAAAAATATCAAATATGATAATATAAAGGAGAATAAACAAGAGATAAATATTATAGAATCTCCTTACGAAACAACATCACTTGCTTATATTCCTAAATGGTTAGATGAGGTAACGAAAGAAACAAAGAATAATAACGAAGGTAAGCAAGATTTATCAAATATAGCAATAATACTCAACGATGAGACGCTTATCCCACTTGTTTTGGAAATTATACCAAAGCAATACAAAGACAAAATTAATATAACTATGGGTTATCCATTTTCTCAAACTTGGCTCTATAATGAAGTGATAGAAAAGATGAATGCTTTGGTTGATAGCGATAAGTTTAATAAAGAAAATGTGTTTGAGGCAATAAAAGAGATTACCAAAGACATAACTCAAAACAAAAAGAATAAAGATGTTTGGCAAATTGCTATTTTGAAAAAAGTTTGTAAGTCTTTACTTTCTTTTCTTACTTCTATAGAAAATGTTCAGAATATACAAAAACAAACAAACACAACTTCAAATAAAGATAGTTTAAGAATAGATGGAAGTATTATAAAGAATATAATCAAAAAGGAACTTTCTTCTTTGAAAATGGATATTCTTTCGGACGGTATTGCAGGTGTTCAACTTATGGGAATGTTAGAGACACGTACTTTGGATTTCGATTATATTCTTATGTTGAGTACTAACGATGATAAATTACCACATTTGAATAACGAGTCTTCATTTATTCCTTTCTCTTTTCGTAAAGCATATAAGATGATGGATATAGATCGTAAAGCGGGCGTATTTGCTTATTATTTCTATAGACTATTACATCATGTCAAACGAATAGATTATCTTTTTGTAACTGTTGGAAGTGAAAGTAAAGTAAATGAGAAAAGTAGGTTTGTTCGTCAAATAGAGATAGAATTTCCTTATTTCGCGAAGAATAAACAAATTAATTTCAAATCACTTAGTACGAATAAAGGAATAAGTAAGAAGCAAACGAAGAAATATCCTTTTGATATTAAGCAATTGGAATATATTGATGAGGGTAAAAAATATCTTAGTCCTTCTTCTTTGAACAATTGGATAGACTGTCAACAGAAATTCTACTTGAAGAATGTGCGTTATTTACAAGAAGAAGTAGCAGATGATAAGTATTTGGAGATTGCTTTTGGTAATATATTTCATAATAGCATAAATATTTTTTATAAAAAAGTGAAAGAAATAAACTCCGATGGACTTGAAGAAGATAAGGTGGATAACCTTATAAATAATAGTATAGAAGAGTATATTAATGACGAGAAGAACAAGAAAGAAAAGAGAGTTTGCGGAGATAAATTTCATTTAGAATTGATAAAAAAATACATAAAAAGAGTATGGAATATAGATAGAAACGAGAAAATTGAGTATCTTTGCGGTGAGAAAGAGTATAAAGTAGACTTAGAGGTAGAAGGGCATACGGTACATCTTGGTGGCAGATTGGATAGAATGGATTATGTGTTTGACGGTACAGAAAAGGTCCTACGAATTTTGGATTATAAGACAGGAAGAGCAAAAGATATAAGATTTAATGAAATTAATGATCTTATGTTTGCTCAAGATACCACAAAGGCAAGAGCAGATAGTGGATTAAATTATATTTTTGAGGTCTTATTCTATTGTTATTTGGTCTACAAGAATGGAGAGGCTACCAAGATCAAACCAGAGATAATGTATTTATCCAAAATGCAAGAAAGGGAAATGTATCGTGGTAAAGGAAGTGCAAAAAAGATATTCTATTACGATGAGAATACCCATGCGGAGTTTGAAAAATGTTTAATAGAATTATTGAAGACACTAATAAACAAAGAAAAGGAGGAGTATTCTATATATGATATGGAATTTAATGATAAAAAATGCGAGAAGTGTGATTATAGAATACTTTGCTATATAAATAAGGAAGGGTAAATGATACAATACAAAGAAAAAATATTAGATAATGGTTTAAGGGTTATTGTTAATGAGGATACAATGACGGAACTTGTTTGTATTAATCTACTATATAAAGTAGGGAGTAAGAACGAAAAAGAAACACATACAGGTTTCGCTCATTTATTCGAACATTTGATGTTTTCGGGCAGTGAGAATTTTCCTGATTTTGATACTCTTATCAATTCTATTGGAGGAGAAAGCAACGCCTTTACTACTTGTGACATTACTAATTTCTATTGTACAGTACCGAGTATTTATTTGGATACAATTCTTCGTATAGAAGCCGATAGGATGTGTAACCTTATTATAGACGAGAAACATTTGGATGTACAAAAGAAAGTTGTTATTGAGGAGTTCAAACAAAGATATCTAAACCAACCATACGGCGATTTAACCAAACTAATTAAAGAATTATCCTATACTGTTCATCCATACAAATGGCAAACAATTGGTAAAGATATCTCACATATAGAAAAAGCAGATTTATCAATTGTCAAAGACTTCTATCTTCATTATTACAACCCTTCTAATGCGATTCTGACTATATCTGGTAATGTCAAAGCAGAGGAAGTTTTTGATTTAGCAAATATGATTTTTGATTTTAGTGATAGAAAAGAAAAAACGATTTTCTATCAAAACGAACCACCGCAAACAGAGAATCGTACCCTAACAGTAGAAAGAAATGTTCCCTCGAGTATTATCATAATAACTTTTCCTATGTGTAAGAGAATAGATAATCAATACTATATATTTGATTTATTATCCGATATATTGTCTAATGGCAAGAGTTCGCGTTTGTATGATTCGCTTGTCCGCGATAAACGTTTATTTACAGAGATAGATGCTGTTATTTCGGGCGATGATGATCCTGGCTTATTTATGATAATAGGTAAATTGGCAGATGGTACAAATATACAAGAGGCAGAACAATCGATTTGGGGGCAATTAAGAAATGTTATAGACAATCCTCCAACTGAAAGAGAATTTCAAAAGGTTAAGAACAAGAATCTTGCAAATACGACATTTAATAATATTAAAATTGCAGATAAATCATTTAATCTATCGTATTATGCTCATTTGGATATATTAGATAGAATCAATAATGAGTGGAAATATTACGATAATGTAAGTATTAATGATTTGACTACTGTGGCCAAAAAAACTTTTTTTACAAATAAATATAATACCTTATATTATTTAACAAAAGAATAAACTATAAGAAATATGAAAAATACTAATTTACAATTAGAAACAAAAAATTCCTCACTTATACCGATGATTAGCGTAACGGTGTTATTTTTTATGTGGGGTTTTATAACGTCCTTAAATGATATTCTGATACCGTATCTAAAAGGCGTTTACTCTTTAACTCATTTCCAGGCAAATATAGTACAATTTGCATTCTTTGGAGCGTATTTTGTGGGGGCATTTGTTTTCTATATTTTCTCTACCAAAGGTAAGGATCCTATAACTAAATGGGGCTATAAGAATACTCTTGTTATTGGATTAATAATTGCTTCTATTGCGTGTTTTTTATTTGCCATAACAGCCAAAATACATTTATCTTTTTCTGTATTTCTTGTAACATTATTTTTATTAGGTATAGGTTTAACTTTTCTACAAATTGCTGCTAATCCGTTCGTTTCCATTATTGGCGATAGAGAAACTGCATCCTCGAGGTTAAACTTAACGCAAGCATTTAATTCTCTTGGTACAACACTTGGTCCTGCACTTGGAGGATATTTTGTTTTCAAATATTTTGCCCAAAATACCATTGGAACCGAGGCTGTAGTTATGCCTTACTTGTTTCTTGGTTGTCTTTTGTTAGCACTATCGCTTTTTATCCGTAATTCAAAAATCTCATACACGCAAGAAAACAGCACATTAAGTACTCAAAAGGAGAGTATTTTTAGAAAAACGTACGTTGTTTTAGGTGCATTGGGTATTTTCTTTTATGTTGGTGCTGAGGTTAGTATAGGTAGTAATTTTGTTTCATATATGAAAGAGACTTTGGGTAAACCAGAAGATCTTGCGGCTGCTTTTCTGAGTTATTATTGGGGAGGAGCTATGATAGGAAGATTTCTTGGTGCCGTGTCTTTGTCTAATACCGAGAGGACAAAAAAAGTAATCTATATGATTCTTTTAGCAGTTGCCGCCTTTACGATTATTTTCTTGGTTAACTACTTACTTCATGGTTTGGTATTTCATCAAGTTTGGTTCTTTATCGTATTTATTGTTCTAAACTTTATATTTTTCTTTTTAGGACAAGGTAAACCTGCTTTAAGTTTAGGTATATTTGCGATGGTTAATTTAGGATTGATAATAGCCTCATTTGTTGCTACTTCGCAGGTTGCTGTTTGGTGTATTTTGGCAATTGGACTTTTCAATTCTATTATGTGGGGTAATGTATTTACGTTAGCAATTGATGGTTTGAAAGAGCAAACCGCCTCTGCCTCCTCAATTCTTATTATGATGATTGTAGGTGGTGCCATACTCCCTCCTATACAAGGACTTTTGGCAGATAATATAGGTATCAAATATTCATTTATTATTCCTATGATATCTTATATTTATTTGTGTTTTTATGGACTTAAAGGATATAAAATTGGTAAAAATCAATAAATTAGATATTAAAAATAAATCTTTTTGTAAGATTATCAAAATTGTGTATAAGTATATTTTGATAAGGGGCGATATTTACGAAAATAGGTATGCAGAATATTTTGATACTCTCGCAAGAGAATTTATTAACTACAATAGTCATTCAAATAATGTCGGTACTTATTTAAATAAGATTATATATTATCCAAATAAAATCAGATATTGTTTAAATGAAATCACATATTATTTCGATAATATCAATACTTATAAAAATTGTAATAAAAGAAGAAATTCTTTAAGTAATATTTTTTGTAACGATAATAAAAATAGAAAAAGTTATGCAAATAAAATTTTCGCCTCCATATATAGACGATGATGTAATTAACGAAGTTACAGATGTTTTACGTAGTGGCTGGATCACAACAGGACCCAAAGTGCAACAATTAGAACAGCAAATCCAAAAATATACTAATTCTAAATCTTGCAATGCTGTAAATTCTTGGACAAGTGGAGCAATTTTGGCATTGAAATGGCTTGGTTTACAGCAAGATGACCAAGTTATCGTTCCGGCTTATACATATTGTGCAACTGCAATGGCAGTTATTGAGGCAGGAGGCACGCCAGTTATGGTTGATGTTAGAGAAGATATGACTATTGATCCCGAAAAAGTCCTTCCTTTGATAAATTCTCATACCAAAGCAATAATACCGGTAGATATTGGCGGATTTCCTTGTAACTATCATAGATTGAGGGAGATAATTAATTTGCCTGAAATTGTTAAATTATTCACCCCAACTACTGCAAACCAGAGACTTTTAGGTAGAATTATGCTCCTTTCGGACAGTGCCCATTCATTAGGTGCTAAAATAAATGGTCAAGCAATTGCAAACTATGTAGATATAGCGGTATTAAGTTTTCATGCAGTCAAAAACATAACTTCTGCCGAGGGTGGTATGATTTGTTTGAATCTGCCCGAACCTTTTGATAACGAAAAGTTACATTCTTGGTTCAAAATTATGTCTTTGAACGGTCAAACAAAGGATGCTTTTGCCAAAAATCAACTTGCGTCTTGGCGTTACGATGTTGTTGATTTGGGTTTGAAGATTAATATGCCGGATGTTAATGCTGCTATCGCTTTGTCGCAAATTCGCAAATACGATTATTTACTTGGTGAGAGAAAACGCGTATTTGATCGTTATAACTCTTGTTTGCAGAACTTTGAGTGGGCAATACTTCCTTTCGATAATTATGGTCGTAATCACCAAAATACTCCAAATGACCTTACTTTAGCGTATCATTTATATCCATTACGAATAGCAGATTTTTCTGAACGCCAAAGAGATATGCTAATTCAAAAGTTGGCACAAAAAGATATTGCAACCAATGTTCATTACATACCAATGCCGATGCTAACAGTATTCAAAAATATGGGATTTGATATAAAAGACTATCCTATTGCAAACAAGATATTTACACAAGAGATAACATTGCCTTTATATCCGCAATTAACTAATCAACAGATTGATTTCTTGTTAGATAGTCTTATTTCTGCACACGATGAAATAAAAGCGATGAAAGAATTGTAAATATAAGACTAATATACTTTAATTGTGGCAACAATGAAACGATTGTTTGATATAGTTTTTTCTTTTTTAGGGTTGATTTTGTTAAGTTGGCTATTTGTAATTATTGCCCTTGCTGTCGGTTTAACAAGCAAGGGTGGTATATTTTATAAACAAAAGAGGGTAGGACGACACAATAGAGATTTTGTATTATACAAATTTCGCTCGATGAAAATAGATTCAGACAAAAAATCTTTGATAACTATCGGAAATAGAGATAGTAGGATAACGTCTATTGGTTATTTTATACGTAAATATAAATTGGACGAATTACCTCAACTACTTAATGTTTTTAAAGGTGATATGTCTTTTGTAGGTCCTCGTCCAGAGGTGCGATATTATGTTGATATGTATACAGATAAACAAAAGAAAGTGTTGGATTTTCGTCCTGGTATAACAGATCCTGCTTCTATTATTTATAGAAATGAAAATGAGTTATTATCTATTCAAAACAATCCAAAAGAGTATTATATTCAAGTAGTTATGCCAGATAAGATTCGTATCAATCTGCAATATCAAGCGAAAAGGACTTTTTTTAGTGATATAAAAATAATCTTTCTAACGATTTTTCCTTCCAATCATCCCTTAAAATTCTAATTAACCAAAACATAGATTAAGATGATAACAAAAATTTTGATAAATATACGACCATGCAACATAAACGAATTGAGTATTAAATAGATGAATAGAAGTATTCTACATAGAGGTTCTTTGATTATTACGCTTCTGCTTCTATATTTAGGGACTGTGTCTAATGCTGCCCTAAGTAAGAATATTTTCTATTCCAATGCTCTTATGTCTTCTATTAAAGATACTAGTTTGCATATAACTATATCCAAAGATATTTTACCTCTTTTCACTTATACAGACTTATCTTACCCAGATGCAGATGTTAGTGCCATCAATTCCGAAATACAATCATTAGACGCCGACGACACCTTACAAGTCTTACGCACCTATCAAATCAGTGCTAACGAGCAACGAAATATCTATTTAGATATAAAAGTAAAACCCGACACCGTCCTCCTCTACACCCTCGCCGACACCACAGGCTGGGTGATAAATAACAATAAAAGAAAACAATTTAAGTTCTCAGATATAAATAAGTTAAAGTGTGTATATACAGGCACTAAAGACTATTCCACTCCACCAGATGCAGTATATACATATAAGAATGTAAATACAGAAGACAAAGATATTGAAAAAGTCAAGGTATCTTTTAAATTGACAAATAAAAACAAAAATGATCGTGTAAAGATATATGTATTACCTAATCCGAGTGAAATATCAACAGTTGATTTAGATGATTCTGATGCGATGTTAGATTCTATACGAAAATTTGTAATTAAATATGAAGAATCTTGGTATTTTCCACAGGTAACAATAGAGGTAACAACAGAAATAACAAATGAAGATGCAATAAAACAATATAATCAAGCAGGAGGAATAAGATTTTTTATTGTAGATATACCAACAAATGTTAAAAACATCAAGCAAGAAGTTATATTAGAAAATTTACAAATTAAAGCAAAATTAAAAGGAGTATTTGAGCAAGATATAATAGATACAATATGCGGTGGAGAGACCTACACCTTTGGAGATACAATATTATCAACGTCAGGTATATATACAAGAACTTTACAAACTATTAACGGCTATGATAGCATAGTAACCTTAACTTTAAATGTAAATCCAATATACAGTGATACAACAACAATATCAATCTGCAACGGAGATAAATATACCTTTGAAAACGAAGATTACACCGAAACAGGAACATATACAAAGACCTTCCAAACCGTTAATGGTTGTGATAGTATAAGAGTATTAGATTTAACAGTTAATCCAATATATAACGATACAA
>CAVGDP010000257.1:0-7060 GCA_963627985.1 uncultured Eubacteriales bacterium
AGAACAATTTTTCTTCTATCTCTTTTTATTTTGCAAATAAATTTGTAATTTTGCAACTTATTTTAATAGATATAACAAATGAAATTTAAGACAAAAGATATATCTCTTTTCAAAGATTATATAAAACAAGCACATAGTATAACTATAACAACACATTTCAACCCAGACGGAGATGCAATTGGCTCAACATGTGGAATGTTTCATTATCTAAAATCACTAAAAAAGGATGTTAAAATAGTTTTTCCTAATAATATTCCTTACAGTATTAGTTTTTTGGTACAGAATGTTGATTATATAGTAGCAGAAAATAACTTCAAACAAGCAAAAAAATATTTACAAGACTCGGATTTATTGATTATTACCGATATAAATGATATCTCTCGCACGGGAGATAACTTAGAGAAAGTGTTACAAGAAATCAATTGCACTACAATACTTATAGATCACCACATTACCAAATCTCTTTATGATATAAACTTCTCTTATCCCGATGCTTCCTCCACTTGTGAAGTTGTTTGGAATATTCTATCCCGATTAGAACAGAAGAAAGTTTTCTCAATAGACATTTCCACTTCATTATATACGGGAATAATGACCGATACAGGCTCGTTGAGTTATTCTTGTAACTCTCCGAATTTGTATATCGTAATATCTAATCTGCTGAAAAGTGGTATCATTGCTAGCAAAATTAACCAAAAAATATTTGATACTTATTCCAAAGATAGATTAAACTTATTAGGTTATGCTATTAGCAAAAAATTGCGAGTTTTCGACAAACAACGTGCTGCTTTTATCTACTTATCCAAACAAGATTTAAGTAGATTTCATTATCAAGCGGGAGATTTGGAAGGTGTTGTCAATTATTGTCTGCGCTTGGAAGTTGTTGATTTTTGTGCTTTGATAAGCGAAAGAGATAACAAGATAAGACTCTCTTTTAGAAGTAAAGATGAAAAAATAGATGTAAATAAATTTGCTCGCAAATATTGGGAAGGTGGTGGTCACGTAATGGCTGCTGCGGGTAAGAGCTATCTTTCGTTAGAGGAGGTCGTCAAAATATTTACTCATCAGATATATAACAAGAGTTTTATTGTAGAAGATGAATAGAAAAAGATGAAAAAAAACTTACTTATCATATTATTTTTTGCGTTATTCAATAGTTGTACAAAACAATACAACGAAGATTTTGCCGTTGGGCAAGATGAGCAACTTAATCAATCAATAGAGCAAGAAAAACACATAGAAAAATCTCTTACGCAGGCAAATAAAATAATTTCTTTGAAAGAAAAAGAGAATATCTCCTCATATATTCAACGTCGAAATTGGGATATGCAAGAGAAAAACGGTATCTATTTTCAAATAACCAAACAAGGCGAAGGAGAAAACATCAACGATAATGATATAGTAAGTATTAAATATGATTGTTTCTTGCTTAATGGACAAAGATATGGGCAAAAAAAGACAGAAAATCAAACTTTCAACGCAAAAACAGACACACAAATTCCATTTGGTCTATTAATGGCAGTAAAGAATCTAAAAAACAAATCACAATCACGCATAATTATTCCTTCTAATTTGGCTTTCGTTATTTCAGATCAGGGAGAAAAAATAAATCAAAACAACACATTAGTATATATAGTAGAAATAATTAAGATTGAAAAGCAATGAAAAGAACATATCTATACATAATCTTATTATCATTAGTTTTTACTCTAATAAGTTGTAATAGAGATAGCGATTTTAGTACAAACGAATTAGGATTTTCTTTTAAGCGTTGTAGCAAAAATGAAAACACTCCAAAAGTAAAACAAGGTGATATTATCTTTGGACAAATGAAAATACTATTGAATAATAAGAAGGAAATATTTTCTAATTACTCCTCACCAGAAAGATTATTCATTATCGGCAAAGGTAATGCTGGGTCAATAGATGAATTTCTTATGTCGCTACATTTAGGAGATTCTGCCATTATGGTCGCACCTGCTGATAGTTTAATGCAATATACCAAGAATTTTGAAACACGTCCTAATGATAAAGTCTATATTTATTTGACTATTTCTCAAATAATATCTTCACATGAAATGACAGAATACGAGAAAAAACAAAATATCAAACGACAAAATGAGGACGAAGCACTAACAGAATATGTTCTTAATCATTATTCACGTGCAGAAAAAAAAGAGAGTGGTCTATTCTTTCTCCTAACCAAAGAAGGCAATGGTAAGAAAGCAGAATACGGCAAAAGGATATATGTCTATTACGCCGTAACAGATACACTTGGCAAACTCTATGATACTAATATCAAACAAATTGCACAAAATCATTCCGTAGAAGCGTTGAATAGAGTATACAAACCTTTCGATTTTCTATTAGGTGATGATTCTCTTATAGCAGGTTGGTCAGAAGGCGTATCGTATATGAAAGAGGGCGATAGGGCTACATTAATTATTCCTTCTTATTTAGCGTATGGAGAATTGGGATTTGGTATTATTCCAGCAGATACTCCATTAATATTTGATATTTCAGTAGTTAAAGTAGAGAATGAAGATTAGAATAAAAAATTATATAAAACACATACAACAATGAAAAGAAAAATCTTAGCATTAGTATTATTAAGTACAACATTAAATGCTGTAGCACAGAAGGATATTGATAATTTCACAACATCCGATAACGGTGTTATCTACAAAATTGAGAAAATTAATCCCGATGGACAACGTTGCAAAGAGGGAGATATAATAATCGGTAGATTTGCTGTTGCTTATGGAGATTCTCTAATATTTAGCAATATGAATAAAGCAAAACAGCCTGTTTTTCCTATTGTGCAACAAAATCATATATTCAAGGGTGATTTAATTGATGGTTTAAGGATGATGCATGTTGGAGATATAACAACTTTTGCTTTTCCTACCGATTCTATGACAAAATACAATACCGGCGTACCCAAAAACCTAAAAACTTCGTATGTATTCTATACCGTTTGTGCAGATTCTATTACAACATTAGCACAACTTCAACAAGAGGAACAACAAAAGATCGTAGAGAATCAACAAAAAGAATCCTCCTTAATAGAAAAATACATAAAAGATAATAATTGGGATACAAAGACTGTAGAGGGTATCTATATCAAACATCTTAACAAGGGCTCTGGTGCAAAAGCAAAGAATGGTAATAAAGTAAAAATCAATTACACAGGTCAACTTCTTGACGGAACTTATTTTGATACTTCCATAGAATCTGTTGCCAAAGAAAACAAACTTTATAATAGTCAAAGAAAATATGAACCTTTGGAATTTACTATCGGAACAGGACAAATGATACAAGGTTTTGAAATAGCAGCTAAACAACTCAACAAAGGCGGTAAAGCTATTGTTCTATTGCCGAGTAATTTAGCATACGGAGCAAGAGATATGGGTATAATCAAACCTTATTCTCCTTTGATATTTACAATAGAAATGGTTGATATCTCAAAATAAAGTTAATTATTTTCAGTATTTATTTGATTAATATCAGATAATAAAAAAATAAGTATTGATATTATCTAAATAAGTATTAATGTTATCTAAATAAGTATTAATGTTATCTAAATAAGTATTGATGTTATCTAAATAAATACTGAAAAGAAAATTATAACTTAACACAAGAGGTAACCCTTTGTCGTTAAACAGAAAAAAGTAATTAAGTAGAAACAAAATAAATAAAATAATAAAATAATGGAATTAAATCTTACAAAACCAATAGTTTTTATCGATTTAGAGACTACAGGTCTAATGATCGGCAGAGATCATATTATCCAAATAGGTATGATAAAGATTTTGCCAAATGGAGTAGAACAAACTTACAATCAACTAATTAATCCCGGTGTAACTATCCCTGAAAATATTACTCAACTAACCGGTATAAGCAATGCCGATGTTAGTCTATCTCCTAAATTCAACGAAGTTGCAAAAGAGATTAAAGATTTTATCGGTGATAGTGATTTGGGAGGTTATAACTCTAATAAATTTGATATTCCTTTACTTGTGGAAGAATTTTTAAGATGCAATATTGATTTTTCTATTACGGGTCGTAACCTTGTGGATGTTCAGAATATATTTCACAAAATGGAACAACGTAACTTGGTGGCTGCTTATCGTTTCTATTGCCATAAAGAGTTAGATAACGCACATTCTGCCGATGCTGATATTAGAGCAACGGTAGAAGTATTAAAATCCCAGTTGGATATGTACAAAGACATCTCCTATAAGGACGCTAATGGAGTTATTTCCAAACCTATACAAAATGATATGCACACTCTTGCAACTTTTTCCAAAGCAAACAACTGGGTAGATTTAGTTGGACATATATATTATAACGAAAACTTGGTACCTTGTTTCAATTTCGGTAAACATAAAGGGAAAGCAGTTTCGGAAGTATTCAAAATAGAACCATCCTATTACAATTGGATGATGAATGCAGACTTTCCATTATCAACAAAACAAGTAATCAAAGAAATACACGACTTAACAAAACTCTAAGATTATGAAAATTTTGTGTATTGGTAGAAATTATTCCGAGCATATCAAAGAACTTGGAAACAAAACGCCAGAAAACATTATTTTTTTTCTCAAACCCGACACTGCCTTAACCAAAGACAATGAAGATTTCTACTATCCTAATTTTTCTTCTTGTGTTAATTACGAATGTGAGATTGTTGTAAAGATTAATAAGGTAGGAAAATGTATTCCTATTAATTATGCCAAAGATTACTATTCACATGTTGCCGTTGGTATAGACTATACTTTGCGTGATATTCAAAACGAATATAAACAAAAAGGACTTCCGTGGACTCTTGCCAAAGGTTTTGATTATTCTGCCCCTATTAGTGATTTTATTTCCTTAGCAGAATTAGGTAAAGATATTCAAAACATTGATTTCTCCTTATCTATTAATGGTGAAACTAAACAAAAAGGCAATACTTCTTATATGTTACACTCCGTTGATGAGATTATAAGTTATATTTCCGAGTTTATAACACTAAAAACAGGTGATTTAATCTTTACAGGTACTCCAAAAGGCGTTGGAGAAGTGCATAAAGGTGATTTTTTAGAGGCATATATTGAAGGAAAATTGATGTTGAGTCAAAAAATAGTATAAACATTTTTCTAAACATAATAAAAGAAAGCATGTTATTATCATTAAAAATTGAAAACTACGCACTTATAAATTCTTGTAAGGTGCAATTCTCTAATGGTTTCTCTTCTATTACAGGTGAGACGGGTGCCGGTAAGAGTATTATCTTAGGTGCTTTGGGTCTTATACTTGGTAATAGAGTTGATACGCAAGTTCTTTTGGACAAAGAGCGAAAATGTGTCGTAGAGGCTACTTTTTCTATTGACACTATATTGAAAAAGATTTTCGATGATAATGACCTTGATTTCGATACCCAAAGTGTTTTTCGTAGAGAAATAACTCCTGCCGGTAAATCAAGAGCATTTATTAATGATACCCCTGTTCAATTGTCTGTTATGAAGATATTTGCAGAACATTTAATAGATATTCATTCCCAAAGTGCAACTATAAACCTAAAAAATCACGACTACCAATTATATTTACTTGACTCTCTATTGGAAGACAACAAATTAAAGCAATCTTATCAATCCAAATACAAACAATACAAAGATATAGAGACGTTAATCAATGATTTACAAGAAAAACAAACAGAATTTGTGAAGGAGAAATCATTTAATGAGTTTCTTTTTAATGAATTAGACAACGCCTCATTAAAAGATGGCGAACAGGAAGAAAAAGAAAATTTATTAGCCATTGTTTCTAATGCTCAAACGATAAAAGAAAACATTATTCAAACTCTACAAATTTTTGATAACGAACAAGATAATTGTCTTATTAGTCTACTTAATAATGCCTCTAATCATTTGAGTAAAATATCTGCACATAACGAAAAATTAAGTGATCTATTTAATCGTATAGAGTCTTCAAATATTGAGTTAAAAGATATTTACAACGAACTGCTTTCTTTTAATAATGATTTGGATATCAATCCTCAACAAGAGAATGAACTATCCTCTCGTTTGGATACTATCTACAAATTAGAGAACAAACATAATGTAAAATCTATTGCCGAATTACTCTCAATCAAAGAAGATTTGCAACAAAAATTATTAGCAACCCAAGATATAAGCGATGAAATAGAAAAACAAAAATCTCTCAAAGAGAAGATAAACAAAGAATTAGAGAATTTATCTTCCGTACTACATGAGCAACGATTAGAAGTCTCCAAAACATTATGCCAACAGATCAAACCACTTCTTTCTTCTATGTCTATGAAGGAGGCAAGCCTTAAAATAGAAGTTATCAAACAGGCAAATTTCAATCCTCTCGGCAAAGACAAAGTACGTTTCCTTTTTAACGCTAATAAAACCAAAGACAACAACTTACAAGAATTATCAACCGTAATATCTGGCGGAGAATTATCTCGTCTAATGCTTGCCTTGAAGGCAGTAATTGCCAAAAAATATTCTGTTCCTACTCTAATTTTCGATGAAATAGACACAGGTATCAGTGGAGATATTGCATCCAAGACCGCAGATATTATGTTGCTTATCTCTCAAAACCACCAAGTTATTACTATCACTCATTTAGTTCAAATGGCAGCTAAATCCACTCATCATTACAAAGTATTCAAACAAGTACTTGATGGACAAACACAAAGCAATATTTACTTATTGAACAAAGAGGAGCGAATTAATGAATTAGCCAAGATGCTATCCGGTGATAAAATAACCCCAGAAGCCCTTGCCAACGCTAAATCTCTTATAGACAAATAGATATATTCTTTATTAGAATTAATCTTATTATTCTAAATTCTTATTCGTTGTCTCTATTATTTGCTAAGAGAATAAGTTCTTTTATGGAATGGTGTTTTCCTCTAAAAAATCTATATTTTCATCAAAATAAAATGTGATTCTATTTGAATAATATTTGATTTTATTTTGATAAGTATTGATTTTATTTTAATAAGTACTAATACTATTTTAATAAGTACTAATACTATTTTAATAAG
>CAVGDP010000258.1:0-9823 GCA_963627985.1 uncultured Eubacteriales bacterium
ATTGATGTTATTCGAATAGTTATTGATGTTATTCGAATAGTTATTGATGTTATTTGAATAGTTATTGATGTTATTTGAATAGTTATTGATGTTATTTGAATAGTTATTAATGTTATTTGAATGGTTATTGATTTTATTCAAATAGTTATTGATGTTATTTGAATAGTTATTAATGTTATTTGAATGGTTATTGATTTTATTCAAATAGTTATTGATGTTATTTGAATAGTTATTAATGTTATTTGAATGGTTATTGATTTTATTCAAATAGTTATTGATGTTATTTGAATAGTTATTAATGTTATTTGAATGGTTATTGATTTTATTCAAATAGTTATTGATGTTATTTGAATAGTTATTAATGTTATTTGAATGGTTATTGATTTTATTCAAATAGTTATTGATGTTATTTGAATGGTTATTGATGTTATTTTGACGAAATGCGATATTATTCGAATATTATTTTCTTTAAAAGGTTCTATTTTTCCTATCGGTATTTTTTTGTTTAAGATTTTCTATGCGGTTATTGGTAGTATTTTCTCTTTACGAATACTCAAAACTTTAATTTTTGCTATTACTACCCTATTCAAATCTTAAATTCTTAACTATTGATATTTTGGAAATACTTTTTGCAGGTATCAACATACAAAGCATACAAATCGCAAACGCACATACATCTATTATTATAATATGTAAAGGGTTGATTTCTATGGGAACACTTGTTAGATAATAACTTTGTGCATCGAGTTTGATAAGATGAGTATATTTTTGAATCAATTCTAAACCTATCGCTAAAATATTACCGAACAACAAACTTTTGAGTGCAATATACCCTGCATTATATAGAAACACCTTTGTAATAAAACGATTTGGAGTGCCAAAAGACTTCAAAATACCAATCATTGTCTTTTTTTCAAAAATCATTATCAGTATAACACTCGATAAAGTAACCACTGTTACCAATATCATTATAACTATTATCATTATAACATTACTATCCAAAAGATTTAACCACGAAAAAAGACTTGGTTCCATTTGAGTAATCGTTTGAATGGTCATATTCTCCGGCAAAAGTGTATAAATCTCTTGAGAAGTCTTATCTAAAAATGAAAAATTATTCAAACAAACTTCGTATGAGGAATAATCCTTACTATCTAATGAGAAAATATTTTGCAAAACAGAAGCATCACAAATCAAAAAACGCTCATCGTAATCTCCTAAACCTGTATCATAAATACCAGATATGTAGAAATTTTTGCTTCTATATGTATTGTTTATATAGAAATATATTTTGATTTTATCTTGAATATCAAGTTTTAATTTATCTGCTATATTCTTTGAAATAATTATCTCTTGTTTGGAATCTTTATTAAGATGAGGCATACATCCTTTAACAAGTGAATGAGCAAAGAACGTAGTATCGTATGAAGAAGTAATTCCTTTGAGAATAATAGCGTGAAAATCATCGTCTTTTATTATCACAGCAGACTTATTCAATACGGGGGTAATATTTTTGATATTAGAGTTTTTGTGAAGTAAATTTTTGTAGTAATCATTTATGTAAATAGGCGAATCAGCAAAGTAATTAGAGGCAGAAAAAGACACAATTTGTATATGAGAACCAAAACCGATAATTTTTTCTTTGATACTATTTTTGAAACCAGTTAATATACTCATAGATATCAACATAACAGCAACGGATAATGCAACAGAGAATATCGCAATCTTAATAACCCTCCTTGTCGATGTACTATTTTTTGCCTTAATTAGTCGTTTTGCTATAAAAAATTCTTGCCTCATATCATTTATTCAAACAAGCATAGAACGAAAAATAAGTTAAAATATTTTAAGAAAATAATTGTCAGTACAAAAGTTTTGTTTATTTTTGCAGTTTCTTTTTTAAATGGGAATGTATTGAGATGAAAAAATTGGCAGTAGTAGCATTAGGTGGAAATGCTTTATTGAGAAGCGACCAAAAAGGGACATATAAAGAACAATTAGCAAACGTGAAGCAAACATGTGAACAAGTTGGCAGTTTGTTATCCGATCATAATATAGTTATTGCTCACGGCAACGGACCACAAGTAGGTAATATTTTGTTGCAAAACGAAGCAGGTAGAGAGAAATTTGGTGTAGAAGATATGCCTTTGGATTATTGCGTAGCACAAACACAAGGAAGTATTGGTTATTTAATAGATATGTGTATGCGTAATGTAATGCAAGAGAATAATATTGATAGAAATGTGGTAACTTTGCTAACACAAGTAACAGTAGATAGAAACGACAAAGGTTTTACTAATCCTACCAAACCAATAGGACCTTATTATACAAAGGAATCAGCAGACGCTTACGCAAAAACAACAGGTGCTCAATTCAAAGAAGATGCCAAAGGAAGAGGATGGCGAAAAGTAGTTGCTTCTCCTACTCCTTTAACGATAGAAAATGTAGATTTGGTTAAGGAATTAGCAGAAAAAGGCAACATTATCGTAACTGTTGGTGGTGGAGGTATTCCTATTATTAGAGATAATAAACAAATCAGAGGCATAGAGGCTGTAATAGACAAAGATTTAGCAAGTGCAGTTACAGCTATTGCTATTAAGGCAGACGAATTTTATATTCTAACAGACGTTCCTAAGGTTTATATCAATTTTAGAAAAGAAAATGAACAAGCATTAGACGTTTTGAGTGTAGAAAGAGCAGAGGAATTATTATCTAATGGTCAGTTTGGTGAAGGAAGTATGGCTCCAAAGATAAGAGCTGCAATATATTTTGTAAAGAATGGCGGTAAAGAATGTATTATTACAGAAGCAAGTCAATTAAAAGATAGTAATTGCGGAACAAGAATAGTTAGATAAATTCTTTTTATAATCTTAAATTTTTTTGTTTAGGTCATATTTTTGTAATATGACCTTTTTTTTGTACCTTTGCGAGTTCAATAAATAATAGGAAAGAAAAAACATATTCTATCCTATAAGACTAATTAAGAAATAATAAATAAGAGAATTAAGAGTATTATGAAAAAAATAGTGTTTATCTTTTGCTGTATAATGTCTATCTTTGTTTATTCGCAAACTACAAAGCAATCTAATTATATAGACTACAACAAAAATGGACGAATGGATATTTTTGAAGACAAAACAAAACCCATAGAAGACAGAGTAGAAGATTTGCTTAAACAAATGAATAAAGAAGAAAAGCAAGGACAATTATTAATGGATTTAGGATGGCAATATTATGAGAGAGAAGGTAATAATATCTATTTAACATCTTACGCAATAAACACTATACAAGAGAAAAAAGTAGGTAGTTTATGGGGATTTTTTCGTTCAGATCCGTGGAGTGGTAAGACACTAACTTCGGCAGTAAATCCACAACTATCAACTCAAATAGTAAATAAATTACAACAATATATTATAGATTCTACTCGTTTAGGTATTCCAATATTTATTGCTGAAGAATGTATGCATGGTATTATGCAGGTGGGTAGTACTGTTTATCCTACGGGTATTGGACAATCTAGTACTTGGAATAGGGATATAATCAAAGATATGTCAAAAGATATTGCCCTATTAGCATTAAGTGAGGGTATTAATATATGTTTTGGTCCATTAATCGATATATCGCGTGATGCACGTTGGAGTAGAGTTGAGGAGACTTACGGCGAGGATACTTACTTAACTACTCAAATGGGTAAATCTTTCGTTGAAGGTTTAGTATCTAATAGAGACAATCGGACAGTTTTACCTACCTTGAAGCATTTTGCTGCATATGGTCTATCCGAAGGAGGTCATAATGGGGCAAGTGTACATATTGGCAAAAGAGAATTACATAATGATATTCTACCTCCATTCAAAGAGTGTATCTTATCGGGTGCTAAATTGGTTATGACTTCTTATAATGAAATAGATGGAATACCTTGTACGATGAATCCTTATTTACTGAAAAATGTTTTGCGTGAGCGTTGGGCATTTGATGGTATCGTAATATCAGACTTACACTCTATAAGCGGATTAAGATCACATGGGGTAGCAAAAGATTTGAAACAGGCGGCCGAAAAATCTATTCTTGCCGGAGTTGATTTAGATCTTTCTGCAACAGATTTCTATAATAATCTACAAGATATAGATGAGAAAAGAATAGATGAAGCAGTAAAGAGAGTATTGTATCAAAAATTCGCTTGTGGATTATTTGATAACCCATTTATTGGTAATTATAATTACCAAATAGATACCATAACTCCCATAACTATTGCTAAAGAATCTATTGTATTATTAGAAAACAAAGATTGTTTACCTTTGGATCCTAACAAAAAACAAAATATTTGTTTAATTGGTCCTAATGCTAATAATGTGTATAATTTGCTTGGAGATTATACTGCTCCACAAGATATAAATAAATTCATTACCATAAAAAAAGCATTAGAAAACTTCGCCTCGCAAAACAAAAATATCAAAGTATCATACGCAAAGGGCTGTTCTATAAAAGATACGAGTAAGATGGGTTTTAATGAGGCTATAGAGAAAGCAAAAAATAGCGACATTATTATTTTCTGTGCTGGAGGTTCTTCTTCTCGCTACGAAAACATTAAATATGAGAATACCGGTGCTGCAAAGGTAGAGAATAATACTATTTCAGACATTACAAGTGGAGAAGGTTTCGATAGAAGTAGTCTTGAATTAGCCGGCGTACAAAGAGATCTATTAAAAGAATTAGCACAACTTAACAAACCTATTGTTTTGGTACTCATTAATGGCAGACCTTTGATATTAAAACAAGAACAAACTTATTGCGATGCTATTTTGGAATGTTTCTATCCTGGACAAATGGGAGCAAATGCGATTGTAGAGACTTTGTTTGGCTATAATAATCCAAGTGGTAGATTACCTATTTCGTTTCCTTCTAATATGGGTACATTACCTTGTTATTATAATACCAAAAGAGTAGGCAATAGAGCACCTTATTTAGAAAATAAAACAATGGCGTTGTATCCTTTTGGTTTTGGAAAAAGTTACACAACGTTTGAATATAGTAATTTTGATGTAAAAATACTCAATAATAAGACAGATAGCGTAAAAGTAAAGATAGAATGTAAAGTTACTAATGTAGGTAGTATGGATGGTAAGGAGGTTGTTCAAGTTTATGTTAAGAAATTATTCTCCGATTATTGCACTAATGAAATAAATCTTAGAGGTTTTGACAAAAAATTAATAAAAAAAGGAGAAAGTCAAAACTATAACATAATTATAGACAATGATTCGTTTAGAGAATGGAACAATGATGCCACCAATTTCTATTTATCCAAAGGAGAATACGAAATATCTATTCGTAAGGACGCCCTTTGGCCTATTTTCTCTACTATTATCAATATAGAATAAGAGTTTTGTTGAAGAAAAATTAATACCTAATGATAACAGTAAATTCATTATTTATTATATTTTTTTAGAAACTAACAAAAAATATTGTACCTTTGCAACCGTTATATAATGTATTAAAGTAAAGATAATGAATAACACAAAGAATAATACAAAAGAACAAAAGAATAATTCTAAACAAATGAATATTCCTTCTGAATCTATTGCGGAAACAACAACCCCTACTAATACAGAATCTTCACAAGAAGAAATAGATACCTCAACTAACGAAAAAACTATTTCAGAAGAAAAAGAACAACTAAAAAGAAAACAAACTTTGGAGGCTTTAGAAGAAGATACTTTTTTCAAAGAAGAACAATATGTACATCCTTATTTTGAGGAAGATCCTACGCTTGGTCTGTGTCCTCGCAATTATAAAGATCCTATTACCTTAACACGTGGTACTTCTCAAACGCCTGAAAGTTACGAGACAATAGATTGTAAGAATTTGAATAGTTGCGAAAAACTACACGAAACTAATTGGCTAAAAAATATTAAACCTCCTTCTGCACAAGGTAATTTCGATTATGTAGAAGTTCGTTTCAAAAATTCACACAAAGACTTCTATCAAATACCCGATGGGTTAGAAATTACCGAGGGTGATATTGTTGCCGTAGAAGGTACGCCTGGTCATGATATTGGTATTGTATCTCTAACGGGAGAATTGTGTAGAATACAAATGAGAAAGAAAAAAAGTTTCAATATAGACAATATCAAAAAACTTTATCGCCGTGCAAAAGCAAGTGATATAGAAAAGTGGATGGAAGTTATGGCCAAAGAGGACGCTACTTTGTTTGCAACTCGCAAATTTGTAATGGCAGACCAACTTGATATGAAAATTAATGATGTGGAATATCAAGGAGATGGCACCAAAGCTATATTCTATTATACTGCAGAGGATAGAGTAGATTTTCGTTTGTTAATTAAACAATTAGCAGAGGCTTTTCATATCAAAATAGAGATGCGACAGATTGGTGTTCGGCAAGAAGCAGGTCGTCTGGGCGGTATTGGTACTTGTGGAAGAGAGATTTGTTGTTCTACTTGGTTGAATAATTTTACTTCTGTCGGAACATCGGTTGCCAAAGTACAACAATTATTCCCTAATCCTCAAAAATTAGCCGGTCAATGCGGTAAACTGAAATGTTGTCTTAATTATGAATACGATGTCTATCAAGATGCAATAAAGAAACTCCCTCCTTTAGACGTTCATATCATAACAAAAAAAGGAAAAGCAATATATCGCAAAGTAGATATTCTAAAAGGTATTCTGTGGTACTCATACGAAAACTCTTCTGAATATATTCCTATTTCTGCCGATAATGTAAATAAGATGATTAATATGAATAAGGCGAACAAAGAGATAGAAGATTTGGAAAGTTATAAACTTAATAATGAAAAACAGCGTTAACAATGAAACCGTATTCTATAAAGATATTATTACTATTAGTATTTGTTTGCTTGTTTGCTTCTTGTAATAGCGATGTAATATTCGATAAAAATACAAAAGTAGATAATCGTGGTTGGAATATGACAGATAGAAAAACTTTTGAAGTTAATCTCGAGCAAAAAGATATTGTCTATGATTACAAATTCGCTATCAATCTTCGCCATAATACAGATTACAAATACAATAATATATTCTTTTTCATAACGACTATTTATCCTGATGGTAGCGTTACAAAAAAAGATACTATTGAGTGTATTCTATCCTCTTTGGATGGCTCTTGGAAAGGCAAGGGCAATACTAATATAAAGGATAATAGATTTTGGTTTGCCAAAAATGTGAAATTCGCCCAGAAAGGTAAGTATATCTTCAAAATTGAGCAAGCAACTAAGGACACTATTCTACAAGGAATAGAGGATATTGGCTTACATATAGAAAGACAACCACTTTAATCCAATTTTATTTATGGCACAATATACTGAAAATAATAACAAAAAAAAGAAACTCACCAATAAGAATAAATATGTCAAAAGAATGTGGGTTACATACGGCATATTTTTGGGTGTTATTGTCTTATTCTTTATGTTTTTATCTTTTGGATGGTTAGGGTTTATGCCTTCTTTCGAGCAATTAGAGAATCCTAAAAGCAATCTCGCAAGTGAAGTACTTGCTGACGATGGTTCTTTGCTCGGTTACATTGGTATTCAAAATCGTACTAATGTAGAATACAAAGATTTGCCCGAAAATCTAATTAACGCCCTAAAAGCTACCGAAGATGTAAGATTCGAAAAACATAGCGGTATAGATGGTAGAAGTTTGGTTAGAGTTCTTTTCAAAACTATTATTGGTGGTAGACATTCCTCAGGTGGTGGTAGTACTATTTCGCAACAACTGGCCAAAAATCTATTTCCTCGTGAGAAGAAAAGTAAATTTTCTACCCCTTATTACAAATTAAAAGAGTGGGTTGTTGCAGTTAAATTGGAGCGTAGATATTCTAAACAAGAAATAATATCTTTGTACTTAAATACAGTGGATTTTGGTTCTAATTCTTTCGGCATTAAAACAGCTTCTTATACATTTTTTGGTAAAATTCCCAAAGAATTAACTTTGGAAGAGTCTGCTGTTTTGATAGGTTTGTTAAAAGCTCCAACTACTTATAATCCTGTGCGACACAAAGACAAAAGTTTGGAAAGAAGAAACACCGTTTTGGCACAAATGTATAAATACGACTTCATAGATGAGAATACTTATAACAAAGCCATCCAAACAGATCTAAAAACTCACTACAATCCTCAAACTCAAGACGAAGGAATTGCTACTTATTTCCGCGAAAAAGTACGTCAATTTATGAATACATGGTGCAAATCTCACTACAAATCGGATGGAACACCTTACGATGTATATAGAGACGGATTAAAAATCTACACAACTATCAATTACGACATGCAAAAGAATGCCGAGAAGGCAGTTAGTAAACAATTCCAGGATTTACAAAAAGCATTTTTTGCACAGTGTAAAGGTCGCTCCACAGGACCATTTACTGGTATTTCAAAGGATAATATTCAAAAATACTACAATCAAGCTAAACTCTCCTCGGAACGTTATCGCAAGATGAGAGAGAATGGAGATAGTGAAAAACAAATAGATTTAGCCTTCAATACTCCTATAGATATGACGATTTTCTCTTGGGATGGCGTTAAAGATACTATACTATCTCCTATGGATTCTATTAAATACTATAAATATTTTCTCAATACGGGTATGGTTAGCGTAGAGCCTCAAACAGGACATATCAAAGTCTATATAGGAGGTATAAACTACAAATATTTCAAATTTGATAACGCACAAATAGGTCGCCGGCAAATAGGCTCTACATTCAAACCGTTCGTATATGCAGCAGCTATGAGAGACTCTGGTTTAGATCCTTGTTTCCAAATAGAAAACTCACCTGTAACTTTTCCTGATTTTGACGATTGGACGCCAAAAAATTCTTCACATGCACGAGAAGGCGAAATGGTTAATCTTAAATGGGCTTTAGCTAATTCTGTTAATTACGTATCTGCTGCACTAATGAAAGACTATACCACACCGCAAAGCGTGATTAATTTAGTTCGTGCAATGGGTATAACCGATCCTATACAAGCAGTACCGAGTATTTGTTTAGGTACTCCAGATCTGACAGTATGGGAGATGGCGGGTGCAATGGCAACGTTTGTCAATAACGGAATACATAAAGAACCTATGTTTATTACAAAAATAACCGACAACAAAGGTATGGTTTTGGAGACATTCTCTTCTAAATCTAATACTGCTTTGGATGAGAAGACAGCATATTTGGTTGTTGATTTGATGAGAGGTGTTGTTGATGGTGGAACTGGTTCTCGTTTGAGATACAAATATGGAGTAAAATCTGTTTTAGCAGGTAAGACCGGGACAACGGATAATAATTCGGATGGTTGGTTTATTGGTCTTAATCCAAAATTAGCAACTGCTATCTGGGTTGGTGGAGAATATCGTAGCATTCATTTCAATTCTATGACGTGGGGACAAGGTGCAGCAATGGCGTTACCTATCTTTGGTTATTTTATGAATGAGTGTGAAAAGAATCCACATCTTGGCTTCTACAAAGGAGGTTTTACTATGCCGGCAGGTATGGATTTTGTGGATAATTGCAATGCTAACGATAGTCCTTCAGATCTCCAAACGGATACTGTACGAGTCACCTCAATAAGAGATGAATACAACAAAGGTTGGTAATTGTTTCCAAAAAGGATTAACTTCTTTTATTCTTTTTTATTAGTGCCTACTAAAAGTAGAGTATTTTTGAGGGTAATTTTTTGAGTAAAAATGGATAATTTTCCACATTTGTAATTTATTGATTATGCGATAATTAAAATAAGTACTAAAATCATCTAAATAGTTATTGATGTTATTCAAATAGTTATTGATGTTATTCAAATAGTTATTG
>CAVGDP010000259.1:0-4020 GCA_963627985.1 uncultured Eubacteriales bacterium
GAATAGTTATTGAAGTTATTCGAATAGTTATTGAAGTTATTCGAATAGTTATTGAAGTTATTCGAATAGTTATTGATTTTATTTTAATAAGTATTGAAGTTATTTTATTTTTTGCAAATAAGAAACAAACTACAACTATCCCCCTATTTAAAATAATAGATATGTTTATCCTCTAAACAATACTATGAAAATTATTTCTTTATTCCTTTGTACGTAAAACCCGCATTATTAACTGCATCTTGAATATCCTCCTCTTTGGGACTGCCATTTATCATTAATGTTTTGGCGACAACATTCGCTTCTGCTTGATTTACCTCTTTAACTTTCATTATAGCCTCCTCTAACGCTCTCTTACAATGATTACAGTGCATACCCTCTACATCATAAATGATAATATTGTTTGTATTCTTTGTTTCGTTTGTAGAAGATAAATGATTATCCGATTTTTTATGACCAATACTATAAGCAAAACAATATTTGAAAATCTTTGATAAATACTTCTTTGCCAAAGCATATATTATTAACATCATTAATAGTGTAGAGCAAATTATACGAAATATACTTGTGTGCATATCTATACATGTATCTGTCGCACAAGTAGTATTACAACAAGACATTTCAGTATTGCACATAGAATTTGCACTCATAATCGCATTAATATCAAAAGGTGCAGGATAAACATTAACCAACAATCCAAACAACATAGCACCTACTACGATGGTTGATAAATAAATAATAGTAAATTTCGCACCCAAAGATTTCTTAACAACAAGTATTGAAGCAATATTTACTGCTGGTCCTGCCATAAGCATAACCAACGCTGCACCTGGCGATAAACCTTTCATTATCAACGCTGCTGCAATAGGGATACTACCTGTTGAACAAATATACATAGGTACGGCAATAACCAAAACAACTATCATCTGCAAGATTGTCCAAGAGGAGAATTCAAGAAAGAACTCATCCGGGACAACAACACTAATCAAGGCTGCCAATAATAAACCTATAAATAATCTTAGTCCAATATCTTGAATCATATCAAAATATGAGTATTTCAAAACTCCATATATTTTGTCAAATACTCTTCTTATACGTTTTTTTGCTATAATTTGGTCGTCTATATTACAAGTATAATTCTTATTATCAGATTGCGTGTTGTAGATTCTATCATTTGCAAATTTGTTAATTAATAATCCTCCACAAATACCTGTAATCAAAGCAGCTACTGGTCTTATTATCGCAAAACCTAAACCCATTAATGAAAAAGTAGCAAGTATGGAATCTATACCTGTTTGAGGTGTTGCGATAAGAAACGATGCTACTGCACCCTTGGATGCTTTCTCGTTTTTCAAACCTATTGCCGTTGGTATTACTCCACAAGAGCATAAAGGCAATGGTATACCTAACAAAGCAGCATAAACTACACTTAATTTATTATCATTAGATAAGTACTTTTTATAAAACTTCTTGGGAACAAAGACATGTAATATCCCGGCAATTAAGAATCCTAACAAAAGATAAGGACTCATTCCATTAATTATTACTAAAAAAGATGAAAAAAAACTTTCTATTGTCATTGTTATTTCTTTATATATCTATTATTTTACTACTACTAACAAAAAGAATAATGGTATTGTTTTATTAGAAAGTATTATCCTTTTTGCAAGTGCAAAATTAAAATATCTTTTTAGTAAAGAAAATACAATCTTTTGGGTAATTTTATAAATCTTTTGTGTGTTTGTTTGCCTTACGTCTCTTTTGAATACTATTAGTAAACAACGGAAGAACAATTAGTCCCATTATAATATAAGGATAATAGGTGAATAATCGCCAAAGTAAAGCCAAAATACCCTCGAAACCCTCGTTAAGAAAACCATTTAGGAACAGAGGAAAAGCAAATTCAGCAACACCGCTACTACCTGGCGTAGGAGAAACACATAATACGATCCACATGATCAATTGTCTAACATAAATGATAGCATGATTGACCGCCTGCGGATTAAATGCCATAAGAATACAATTAAGTACCAAAAAACGACAAGACCATGAAGCAACAGTTACACAATATACCTTGATCCAATAAAGAAAAGATTTATGCTTAAACTCTTGTGCAGAAATAAGCACATCATCTCCCATCTTATTGAAATTCTTTTGCCAACGGCGGAAAATTCTTTTCTTTCCAAGAGAATAAAAAAAGTTTCTAAATCTATTAGGATAGAAGAAAATAGCAGTTAGTATGAATATAGTCAAAAGACACATAAAACTATATCCAATAATAAAGATATTAGACTCACTTATACGCATACCAAACAAAGAAAATTTGAATTTGGTAGCAAAACTAACACCTATACCACATACAAATATAATTATAGGAGTAATGATTATATAGAATAATTCGTCCAATAATGTTGCTATCATAACTATTGCAGTACTTCGTCCTGCACTAAGTCCCTCCAAAGGTAAGATAAATAAAGCCACCGCCGAACCTCCTACACTCGTGGGCGTAACAGTAGAAGAAAACTCCCACAACATTATTATGTGAAACGCCTGTGTCCAAGATAATTTATTGTCAGATAATATGCGAATACGCATCATATAAGTTATCTCCCTACCACATTCAAACAAGAAGGCAAGTAATAAACAAAAAATGGTATAGGCAGTAAACATATTAGCAAGATCCGAAAACAAAGACGCATTCTTTGAATATTCTCTTGCAATCATATAAAAACCAACACCCAATCCTATAAGAATGGGTATAATTACTCTATTGAAACGAAAAATTCCTAAAGGATTAGATGTCGATTGAGCCATTATTGTTTAGCATTTATATTTTCCGATCACGGTATAAGGACAAGGTAAATCCTCTCGTATATTGTAATTATAGACTTCTCTTTGTAGATAACCAAGTAGTGTCCAATAGTTTTCACCTTTACACCATGCACGCAAATCTATCGTTACTGTCCCTGCACCTACCGATATCCA
Organism: uncultured Eubacteriales bacterium; assembly: GCA_963627985.1. GTDB lineage: Bacteria > Bacteroidota > Bacteroidia > Bacteroidales > P3 > Scybalousia_A. The sequence continues at coordinate 2,983 of CAVGDP010000259.1, forward strand.
AACACTCGGAGAAGGATCCCTCAAAGTATTTTCGTTCTTTAATGCTATATCAATCAAATCTTTTTCTATCTTATCTATAATTACTTTCTTGTCTGCTGCTACCTCCAAACTTACATTTACTCTACGCTTCTCCATAGTAGAGAAATTAGTAACATTACCACCCGATAATGTACCATTTGGCAAAGTTATCACCTTATTGTCCCACGTTCTAATAACGGTAGAAAATATTTTTATACTCTCTACAATACCTTCAACGCCTTGTGTTGCAATATAATCGCCAAGTTTGAATGGACGAAAAACCAAGATAATAATTCCACCTGCAACATTCTGAATCGTACCGCTCAATGCCATACCTACCGCCAAACCCAAAGCTCCTAATAGTGCAATAAACGAACTCATAGGAATACCTATATATCCTATAATAGCAATAATAAGTAAGACTTTTAAGGTAATAGAAACGATGGAGGTGACGACAGGTCTTAGGGTAGTATCAAGTTTTTGTTTTTCAAAGGCTTTTTCTAATTTTTTTCTAACAAATTTAATAATTTTGAAGCCTACATACAAAATTATAAGACCTATAATTATTTTCTTTACAGCCTCTAATCCGTTTTGTGTAAACCAATTAATAATAGAATTAACTAGATTATTTGGATCTCCTGCTGCTGTTGCTTGTAGTAATAACATAGTAAATATTAATTTTTAATTAAACAATTTTTGAGTTTGCAAAGTTACAAAAATATTGCGATAAAATACTATCATATACTTAAATAAACACATTTCACTTATCTTTATCCTTATTTCGTGTCCTTTGCATAATATTTTTATAGTATCTTTTAAGACACCCTCAAAATGTTCTATTTTTCCTATAAGGTTATTTTTTTTAGGTCATATTTTAAGTAAACATGAGTAATTTTTCACTTATCTAATAATTTGATTATATAATAGTTAGAATAGGTACTAAAATTATCAAAATAATATCTGATTTTATTCAAATAGTTATTAAGTTTATTCGAATAGTTATTAAGTTTATTCGAATAG
>CAVGDP010000260.1:0-10601 GCA_963627985.1 uncultured Eubacteriales bacterium
TTTCTTTAAAATGATCTATTTTCCCTATCGTAAAATTTTAAGCAATGTTTCACGGAGGAAAAAAGTTAAAAAAAATCATAACAAAACTATTACTTAAAGTTTTTTTTAGAATGTGAGACTTGGAATATTTTTCTATTTGGAAATTTTGCTGAAAATAAATTCATTCTATCTAAATAGATATATTTTAGCAGACACCAATAAAAAATAAAATCACATTTCATTAAAATAAAATCACATATTATTCGAATAAATGCCGTAATTGTTTCTATACTTTCACAACAAATCGGAATAAAAAGATTATCCATCCTCTTATTCAAAACTATTCTTTGTCGCTAAATATATAGTATTTGAAATTTATGTTCTCTTACCCTAATTTTATCAAATACTCATAACATACAATGAACAATCTTCCTACTAATATAACCTTTCTTATTACTCATCGAAGTCCGTACGAGACATAGATTTAATTAATTTTAAACCTTCTGTATCTGGGAAAATTTCCAAACCTAAATCAATCTTTGCTTTTACACTCTTATTAGCGTTAAGTCCCTCAATTATAGCGATATTAAGATATATCCCTTTCTTTTCATTTATCTGCACAAAATCTATTACAGATGTTAATGGAATAATGGACGACAACGAGTTCATAACATTTAGTTTCTCGCCACTAAATAACACTATTTGAGTTTGTTTACCTGCAGTGCGTAACATTGCTATATCTTTTTGTGCAATCTCTCTTACTCCTCTTTCGGTATCAAATCGCAATAAGTCCCCTTTGAACAAATCATGTTCATAGAATAACTTTTGAACGCATTTTCCTGTAATATCATAAACTGCCCAAGTCCCTTGTTTTTTATCTTTTACAAATTGTCCTTTGATTTTTAATGATTTATTAGGGTAATATTCTTTGTAATCGCCGTCAAATTCATTATCTTTATAGTTAGTAATATAGTAACCATCGCTATACAAAGTCTTAAAATATTTTCCTTGTTTGATACCTTGTTTATAATTAGTTACCTCTATAATATCTTTTCCCTTTGTATCCCATTTTTTCTCCTCGCCGTCTTTGAGATTATTCTTATAATTTTCCTCTGTAATCTTCACACCTTTTGGAGAATAGTAAATCCAAAGACCTTCTTTCTTTTTGTCTATATATTTACCCTCAGCCTTCGTAATTCCATTAGAATAAACGAAATAAGAATAAGTATTTGTGCCTTGTTGTGAGAAATAATTCTTCAATTCTATATTACCCTTCTTATCATAATAGTAAAACGTATCAACAGGGTAATCATCCTTGAATTGTCCTTTGTAAATAATACGACCTTTGTTATCTTTTTTGGTCCATTCACCTTGTTTCTTGCCATTTTCATCTATTTTGTTTTGAGCATTAACAGAAAATGCAAAAATTAGTAGTAATAAAAAAGCAATTGTTTTTCTTATTGTTGTCATAATTTATCTTTATTTTTATTTTGTATTTGTACTCAAAAAATTAGCAAAATCTATTAGACTATCAAATTTATAATCTATCAATTGTTCATCAAAAGATTCTTCGGTCTTGTTATCAATAAAAACGGTAGTCATACCACAACGTTTGCCAAATAGCATATCGCTGTTACCATCTCCTACCATAATACTCTGGGAAAAAACTATTTTCGGATAATCTCTTGCTGCCTTGAATGCCATTCCTACATTAGGTTTGCGATTAGGAGAAGATGTGTCCTTCAAATCAGAACAATGATACACCTTATCTATTCTACCGCCATCTTTCTCTATATCTGCCAACATTTTATCGGTAATCAACTGAAAATCATCTTCTGTCATCAAATTCTTACCTATTCCCTGTTGATTAGTTACTACGAATATATGGTCAAATATATTATTAAAAATACTCAATGCTTGCTTAACTCCATCAATAAATCTGAACTCTTCATAATTTTGAATATAGCCACCCATTTTTCTTATATTTATAACACCATCTCTATCCAAAAAAAGAGCAGAATTGGGAGTTATCTCTATTTTATTATTCATTTTCGGAGAATAATTTCTTTTCAACTTGTTCACAAATAATATGTCCAATCATAATATGCGACTCTTGAATACGAGGTGTTGTCATAGAAGGAACATTTAGTAATATATCTGCCAAATCTCTTATCTTACCTCCCTTTTCACCCGTCATTGCAATATTAATCATACCAATTGTTTTGGCTTGTTGCATTGCGTTATAGATATTAATACTATTGCCCGAGGTAGATATACTAATTAGAATATCATTTTTTCTACCTATTGCCTTAATCATTCTTTCAAATACAATATCGTAAGAATAATCATTCGTAACAGCCGTCAAATAGGATGTATTAACATGCAACGCTTCAGCATATAATGGTTCTCTATCTATATAAAAACGTCCCGACAACTCCGCTGCTAAATGTTGTGCATCCGCAGCAGATCCCCCATTACCACAGAATAATACCTTTCCTCCATTTTGATACGTTTTTACCATAATATCAACACATTTGTCGATACGTTCAACAAAACTATCGTCCTCCATTATTGCTTTTTTGACTAAAATAGAGTCCTCTATTATTTTTTTTATTCTTATTGTATCCATATCATCCTTTATTTTTATAGATTTTGATTCTTTTTTATTCTGTTTTGTTTATAATCTTTTTATGAGCAATATTACTCCACCTACTACCCTATTTAATCTCTCTTTATTACTCATTAAGAAAATTAGTTTCTTTCTCTATCAAATAATGATTACGAGTAGGAGAATTTCGTCCTATTAATTCTGCCAAAAAACCTGTTATAAACAACTGAACACCAATAATCAAACTCGTAAGTGCAATATAAAAATACGTTGTATCGGTTATTCTTCGCATAGGTATACCATTGTAGATAGCAATTAGTTTTTGTACTCCAAGAACTATTGTAGCTAAGATACCAATCAAAAACATTACACTGCCAACCGTTCCAAAAAAATGCATAGGTTTTTTAGAAAATTTAGAGACAAACATAATGCTTATCAAATCTAAATATCCGTTGATAAATCTATTCATTCCGAATTTGCTATTTCCGAATTGTCTTTTACGATGTTGTACAACCTTTTCACCAATATTAGAAAAACCTGCCCATTTAGCAATAACTGGTATATATCTGTGCATTTCCCCATAGACTTCTATTGATTTGACAACATCCTTTCTATAAGCCTTCAAACCACAATTAAAATCATGCAATTTGATACCAGAAAACAACCGAGTAGTTGCATTAAAAAGTTTGCTCGGTAGATTTTTTGCTATTTTACTATCATAACGTTTTTTCTTCCAACCCGATACCAAATCATAACCATCTTCTTTTATCATCTTATATAGTGAAGGTATTTCATCGGGAGAGTCTTGTAAATCGGCATCCATAGTAATTACCACATCACCTTGACAATGTTCAAAACCAACATTTAATGCCGCACTCTTACCATAATTTCTTCTAAATTTTATACCTTTTATATTAGAATTTACTTCAATTAACTCCTCTATCTTATTATATGAACCATCCTTACTACCATCATCTACCATAATGATTTCGTACGAAAAATTATTCTCATCCATAACTTTTTTTATCCAATCCGTTAATGGTCCAACAGATTCTATTTCATTATATAAAGGTACTATTACTGATATATCCATTTTGTTATTTGTTTTTTTCGTATTAATTATTGAGAGACTTTGTCTTTATTTTTGCTTTTCTCTAATTGTTTTGCTTTCTCATTTTTCAAAACAATACCAATCAAAAACGCCCATAAAATAGACATTATTATATTATAAATAATTGAATGCAAAGCAATAGTGGATGGTTTGGTCATTTGTACAAATTGTTCATCTGTATAGGAAGAATATTCTGGTACTTGTCTTAACATATTAGCACAACGCAAACTCATCTGAAGATCTATGTTATTAGAATATAGATACAAAAACATTCCAAAGAGTACCGACCCAACGCAAGCGGAATAAAAACCAACTAACCACCCTTCTTTGAAAGTTATTTTCTTATCTTCCAAAATAGAACGATAATGAAATACACATATTACCATCAATACTAACATGGAAATATTATCCCATAAGGACATTGGCGAAGAAGGTTTGTTTCCCGACAAATATCTAAGCAAGAGAATAACAATCATTACAACGGCAATCACTATTCCATAAAGCAAAGACATTTTGAAATAATTGCCATGCATAACAGATTTGTATCTTTTCAATATTCTACTCATTATCTTCTATAAATTTTTTGATTCAATATCATAAAACCCGATAGTAATAAGATATAAAACATATTACTTATTATATTAGAAATAAATATAGTAACCAAAAACGCTACTTTGAACATTCCATTAACTTGAATTTTGGAAAGCATAGAATAATCACTACCTAATTGTTGTTGAGCAACGTCTATAAGTTCGGATAAATAAGTTTGTATAAAGAGAGGATCTAATTTTAGTACTCTAAGAGCAAAATATATGGTATAAAATACTGCAATCACAAACGTTGCATAAAAACCTATAAGCACATAACGTGAAAACTTTATTTTCTCTTTCATTCTTTCTCTTTTGTATAATACCATCATCCAAACCAATAATATTACCTCCACAAGAAAATAAATATCTGAAAAGTAGAAAAGTTTATCCCATCCAGTAAAAAAACCTACTGTATAGTAAATCAGAGTAAAAAATCCAATAATACTCCCCCATCTGAAAGCATATTTAAATGTTGTGTCCGTTAATTTAGTTATCTTTTCTTCAATCATTTCTATTATCTTTTTATTAGTTGCTATTTAGTTACTAATATCAAATCTTATTTCTCTATTTGTTGTTTTTGATGTTTATTTTTTTATATCTATATAATTAATACGTATTCTAATCTTTTTATTTCTTTATTTTAACTCTTCTTTTTGTGTATTATTGTACAACAATTTCGTCAAAAAACATCCAAGAATTATAAGTATAACAATAATGCCACTCGGGAAGAGTCTTTGTTGCTTTGATTATGAATTTGATATAACGAAATTTTTCCTCACAATCAAATGCAAATTCCTTTATTACTGGACTATTTCTATTATAACCATCTCCGTTTATTTCTCCAAGTGATATCCATTGCTTTGTATCTTCACTTACCTTACATTCTACAGATAATGGGTGCAAAATCCAAGAAGCCGATTTACACAAAGAAGAAATCGTTATTTTCTTATTACTTGTTACTTGCTCCAAGTCAAGATCTAATTCCACATCTTTCCCCCACCAACCAAGCCAAAGCATCTTGTAATCATCCGAACCCTTTACTCCATCGGTTAGTACATCTATTTCTCCATTTGAGTATTGTTTATCTGCCTCTACACTCGCTACAACCTTCTTGTGAAACGCTAAATTAGTAGACAAATCACTATCAATCATCCGTTTAGTAACTTGATAATATTGTTCAAATGTCAATCCTTTCTCATTTATTTCCTTAACTCCTATTTGTGTGCAAACATTATGAAAATCTTCTAACAAAAGTAGCATATTTTGTTTAACAACCCACTTATTATTAATATTCTCAAACCAACCATTAGCCCCATACATATCCGTTTTAGCGATTTCCATAATAGCATATTGCAAAGGCAGACGACAGGTCTTAACTCTAATCAAATAAGTACTATCCTTTTCCACCATTTTTTCGGCTGTATCAAACATAGTGGACCATTTATCCAAATTTTCTTTTCTCAAAATGTTATCTTTCAATCCCACAGGCGAGCCATATATATCCAAACGCACAGATCCTTTCTTCTCAATTGCCTGATTTTCTATCTCATCAATATATTGTTTGATTATCTTACCTGCTTTGCCGTAATAATTATCACAAAATTCGGTAATAGTGCTATCTACATTGATATTAGGGTCCCAAAGTAACTTTGCAATCAAATAATTTTTCAATTCCGAAAACTCATGTCCTATATCACAATTCGCTTGTTGAAAATGCTGAAAAGCATTATTACGAACAAAAAATTGAATATTAGGTTGCAAGACATGTAAATTAGGAAAAGGACTAATATAATAATCGAAATCGCATTCATAATCCCAAAGAAAGATATTTTTGGTTAATTCACCCCAACGTTGTAAATCGTACGCAAAAGAAGATGAATCATTTGATTGTTCTTCTATTGTTTTATTCCTATCAACTTCTATACTACACAACATAATTTGAACATTATCCTCAAGAGTCATCCTCTCGGGACATTTTCTTGAGAATCTATACGCCAAAGTAGATATAATCTTGTTAGGAAATTGCTTTGCAATCTTATTAGTAAAGTAAATAACGGGAGCAGCAGCAGAATTATTCTCCTCAATTAACTTCTTACACCTATCACATTGACACACAATATCGTTATCTTCTTGCGAAACGCTCCAAACTTGTTTATTTGGCTGTATATACATAGCCTTGGCAAGATTCTTTTTTACTATTTCCAAAACATCTTCATTTGTCCAACAAATTTGCCCACGATCTCTTTTACCATTAACAAGTGCAAAATACTCCGGATGAGTGTCAAAATACTCTTTTGGCGAACATAATTTGAGAATCGTATGTACGAAATAACCATTAGCAAACATATCCTCCGTTGTATTTGCTCTTAACCACCGTTTTAGTCCTTTATTCTGTCGCAAGAATGTACTATTTATACTTCTATATGTATTTATCGGTTTGAATGAATAAGAAGAAAAATTCTTTATTGTTAAGTTAGAATCTATTGGATAAAAATCTTGGTCAGCAGTAAATTTTCTAACGCCCATATATTTCTCCATAAAATCAAATACTGCATACATAACTTGGTCGCCACTTTCTGCACTAAAATATAGACTACTCCCCTTCTTAAATACTCTTATAGAATCCTTATCCGCACCAATAGATTTATCCCCTACTGAATATCCGATATGTATTTCTTCTTTGTGAATCTTTTTACATTTACTTACAATAGGCACCTTAGACCCAGATATCTTATATATATATTCTTGCAGAACTTTTGCTGCATATTTCTCATTATCTGTTGCTTTGGAGGATACAACTATATGATATTTTGTTTGTCCATTTGTAGATAAGACAATATCTTGTTTCTTTTTCGTTGAGGAACAAGATGCTATCAATATACCTACTAGTATAATTAATACAACTTTTCTCATAATCTTAATATTTTGAAATGCAAATTTACAAAAATTTTATAATAATATTCTTTTTTCATTAATGATATTGATTTTTCTACCATATTTTACAAATTATTCAAATATTATTCCTATCCATAAATATTATATATTTGTATGAAATCAACTTATTTTCAAAAAATACGAACAAATAGCAATATCCTAATTCTTTCAATCTTTATTTTGATTATATATTTTAACTTTTTAAGTCTCTTTTTCGTACGATATTCTTTGTATTCTATTGAGATACAATAAGGAAATATCATTTTCGGAACAAAATCCGCAGAAAAGAAGTTTTATTATAAAATTGTCCCATCTTGCAGAATTATTTTTAAGTAAAAAATGAGCGATAGGGAAAATAGAACATCTCAAAGAAATAGAAATTCTAATAGTATCGCATCTTGTCAAAATGAAATCAGATATTATTTTGACGATTTTAGTACTTATCTTAACCATTATATAATCCATAAATTACAAAGGTGAAAATTTACCAATTTTTGCTCAAAAAGATTACCCTAAAAAATGACCTTATAGGGAAAATAGAACATTTTGAGTCTTTCTAATAACATATAATTTTCGTGTTTTTACACTAAATTAAGATAAAAAAACTATACATTTTCTTAATAAATATTATTAGTGTGATATAAATATATGTTGTTGAATTTTTTTATTCTACGCTAACTTTTAGAATACAACATTGTTTCACTATCACTATTCCCTTTCTTATAATATCATTAAAGCAAATAAAAGAATGATTATAGATCTCTATCTTTTGTGAAAGCAATGCTATCTCCCCACTCATTATAAAGAATTTTATGGTTAATAGTTTGCATTCGTATATCAAGACAATTGTAACATTGCTCGGGAGTATCCTTAACACACGCTTTATCGGGGTAAATAGAATATTGTTCTCTATTTATTTCAGGTGATAAATTTGGCATTATTACATTTGCACCACTAACTATTGCTTTCTCTCTACCCAATTTATCTATTGTTTGATTAGCAGTAGCAGATACCATATTAATTTGTGGCATCATTAAACGCAATATTGCTATCATTTTCAAAGTCATAGACATTCTTTGCTTATTTGTAGGTATAGAATCTTTATATTCATACAAAGGCGTATCGGGATGTGGAATATAAGGTCCCAAACCTACCATTGCAAGATTTTTATGTTTGAAAAACAATAAATCATTCGCTAAATCTTTCAAATTTTGAAAAGGTAAGCCGACCATAACTCCACTCCCTGTTTGATAACCAATTTCTAATAAATCATCCAAACATCTTATCCTCTCTTCGTACGAATGTAAAGCATCTTTTGGGTGAATTCTATAATACAAATCCTTATTTGATGTTTCTATTCTCAATAGATAACGGTGTGCTCCTGCTTCTTTCCAACGTTTATATGTGTCTTTGGTTTGTTCTCCTAACGATAGAGTAATACCTAATTCGTTATTACTTATTTGTTTTATCTTTCTAATCAAATATTCTATCTTGTCTATAAATTCTTTATCTTGTCTTTCGCCCGATTGTATAGCAATAGAGCCGTAAGATAACTTAATCGCCAATTGAGCACACTGCAAAACTTCATTTTCTGTTAATTCATAACGTTTTACAGAGTTATTATTTTTTCTTAAACCACAATAGAGACAATTTTTTCTACATTTATTAGAATATTCTATCAAACCTCTCAAATGAACATTATTATCCAAATATTTTAATTTAGTTTCCAGTGCTTTATCTAATAATTTCTTTTCTTGTTCTCCCTCCAAACCTAACAAAAAGACTAATTCCTCTTTGTTAAAATCATTTTTCGTTAATATTTTGCTTAAATCTGACATAATAAATCTAATATTAAGTTGCAAAATTACAAAAAACATAAACTTTTTTATAAAAATTCTATGAAAATATTGTCAATTCAGAAAATTTATGTAATTTTGCAATCGGGTAAGTCTTGTACGACCAGCTCCCTTTGAAACTCCCCAGGTCTTGACCGAAGCAAGGATAAAAAGGTTGTAGCGGTGCGATATGAGTAGCTTACCTTTTTTTTGTTGTTTATTTAGTAATAAAAGAGAGAGATCCATAAAAGAATATGACAGAAGATAAATCTAACATTTGGCAACGAATATTGACAAACAAAAAATCAAAAACAATACTCATCCTTATACTCATAATGACCATAATTATTGGTTGTATCGGCGGTTATATTACATCCTCTAAAACAAATAATAAAGAAGACGTAACAATATTTATTTATCCCAAAGATAATTTTCAAACTATAAAAAAACAACTTATTAACAAAAAAATCATCTCCCCGAATAACACCACCATAGATATATTCTCCGATCTTTTGAAATACAAAGACAACATAAAATCAGGTAAATATATCATCAAACCTCATACCTCTATATTCTCATTAGTTAGAAATTTACGCAATGGTAATCAACAACCTTTACAATTAGTTATTCTTCCTTCACGGACGGCAGAAGATTTTGCAAACAAAGTAAGTCAGAATTTATTGTTAAACAAAGAAGATATAATACAGCAAATCAATCAACAAAACTTAAATTATCCTAACGAGATTTTCTTTTATATTCTACCGAACACATACGAAGTTTATTGGACTATTAGTGCCGAGCAACTACTCAATCTCCTTAGGAAAGAGAGTGATAAATTCTGGCAGAACAATAAAGAAAAACTTGCAGCAACTAATCTTACCAAAAACGAAATCATAATCATTGCTTCCATCGTTAGTGAAGAGACTTCTAAAGTGAATGAAATGCCAACCATAGCAGGTGTTTATATCAATCGTTTAAGAAAAAATATGCTTCTACAAGCCGATCCTACTGTAAAATTTTCAACAGGTAACTTTTCTTTAAGGCGAATAACGGGCAAACATCTTCAAATAGATTCTCCTTTTAATACATATAAATACAATGGGTTACCTCCTGCTCCGATTTGTTTGCCTAATATGGATGCCATTAAGTCTGTTTTGAAGTATAAACATCATAATTATTTGTATTTCTGTGCCAAAGAGGATTTTTCTGGTTATCATAATTTTGCTACAACCATAGAAGAACATCAAAAAAACGCTTCTCGTTATCGTACAGAACTCAATAAACGTGGTATCAAATAATATCGTTTCTTTGCTATATAATAAAGGAGAAATAACTGTTTTTCATCTTCTTATAAAATATTTTATTCTCCCCCTTAATCTACTTTTTATTGGTTAGTTACCGTACAAAAATACAATTGATTTTGCTTTGCTAAATCTTTTATTATCTATCAATTAAATAGAAAGTCATTTTATCAAAATAATTACTGATTCTATTTGAATAGTTATTAAGTTTATTTGAATAGTTATTAAGTTTATTTGAATAGT
>CAVGDP010000261.1:0-7862 GCA_963627985.1 uncultured Eubacteriales bacterium
GAATAGTTATTGATTTTATCGGAATAGTTATTGATTTTATTTTGATAAAATGCGATACTATTCGAATTCCTATTTTTTTAAAATGTTCTATTTCCTATATCGTAAAATTTTAAGCAATGTTTTACGCAGTGAAAAATATTAGAAAAATCATAACAAAACGAGCGATTAAAGTTTTTTTAGCAAACGTAGAGTTAGAATATTATTCTCATTTGAGATTCACACACTTTTTTGATACAAGACCTTAAAAAGTTTTATTTTATGATTAATTTTTGGGTAGTTAAGTTATTATTACTTCCGAAAATAATAAAATAATAACCACTTTTCAAATCCGAAACATCCAATATTGTATTACCCTTGTGTAGTTGAGCGTATTTAACTTTTTGACCAAAGGAATTAACTATCCATATATAGCAATCCTCTGTGTTAGATATGTTTATATTGTTTTGAGCAGGGTTAGGATAGAAAGCAAATTTATAATCTTCGGTCTTTGTTATTGTGGAAGGAGTAGTATAAGGGATATTATTACCAGAAAAGAAGTTATATATCTCGGTAGGATAATCAATATCATAAGTATTAGCCCCGAAATAGCAAGTATGTTCGCCACCTATAACTTTTATTAAATCTACTTTGGTAGAATCTTCGCTATTAGAATATTTATAACGAACAAATCTTAAACCATCTGCACATCTATCCTCCAAAGAGTCTATAACAGGGACACTATCACACGCATTAGCGTTTGCCCACCAACTAACAGTCGCTTCTGCACCTAAACCCAAAGGGAGATTACCGATATATGAGATAACATCTGTAGATCCGTCTTCATAATTAATAACATTATCGTTAGTTCCGTGAAAATATAACACATCCAAATGTTTATTTATAGAAGAATCTACTAAATGATTCGGAATAGGACCACTAATGGGAGCAATACCTGTGAATTTGTCGCCGTATTTGATACCCATTACATTGGTCATAAAGCCACCCATAGAGCCACCTACTATATAGACGCTATCGTAATCAATAGGGTATTGGATATTAATACTATCCATTAGAGCCAAAAGAAAACCCTCATCGTCTATATCACTATTTGGAGAGAAAGTTTGACCAAATATATTCATAGTTATACCTGTGTTCCACATAGTACCCAGATCTACTTCTTGTCCCATTACACTAATATTTGCATTTAGTGCTTGTGGTAGAACGATTATCCAACCCGTAAGATCGGAATAGAAACTTGTATAAAGATTTGCATCCATTTGCGAAATATCTCCACCAAGTCCGTGTAGAACATACATAAATGGCAACGAAGAAACACTATCCCACGAAGAAGGTATATGTATTATGTATTCTCTTTGTGTATCTTGCCAGGTTATTGTGTGTTTTTGGGAAAATAAGGGCAGAGATAATACTAAAATTAAGATAATAACAAATATTTTTTTCATTTTATAAGACTTTTTTATATTGTTGTTTTATACTATTATAAGATTCTATTTCACTCTAATTAATATTATTGGAGAATTAATAAAAAGTTATTCTTTTGTTTGATTATCTAATTGTTTAGGATAAGCAAAGCGTTGAAAGGCGGCGTCTAATTGTTGTTTGGAAAAGAAAAGATTTTTTGGCAAGTCCTTTAAGAAGTCTTTTTCCCACTCATCTCTTTCCTCCTCATTGCAAGCCATAATCCCAGAAGGAATAAGATTGAGATTCTCATCTATACAAGCGTATTCCAAAATATTACTATCGCCGTTAAGTAATGTGTATCCGTCCAAAGTTTCTGCCCAAGAAATTCGCTCATCTCCTTTGATATAGAAGGTAAGTTTCTTGCCATTAGGTTGAGTGATAGTACGAGGTTTAGGATCGGCAGGAATAAACGAAAGGGAGGTATTTGCAATAAAATTTATTCTATCTACAGCAAAAACATTTATTGATAAGCACAGCAAAAAAACAATTATCAAGGTTATCTTTTTCATCTTTTTTGTATTTGTTAGTCTATAAATCGTTCTTTCCAATAAGGGAAAACATCTGCTAACTCACCTGAATAGTAGAAATCAAAACCAATAACTCCGAAAGTATATACTTTGTCGCCTACTTTAATATGAGAGCCTCCACATTGTGGGTTATCACTCGGTTGAGAAGACGCAAAACCAACATTAAATAAAGTAAAAAGTATATCAGGGCGATTACTAATATCATAACCTGCTTTTTTCCATTGATTACGAGTTTGGTGAATAATACATCCAGTATAGATATAAGAATAAGTATGATCTCTATAATCTACTAATCGTTTGATACGAATAGAATCATTCACATAACCATTGTAATCTAATATATGTTCATATTTAGCACCCATATAGAAAGGAGAAGTCTTGTCTTTGAGGTGATCTTCTACCATACGAGCAGTAAAATCCTTTATACCATTAACACCAAAAGAGAATTGACTTTGAACACTTAGGACTTTGACAGGACCTAAATACCTTTTGAATATTTCTCTTTTGGAATTAAATAAACGTATCTGCTCTCCAACCAAACAACCTACGATCATACGCGGTTCTACACCGGTAATCTTGGCAGCTTTATTAATGGCGGCACTATCTTTTTTGATACTCTCTTTGAGAGCTTCCCATTCGGGTTCGTTCATCCACTCGATAACATTATAGTTATTGTCTGCAACTGACGCAGTACCATAAACGCTTTGTCCTTGTTTCAAAAGATTATGATATTTGTCGTCTTTTTGTAAATACATTTCGCAAGCAGATAGCATTTGTGCCACTTGGATATCGTTTTTGGAGTTTCTTAATCCTTCGATTATTAATTTGGCATTATGAGGATAAAGTCTACCTATTGTAAGTAGTTTCAAATAATTTTGAGTAACAAATCTCTCTGTCGTGTCGTGTGTATTTATGGTCGTATTATTACCGACAGTTGCCAAATAACGATTATTCTTATCCACAAGACCACCATTTTTTGTAAGACCTAATTCATATATCGCCCAGGCTCCAAATACCCCAAAGCCAAATAAAGCAAATCCGTAAATAAGTACTTTTTTTGTGACTCTAACTGCTTTTTTGTTACAAAATTCTTTGAATTTCATATTATTAATGTTTTTATCTTTCTTTTTTAATAGTCTATTAAATTTTGTTACAACTCTTTTTTGTACTCTGCCTTGATTATTTCTTCTTGCCAACTATCTGGCGAGAGAGCGTCTTTTACATGATATTCGCCTATACTCTCTCTTCGCAAAGAAGATAAGTACGCTCCAGAGTTTAGTCTTACTCCAAAATCTCTTGCTAATGAGCGAATATATGTTCCTTTGGAGCATTTGACACGAAAATATACTTGTGGAAAATCTATTTTTGTTATCTGAAAATCATAAATATTAACCGTACGCGGAGAGATCGTCTTTTCTAATTGCGAAATACTATCTTCTTTGGATTGATTACTATTATTAGGGTTAGAAGGTGAATTATTTTTTATCTCTCTTGCGTAAGAAAACAAACGTTTACCGCCTATCTTAACGGCAGAATACATAGGAGGAGTTTGTTGTATTTGTCCGATAAATGATTGTGCTGTTTGGTGTAGTAATTCTTCATTAATGTGAGCAGTAGGATAGGTAGCATCTATGTCGTGTTCCATATCAAAACTTTGAGTCGTTGCTCCAATAAAAAAACTTCCTGTATAGACTTTATCCATTTGTTGAAAAGTCTCTATTTTCTTTGTCCATTTGCCAAGACAAACTATTAACATACCCGTAGCTAAAGGATCCAAAGTGCCAGCATGACCAATTTTGAAACGTTTCTCTGAGGTTAGTTTCTGAATTGCAACTTTGAGTTTCTTAACTACTTGAAAAGACGTCCAAGTATATGGTTTATCAACAAGGAAATAACTTCCCTCTTTTAGATCTATTATCATTTTTGATTATTCTACAATAGATAAATTAACGCCACATAACAACAATACGATTATTATACCCCCTACTATTATACGATAATAACCAAAGAGTTTGAAACCATATTTTGTTAAGAAAGATACAAATCCTTTTATCGCAAAGATTGCAACAATGAAAGCAACTATACATCCTAATATAAGAATAAATATATTGTGTGAAGTAGCCCAAGAAGAATCCTCTTGGAAAATTAATTCCACAAGGTCCAAACCTGTTGCAGCCGCCATAGTTGGTACTGCCAAGAAGAAAGAGAACTCTGCAGCTGCCTTGCGTGTTAGTTTCTGTGCCATACCACCAACAATAGTTGCCATACTGCGTGAAACACCTGGTATCATTGCTATACACTGAAACAAACCTATACGAAAGGCTCTCTTTTCTGTAAGAATAGTTTCTTTGCTACCTTTGTTGAAGATCTTATCGCAAAACAACATAAAGATACCTCCTACTACTAACATAATAGCAACAACAGGTACACTCTCCAAAAATCTATCTATTACACCACTTACTTTCCCTATGAAACCTATAACGGCAGCAGGAACAAAGGCAACTACTAATTTCCAATAGAAGTCCCATTTATGCAAAAACTTTTGTATTTTGGTAGCCTTCTCTGGTAGAGGTTCGCGATTAAGTCTAAAAAATCGTTTCCAATAGATACATACTACCGAAAGGATAGCAGCAAATTGTATGATTATAGTAAAAGCCTTAACGAAATCATCACTCTTTACGCCCATTATACCTTGTGCCAAGATCATGTGTCCCGTAGAAGAGACAGGCAAAAACTCTGTTAAACCCTCAACTATTGCAATTATTATTGCTTGTATAGTATTCATATTCTGTTATTATGTTTTTTCTGATTTATATTCTATTCTTTTCTCTGTTAAGAGAAATATTACTATTCCACTATAATAAAAAATCCGAACTCCATTAAACAATACAAGTATGAATTGTTGTTTTCTTTTCCTAATATCAAATATCGTTCAAATAAAGTTAGATATTATCTAAATAAAATCAAATATTATTTTGATAGAATCAAATATTATTCAAACAATATCAATAACCCTCAAAAAGATTGCTGTTATTTGTCTGTCTTATATTATCATTGATCTGTTTTTTTGCCTTTTTTCATTATTGCATATACTTCAACACATAATCCTAATATGATAAAAATCGGCGCAATAACCAATCTTCTTGTGTTGAATAACGCATAATTGAAATAATTAGGGTCTTTGCTACCTCCACCTACCAACAAAATATAGCCAATTACCAAAAGAACAACACCGATTATCATCCAAATATAATTCTCTTTGGTAAAAGCAAATTGAAATTGAGGTTTAGAATTTTTTGTTTTGATACTCATATTAATTATATAATTTATAATTCTTTAAATTCATATTTCTAATAACTGCTATGTAGGAAAATAAGAGCGTAAGCACACTTCCTAATACTACTATGCCTATTGCTACCATTATATAGAAAGAATAGTAAGCCGAGAAATCAAATCCATCTAAAGAAGTACTTACCCATAACATCAATAACAAAGTAAAGATATCCGCTAATACTCCTCCAATTAATCCTAACCATAATCCTTTTATCAAAAACGGTCTTCTAATAAAAGAAGCCTTTGCTCCGACCAATTGCATACTACGAATAAGTAATTTTTTAGTCCGAACAGTTAGATTAATAGTATGATTGATTAGCGTCATTGAGATAATAAGCAGTGCTATTAAGATAATAACAAAAAAAGCACTCGCATTACGATATATAGTATTGATATCATTGATTATATCATCCCTATAATCCACAGAATCTACCATACTTTTGGCTTCTAATGTGGAGATAAATGATTTTATTTGAGAGATAGTAAAGTTTTTTGCCTTTAGATTGACTTGAATAGAAGCTTGATAAGGATTAAATCCGTCCAAAGCATCCAAATGTCCCTTTCCCATTACTTTATCCATCATTTGAGCAGCATCTTGTTTGGATACATAGATAACATTCTTAACCAAAGTGTTTGCAGATAACTCCTTAGTAAGATCTTTGCCCTCTTGATCCGTAGCATCATCGCTCATATACACTGTAAAAGACACTTCCTCCTTAACTTGTGAGGAAAGATCCCATAAATGAAAAGATACTAATACCATACTTGCCACCATAAAAAGTACAAGTGCTATACTTAGGATAGTAGAAAACTTTGCCGTGAAAAGACTTCGTTTATTCTGTTGCTTATTATTACCCATAACCATTATTTCGTTAAATCAAACGACTTTGCAAAAATACAAAACAATTATCAATTAACAATATTTTTTTCAATTATTTGAAAACTTAATCTCTTTATCTAATAAATATTGTGCAGTTATTCTACTTTTTTGTTCAATAAGTATTTTACGTTTGGCGATTACTTTATCTATTGCTCCAATAGTATAATGTCGTATAGTAATAAGTTGCAAACCCTCATTATAGCGAACAAAAAATTCCTTATCTAAATCTTCTAATAGCAAAGGAAGTATATTCTTGTTTTCATCCAAACATACAGAGAAACTTATGGCAGAATTTTGCATCATATTTACTTTAACTTTGTGTTTGGAGAGTATTAGAAAAATCTCGGATAATATCTTTTCGCTCGCAAATGATAAATCTTTCGGCACGATTGATAACAAGAGTTGATTATCCTTAAATATATAATTTGGTACTATTGGATTGACGCTCGGAGTATCGCAAATCAAAGTCCCTTTGTCTTGTGGTTGAATAAAAGATTTAATATATAATGGTATCTTTTTATTTTCTAATGGCTTTATTGTTTTAGGATGTATAATAGAAGCGCCATAATAACTCAATTCTACCGCCTCTGTGTATGGCATGGAAAGTATTTTGACAGTTTTTTCTACTCGTTTCGGATCTGCATTCAAAAGACCAGGAACGTCCTTCCACACTGTCATACTTTTTGCTACAAGACAATGTGCTAATATCGCTGCTGAATAGTCCGACCCTTCACGTCCCAAGGTTGTAGTAAGATTTTCTTTCGTCCCTCCGACAAAACCTTGAGTTATTATCAAATCATACTGCTCCAATAATGGGCATAATCTCTCTTTTATCTCTTGTTGCGTTTGTAGCCAATTAACATTTGCATCTCTATAATTATTATCTGTCTTTATAATGTTAAAAGAATAGAGTAATTTGTTTTTTAGACCGATTACATTTAGATAATACGAAATTATTGTTGTAGAGAGTTTCTCTCCATACGAAACAATGCTATCATAAAGAAAGTTGTAATCTGTTGTAGGAGTGATATAGAGTTTGTTTTTTATCTCTTCAAAAATATTTTCTACTATTTGAATAAGATTTTTTTTCTCCTCCAATAAACTATCTTTCTTATCAAATAATTTATCTATGATATCCAAATGATAATCCATTAATTCGGAGAATTGCGATTGAAAGAAAACTTTTTCAGAAAACCATTTACCGACTAAATTTTCCAACTTATTAGTTGTTTTTCCCATAGCAGATATAACGATTACTCGTTTTTTGTTTTCCATGCGTAGAATATGCTCAACGTTCAATATTGCCTCGGCACTATTAACACTCGCACCGCCAAATTTCTCAACATAAATTTCCATATACACAATATTTTCGCCTGCAAAAATAATATTTTTTTTATTAGTACCTGCTAAAAGTTGATTATAGAATAAAAAAAGTACAGGGAAATATATTCCTTTAATGCCAAAAGACCTAAATAAAAAAAAGACTTCTTTCTGTATTCTATTTTAGTGTATGAAGATGAATTTTTTATCTTTTTTCAATTCTTCAAAATGTTATATTTTTCCTATAAGATCTTTTTTTAGGGGTATATTTTGAGTAAAAATGAAGTAATTCTACACTCTTGTAATTATTTAATTATATAGTATTTAGAATAAGTACTAAA
>CAVGDP010000262.1:0-5226 GCA_963627985.1 uncultured Eubacteriales bacterium
GTGTATGGATATGAAAATTGTGCTATGTTTAGAAATTCCAAAATGTTCTATTTTTTCAATAAGGTCATTTTTTAGAGTTGTGTTTTGAGCAAAAATGAGTAAATTTTTACCTCTCTAATTATTTGATTATATAATAATTAAATTAAGTGCAAGAATTATCAAAATAACTTCAATAGTTATCCAAATAACTTTAATAGTTATTCAAATAACTTCAATAGTTATCAAAATAAAATCAATAGTTATTCAAATAACTTCAATAGTTATCCAAATAACTTCAATAGTTATTCAAATAACTTCAATAGTTATTCAAATAACTTCAATAGTTATCCAAATAACTTTAATAGTTATCAAAATAAAATCAATAGTTATTCAAATAACTTCAATAGTTATTCAAATAAAATCAATAGTTATCAAAATAACTTCAATAGTTATCAAAATAAAATCAATAGTTATTTTGATAAGATGTGATATTCTTTCTCTGCTTATATATAATAGTATAGAAGAAAAAGAGAAAAAAGAAAACTTATCCGAAAGAATAAAATTCGCTTCGGATAAGTAAATAAAAAAGTGAATGAATATAAACTTATTTATAAATGAATAGTAGAAATATTGAGAAAGAAATTACTTGATTGAGAATTCTTTTCTCAAAATATCAACATAATCCAATTTTTCCCAAGTATAGAATTCTACTTCTTTTCTTGTCGTATGGTTATCATTTATAAATTCTACCTCTTTTTTATAAGGTGTACGACCAAAATGACCATACGTTGCGGTAGGAAGGAAGATAGGATTCTTCAAACCTAATCTCTGTATGATATGATAAGGACGCAAATCGAATATTTTAAGAATCTTTTTTGCGATCTCACCTTCGGAATACTTAGTATGATTAGTGCCAAAGGTATCTACATATAAACCAACCGGCTCTGCAACTCCTATTGCATAAGCAACTTGTACGGAGACTTCATCGCAAATACCTGCTGCTACCATATTCTTTGCTACGTGACGCATAGCATACGCCGCACTTCTATCTACTTTACTTGCGTCTTTGCCACTAAATGCTCCACCACCATGAGAGCCTTTGCCACCGTATGTATCAACGATAATCTTTCTACCTGTTAGACCTGTATCGCCATTTGGACCACCTATTACAAAATTACCCGCAGGATTGACAAGCAAACGAAATTCTTTATGGAACATATCTTTTACTTCTTTCTTTTTTTGTTTACTTGCTATACGAGGAAGTAATATCAAACGAATATCTGTCTCTATTTGTTTAAGGGATACATTATCGTCATGCTGAGTTGATACTACTATTGTGTTGATATTAATAGGATGATTATTATCATCGTACTCTATTGTTACCTGACATTTAGAATCGGGACGCAAATAAGTCATCATAACGCCCTCCTTTCTTATCTGTGTCAGTTCATAAACAATTTGATGAGCAAGCATTAATGGTAATGGCATATAATCTTCTGTGTCGGTAGTAGCATAACCAAACATCATACCCTGATCACCTGCTCCTTGTTCTTCTGGTAAAGATCTTTCAACGCCGTGGTCAATATCGGAACTTTGTTCGTGAATAGAAGATAAAATACCACACGAGTCGGCGGCAAACTTATATTCTTCTTTTGTGTAACCAATATTGCGGATAATATTACGTGCAGTCTTTTGTACATCTACGCAAGTATTACTCTTTACTTCGCCACTCAAAACGACCATACCTGTTGTTACGAGCGTTTCTATTGCAACATGAGAGGCAGAATCTCTTCTAAGAAATTCATCTAATAAAGCATCTGAAATTTGATCGGCAATCTTGTCTGGATGTCCTTCAGATACGGATTCGGATGTGATAAATCTTGACATTTCTTTACTGTTTTTTTAATTTGTTATTAATTATAAAATCAGCGGAAATAATAAGAATTGAAATTTTCTTGAATAAAAGGATTGTTGTTTTAGCATTCTTTTATTGTGGTTGCAATCAATTCAAATCTGTCCACATTTCGGTTTGCAAAAGTAATACATTATTTTTATATAACGAGTAAAAAAAGAAAAGAAAATAAATATATTTTGTGATTTTTGTGTATTTAGTCGGATTTTTATAGTACTTTTGCGTTGGATTACAATAAAATAAAAATTATAATGAAAAGATATATTTTCCTAATATTAATTAGTTTATCTTCTTTGTGTCTTTTTTCGCAAGAGGATATTTCTAATCAAAAAGATCTTTTATATGATAAAGTTTGGATACTTACTCGTTTGAATAATAAAAAGATTTCTTACGATAATACGTCTGAAAAAATAACTCTTATCATAACACAAGAGAATGAATACGCAAGTGGTTCGGCAGGTTGCAATACATACGTTTCGCAAGTAGTAATTAAACGCAATCATATAATGTTTCGTTCTATTGGTTCCACAAAAATAGTTTGTCCCGAGAGTAATATGCAAAGAGAAAAGACATATTTGAATAATTTGAACGAAATAGATTCGTACAAGATTGTAGATGAGGACTTGTATTTGTTTAGAAATAACCGTCCTATATTAGTTTATACAAAAGAATAAAGAAAAGATTTATACGAGATAATATAAGATAAGGACAGCGTATAATATTTATTAGTCAAATGAAGACAATAATAGAACAACAAGCGGGTTTCTGTTTTGGAGTTGTGCGTGCGATAACTTCTTTGGAGAAAGAATTAACACAAGGTCAATTATATTGTATAGGGGATATTGTTCATAATTCTATGGAAGTAGATAGATTAGAAAAGAAAGGTTTGAAGACGATCTCTTTACGAGACTTTGAGCAATTAAGAGATTGTCGTGTAATGATAAGAGCACATGGTGAGCCACCCTCTACATACGAGACTGCAAAAAGAAATAATATTACTCTTATAGATGCAACTTGTCCTATGGTATTGCGTTTGCAAAAAGATGTATGTGAGGGTTATAAACAGATGAAAACAAAAAACGGTCAAATAGTTATCTTTGGTAAATTGAACCATCCAGAAGTTATTGGACTGTGTGGTCAAACGGAGAATAACGCTATAGTTATCTCTAATAAAGAAGATATAAATAAGATAGACATGAGAAGACCTGTGCATATATTTTCTCAAACTACTAAAAATAAAGAAGATTATTTAGTAATAATAGATTTAATTCGTCAGCAACATTTAACACAGGACATTATAGTAACAGATAGTATTTGCAAGAAAGTATCTTCTCGTGCAAAGAAAATAGAACAATTTGCAAAGAGTGTTGATTGTGTATTATTTGTTTCAGGAAAAGATTCCTCAAATGGACTATATCTTTATAATCTTTGTAAAAAGGAGAACAAACATACTTTCTTTATAACAGCCGAGAGTGATATAGATTTAGAGAAAATAAAAGATTTTGCCTCTATTGGTATATCTGGTGCAACCTCTACACCTATGTGGTTAATGAAACGAATAGAAAATTATATTCATAAAGAATTAGATTAAATTAAGTCTAATTAGTTTATTGCTATTATTTATCTTATCCTACTTTGATATTAAATCATCTCCATTAGAAATGAAAATATTCTGCCATGAAAACAAAACAATATAGAGATAACAATAAAAAAACAAAAAAGAAAAGATTTATTCTGCTATATATAGTTTAATATTTTTTTCATTAGTGCGAACTTGTAGCCATTGTAAGATTGTTTCCTTTTCAGATGCGGAAACGCTCTCTATATTATCGGTCTCCAAGACAGCAATTATCAATTTCTTGTGAGTAGTATCTTGTGTATTCGCTTGTAATGACTGCGACAAAGATATAGTTTTGATAGTAGGGAAGAGAACTTTGACTTCATCGCTAAGGGTGTTGCTTAAATATTCTAATCTCTTGTATTTATCCAACTCTGTTTCCAAACTATTAAGATGAGTATTCACTTCTCCCCATTCATTATTAGTATTTGTATTAGCAATTTGATTATAATGTCCTTGAATTATTGTTAAATTATAAGCGTCAAGGTTATATTTCTTCATTTTTGCTTTTGCTTTCTCTATTTGATTATTAGAAATCTCTTTACCTACGGCAACAAAACGTAAGGTTTTTGTTTCTTTATTCAAATCGTGTGAGATTATTTTGGTATAATTACTTGATAGGTTATCTTTGACGAAATTATTGATATTAGTATTTAATAAACTATGTTTGATAATACTAATTGTCATAAAAATAGAAGGAATAATCGTTATAGCAATAATAACATAGAAATAGGTATGTATTTTCTTCGAGCGTTGATGATTGACTATAGTTTTTTTGCGAAAATGCATTACCTTCACCCCCAAGAATGTTGCCGTACAGATAAATACGCTATTGATAAAATATAAATAGAACGCACCCAAGAAGTAAGATATTTCACCGTTTACAATACCAAAACCAGCTGTACATAAAGGTGGCATTAAGGCAGTTGCAATAGCGACACCAGGTATAACATTGCTTTTTTGTTTGGTACATATTGCTATAATACCTGCTGCACCTCCGCAAAAGGCAATTAATACATCGTAAATAGTAGGATTTGTACGAGAGAGCAATTCACTTTGTGCTTCTCCAAAAGGTGTGATAAGGAAGTAGATACTTGCAGCGAATATACTAATTATTGTAGATATAAGATAATTAGTAAAAGAGCGTTTGAGCAAAGAATAATCTAATGTACCCATAGCCCATCCTATGCCAATAATAGGTCCCATTAGTGGAGAGATAAGCATAGCACCGATAATAACTGCAGTAGAATTGATATTCAAACCCAAACATGCCACAAAGATAGCAAGGATAAGTATCCAAAGATTTGCACCCTTGAAAATAACTCCTTGTTTAATATCCTCTACTACACGACTTTCGTTGTCTTTATCTTTTCTTAGTGAGGCGTATCGTTTGAAAATAACTTTTATTTTTCGGAATAATTCTTCGTTTATCATATAGTAAAGTATAGTATGGTGATAGTCTTATAACGCAAATAAATAAAATGATATTGTCTATAAGGAATAAAAAAATCGTCCTTTATTATAAAAATTCATTTGCTTTGTTTATTTATAAAAATAGATAAAATATTATGAACAAACAATTGAATACATTATTTAAAAGTACTTTTTTGGATTATAAATAAGATAATATCAAAATAAAATCAATAATTATTGAAATAGAATCAATAGTTATCAAAATAACTTTAATAGTTATCAAAATAACTTTAATAGTTATCAA
>CAVGDP010000263.1:0-7849 GCA_963627985.1 uncultured Eubacteriales bacterium
TTGAATAGTTATTAATACTATTTGAATAGTTATTGATACTATTTGAATAGTTATTGATGTTATTTGAATAGTTATTAATACTATTTGAATAGTTATTGATACTATTTGAATAGTTATTAATACTATTTGAATAGTTATTGATACTATTTGAATAGTTATTGATGTTATTTTGATAGTTATTGATGTTATTTTGACGAAATGCGATACTATTCTAATTTCTATTTCTTTTAAATGTTCTATTTCCCATATCTGTCATTTTTTATTAATGAAAATTTCGCTCAAAATATCTACCAAAGTAACAAAAATAAAATTACTAACCAAAATCTTTAAGATAGATAAAACAAACTAACACTACCAAAAAACAAACTGTCTTTTGAAGTGTCAATATGCACATTACCTCTATTTTTATTTTGCACAAAAACTATTCTATTATCCACAAAACTATATTACACTAAACAACAATAAATCATTGTTAGATAATAGCAAATTATTATTAAATAACAATGAAATAATTAGAAAGAAACCCCCTTAAAAGTATCAAAACAATTGTTTTAACACCTTAATGATAACCGTGAAATCTATTCTTTTCTCCGTCTTTTCTATTTTTTAGTATTCTTCATCATTAAAAAAGAAATCCTCTTTGGTTGGATAGTCCGGCCAAATATCTTCTATGGAATCATATATATCACCTTCGTCCTCTATTTCCGAAAGATTTTCTATTACTTCCAATGGTGCACCTGTTCTTTGGGCATAGTCTATCAAATCTTCTTTTGTTGCCGGCCAAGGTGCGTCTTCTAAATGCGAAGCTAATTCTAATGTCCAATACATAATTTATATTTTTTTGATTAATCAATAATATTAAAACTTCTTCCTAACGAGAGATTGTTTTTCTTATTGTATTAATGTGTATATTTTTTGTAATAAGTAATGTGTTAATAATACAAATTCTTGTATCTCAACAAAATATTTACATCTCTTTATAAAATGTTTCGCTCAAATTCTTTTTCTTCATCGTAAAACGAGCAAGTGTAAAAAGATAATCACTCAAACGATTGATATATTTCATTATCAACGGATTTTGAGGATAGGTGTCATTACACTCTACTAATAACCTTTCACATCTTCTTGTTTGTGTTGCAGCGAAATGTAATAATGTTGCGGTACGAGATTTAGATGGAATAATAAAATCTCTTAATGGTGGCATTTGTTCGCTCATCTCATCTATTTTACGTTCCAAAAAATCCACATCTGTTTCTCTTAATTTGGACATTTTACTTAACCATTCTTCCTTTTCACACGCTACAATACTCTCTATTATAAATAAATGATGCTGAATTGTTACTATATCAAACATTTCTTTTTCTTTGGTCAAATATGTTGTAATATAACCCAAGAGAGCAACTAACTGGTCCATTTCTCCATACGTCTGCACTCTAATATCATATTTCTTTACTCTCGTGCCACCAACTAATGAAGTCATTCCTTCATCGCCTTTTTTAGTATATATCATTTCTATCTTTACTTTTGTTTTCTTCGTTTTAATTTGTGTACGACAATGGTTATTTTTATCTATTTATCTATGGAATTAACCAATTTGATTGATATTTTCTACTGATTTTATTTCAGGAATTGCATCCTTGATAGCCAATTCAACATTCTGTTTCAAGGTCATTAATGCGTATGGACAGGAACCACAATGCCCTTGAAGTTCTACATTAACTACTTTGTCGTCTGTTAAAGATACGAATCTAATATCACCTCCGTCTTGTTGCAAATAAGGTCTTACTTGCTCAACTGCACTTTTTACCTTTGCTTCTAATGATTGTCTTTCTTGCGGTGTCATTATTTATTTCTTTTTTATTTGTTTGTAATCTTTTTTGTTTTCTCTATAACTTTGTCTGCTAAGGACATAAACGCTTTTGCTTCTATTGTAGCGAATTGCATTGAGATAGGATTGCCGTTATCATTACTCTCAGAGACTTGTTCACTAATAGGAATTTGTTCAAGTAGCTCTATACCTAATTCTTCTGCTAACTTCTTGGCACCATCTTTGCCAAAAATGAAATATTTCTTATCTGGCATGTCATTTGGTGTGAAATACGCCATATTTTCTACTAAACCCAAAACTGGAATATTAATTTTTGAATCAGTAAACATATTAACTGCTCGGCGAACATCTGCAACTGCTAATTGTTGTGGTGTACAAACAAAAATACTTCCTGTTGGGTGAAAAGATTGTATTAATGTTAGTTGAATATCACCCGTTCCTGGAGGCATATCTAATATTAAGAAGTCCAATTCTCCCCATGCTGTTTCGCTAATCAATTGTGTTAAAGCATTAGAAGCCATAGGTCCTCTCCACATTAGTGCAGCGTTTTGGTCAACCATAAATCCTACACTCATCAACTTAATTCCGTATTTCTCAATAGGTATCATCATCTCTTGACCTTCTATTTCTGTTGCCATAACTTCTGGTTTCTCTACATTAAATAGCGTAGGAATACTCGGACCATATACATCTGCATCAGCCAAACCAACTCTAAAACCCTCTTTTGCTAAAGATAATGCCAAATTTGCACTTACCGTGCTCTTACCTACACCACCCTTGCCACTACCAACAGCAATAAGGCAATGTATTTTCTCCATCGATTTATTTATTTTCTCTTGTTTTTTCTTTTGTTCTTCAAATGGATTCATCTTTATTTTATTCTTTTTTTATTATTACACTAATCCCTTAAATTTGGTTTGCAAAAGTACAATTTTTTTCTTTTCTACCATATTTTTATTCAAAATATTTGTTTTTATTCTCATTTTACAGCAAAAAATTAGTTTATCTTATAGGTATATTTATATATTATAGCAATCCATTTTCATTAATCTCTACTATAATATTAGCAAAACATTTTTATTCTAGTAAAGTTAGTTTATTTTTCCATAAATTTCACAAAATAACAAAACTCTATGTCTTATTTTTTTTCAAAAAACTTGTATCTACCAACTCTATTCTAACTTTTTTAGTATCTTTTTATTTCCTAAAATAATCCTCCCAAACACTTAATATAAAACATAAAACAAATAGAAAAACATAACATTTTCCTAATATCGCATTTTATCAAAATAACTTCAATAATCATCAAAATAACTTCAATAGTTATTTAAACAGGTATTAAGTTTATTTTCGTAAGTATTGAAGTTATTTTGATAAAAAATGATAGTATCAAAATTTTAGATTTTATTAAGTTTATATTTTACTCAAATAGGGAGTTTATGTTTATAATCTACTAACTTTTATTCGTGATAATATATTCTTGGAATACGATTAGATATACTTGTTAGTATCTCGTATGGTATAGTTTGACATGCTAATGCCATATCCTCTATACTATTCTCTGTGCCAAATACTATTACCATATCACCTACTTTTGCTTTTACGGTAGTTAGGTCTATCATACACATATCCATACAGATATTACCTATTATATTACAATACTCTCCATTAACATATACCTTGAAATGTTCATTACCTAAATGGCGATTCAAACCATCAGCATAACCTATTGGTATTACTCCTATTCGCATCTTGTATTGCGATACAAAACCTCTACAATAAGACACATCCTCTCCTTTATCTATCTCTCTAATCTGTGTAATAGTAGTTCTAAGTTTATGTACTTTACGCAAGTGCTTCTCTTCATTACTATCTACTCCTATTCCATACATACCTATACCCAAACGTACCATATCATAATTAGCATTAGAGAAACGATATGTAGCAGCAGAATTTGATAAATGGCGTAATATCTTGTAATCAAAACAACTACATATAAAACTACTCATACTATTGAATAACTCTATTTGTTGATTAGTATATTTATCCAAAAGACTATCATCTGCACCGTAAAGATGAGAAAAAACACTCTTTATATGCAATTTAGACTGTTGAAGTATTGTTATTAAGTTATTTAAGTCCTTTGCTCCAAAACCTAATCTATGCATACCTGTATCTAATTTGATATGAACATTAAGGTCCATAGTTACGAAATTATTCAATACTTCAAAAGAATGTATAACAGGTTCTAAATTATATTGTTGTAATAGAAACTCGCTATCTTTCTCGGGGGTTATAACCATAATAGGTTTTTTGATACCTTCTCTACGCAAACTCACTCCTTCATCTGTAAATGCTACTGCAAAATAATCAACCAAATCTTTTCTCTCTAACGCAGAAGCAATCTCCACACTCCCACTGCCGTAAGCATTCGCTTTTACCATCGCCATAACTAATGTATCTTTTTTGATTAGAGTATGATAATAACTAACATTCTCTTCCAATGCAGTTAGGTTAATTTCTTCTACTGTTTGATGTGTAAGGTTAGATAATTGATTAGATATTCTTTCGGTATGCATACTACTTGCACCCTTGATTAGTATTGCCTTATTGATAAAGTCTTTGCGTTTTAGGTTGGTTACGAAGTCTTCTACTGTTAGGTAGAAATGTTTATTCTTAATGGTTATCTTATCTTGATTAGTATAAAAATTCTCCCCTATTGCTATAATAGAATCTATATGTTTATTGATTAGTAATTGATTGATATCAGAATATAATTGTTCGGTATTAGTCGTTGTTTGTTTAACATCAGTAAGGATAACTTGTTTATGTTGTTTGTTTTGGGTATTTAAGTAATCTAAGGCAATTTCTAATGAAGACATATCACAAGAATACGAATCATTTATTATTAAACAATTATTAATACCACTTTTAATTTCAAAACGACTATCTAATTGTTGCAACGTGCGTAATCTTTGCAATAAATGATTTTTTTGTATGCCTATCGTTAGACATAATACGAACGAAGACAAAGCGTTTTCTATACTTGCTTTATCTGTAAAAGGCAGTGATACTTGTGATAATAAATCTTTTTGCAAGTAATACACATCCGTACTATTTAATGGTAGTAAAGGTTTATCTCCCCAAGCGACTAAATCTATATTATACTTATCTGCAAAGAGTCTTATATGTTTGGATAATCGTGGGTTGTTATCATGGAAGACTATCTTCTTGCAGTGGATAAATAATTGAAGTTTTTCTTCTATTTTATCATCTATTGACGAGAAATTACATCCATGTTGGTCTCCTATATTAGTAAATAGACCTATGTTAGGCAGAATAATTCGCTCTAATTTTTGCATTTCATTTGGCATAGAGATACCTGCTTCAAATATTGCTAATTCTGTATCATCCTTAATATTATAAACACATAATGGAACACCTATTTGAGAGTTATAACTTTTTATAGTTGAACATACTTTTTTGTCGTTATCTACCAATTTAACTATCCAATCTTTTACAATTGTCTTACCATTTGAACCTGTTATTGCTACAACGGTAGGTATATAAAACTTTGTACGATATTCTCTTGATAGTAGTTGCAAACAATCTATAACATCTTTTACTATTAAATATGTAGCATCTTTGTGTATTATGATTTGTTCTTTGGATGTAATAAACATTCTTACACCTTTATTGTATAAGTCATTAATATAACGATTACCATCATTATTTGCTGTCTGAATTGCAAAGAAAGCTACATTATCAACACCATTCAATCTACGTGAATCATATAATATATATTCTATTTTGTCTTCTATATGTTTCTTGCCAATTATCTTACCACCTGTAATGGTAGCAAGGGAGAGTATTGTTATCTTTTTATTCATTGTCATATTTAATTTAATAGTGTGCAAAATTAATACATTTATATGAATATTAACTACACAAAACATATAAAGTAATAGTTTTTTAGTAGTAAAATAGACTACTCCTACATTCAAAATAAACTATCATAAAGAAGTAATATAAAACTTTTTTATAAGATTAATTTATTGATATAAGGAGAATTAAAATAGTTTTGAAAATATTTTTTGAGATAAAAAGTGTTTTTTTTGCTAAAAAGTTTCTTTGTTTTAGTAAATAGTTATAATTTTGCCGAACGAAATAAGACAAACATAGACAATTAACATAAAAGTATAAAATTCTAAAAACAAAGAAATATTATGGACGTTAAAAAAATTTTAGCTGCCGTTGAAGAGAAAAACCCAGGACAACCATTATTCTTACAGGCTGTAACTGAGGTTGTAGAAACAATCAAAGATTACGTTAATGAACACCCTCAATACGATCAACATCGTATAGTTGAGAGAATGATCGAACCAGATCGTATCTATCAATTCAAAGTAGAATGGATGGACGATAAAGGTAACATTCAAATCAATAGAGGTTATAGAGTACAATTCAATAACGCTATCGGACCTTATAAAGGAGGTTTGCGTTTCCATCCTACTGTAACTTTGGATACCTTAAAGTTCTTAGGTTTCGAACAAACTTTCAAAAATTCCTTAACTACATTACCTATGGGTGGTGGTAAAGGTGGTTCTGACTTTGATCCAAAAGGCAAATCAGACAATGAAATCATGCACTTCTGTCAAGCATTTATGACTGAATTGTTCAAATATATAGGACCAGATAGAGACGTTCCTGCAGGAGATATAGGAGTTGGTGGTAGAGAGATAGGTTACTTATATGGTATGTATAAGAAACTTGCTTGCGAGAATACAGGAGTATTAACAGGTAAAGGTAGAGAATTTGGTGGTTCTATACTTCGTCCAGAGGCTACTGGTTATGGTGCAGTTTACTTTGTAGTAAATATGTTGAAGATGAAAAAAGACACTATCAAAGGTAAAACTATTGCTATATCTGGTTTTGGTAACGTTGCATGGGGTATTGCAAAGAAAGCAACTGAATTAGGTGCAAAAGTTATCGCATTAAGTGGTCCTGATGGTTATATCTTGGATGAAGAAGGTATGAACGAGAAGAAAATAGAATATATGTTAGAATTGCGTAACTCTAATAACAACGTTGTTAAACCTTACGCTACTAAATTCAAAAAATCTAAATTCTTCGCTGGTAAAAAACCTTGGGAAGCAAAAGTAGATATCGCTATGTGTTCTGCTATTCAAAATGAATTAGATGATAAAGATGCTAAAACATTAGTAAAGAATGGCGTTCAATTAGTTTGCGAAGTTTCTAATATGGGTTGCACTGCAAAGGCTATTGAAGTTTTACAAAAAGCAAAAGTAAGTTTTGCACCTGGTAAGGCTGCTAATGCTGGTGGTGTTGGAGTATCTGGTTTGGAGATGAGTCAGAATGCTGAACACTTACCTTGGACTGCAGAAGAGGTTGATCAACGTTTACACGCTATGATGAACTCTATTCACGAGAACTGCGTTAAGTACGGTGTAGAAGGTGATTATATCAACTACGTTAAAGGTGCTAATGTAGCAGGTTTCATCAAAGTTGCAGATGCAATGATTCAATTAGGTGTTTGCTAATTGAACAAACATAAATAAAACATTAAGCAAGTGGGTTATCTCACTTGCTTTTTTGTTTTTATGTCTATTGGTTAAATAGCAGAATAGAATCTCTGTAATAAATTATATTTCTTTACATTAAATCATTCCTATCCTCTAAAAATAATGTAATATCTAAAAGATTAGAATAAATATAGTTATAGGAAATCAATCTGTTAGAAGTAATAGATAATTTCTTCCTCTACCCTACCATAAAAACGTCAAAATCTTGCAATATTTCACGCCACTAAAATGTTCTATTTTCCCTATATAGTCATTTTCGGTAGTTATATTTTGAGTAAAAATATAGGAATTCTACACTCTTGTAATTATTTAATTATGTAGCATTTAGAATAAGTACTGAACTAATTAAAATAATATCTGATTTTATTCTGATAAGTATTAAAGTTATTCTGATAAGTATTAAAGTTATTCTGATAAG
>CAVGDP010000264.1:0-10182 GCA_963627985.1 uncultured Eubacteriales bacterium
ATTCGAATAACATTAATAACTATTCGAATAAAATCAATAACCATTCGAATAACATCAATAACTATTTTAATGATTTTAGTACTTATTGTAACGATTACATAATCAAATTATTATAAAGACAAAAGAACTGCCCATTTTTGCTCAAAAAATGGTACTAAAAAATAACCTTATAGAAAAAATAGAACATTTTGGGATTAGGAAATAAGGTGCGATTTTGGTGTTTTGATATTAAGTTGAGGTAAGAATATTTAGTACTCTTTTTATTCAAAATAATCTACTTATAGAATCAATGATAACTACTATAAAGTTAATCATAAATCGCAGATTGATAAACGAAAAGGAGATCTTCTTACTCTATTTCTTGCAACCATTTAATAGTATTTACTCCATCGGCATAACAAGTAAAAGAAGGACTTTGTCCGTCTCCAAATTTATTTTGTAAAATGATTTGAATAGAGCCTTCTTCTTTTTTTAGTAAGATATACAAGTCTTCAATATTCTCATAAAAACTATAATTTAAGACACTTATAGGAGAAAATAAATCTTCAGTCTCTCTTAATAAAATCGGAGAAAAAATAGTATACGGAGTATTGTTCATCGTCATTATTGCCTTTTGATAATCAAAATTATTACGATAGGTATTATTATCTAATAGGTAGCTATATTTTGATAATTTTTCCTTCAAATCAAGTAAGTTATATCCCTTTGGAAGAAATAAATGCGAAATATTTCTACACCCTAAACCAAAATAAAGACAAATATCATCCTCTAAACCATTTATATCCTCGTTGTCTTTGATAATAGCAACAGAATGCCTATTGGAGCGAATAATATGCGGACGAGAGGAAAAATAATAATCAAATAGAGTCGCAGAAGAATTACTCCCGGTGGCAATAATACCATCGTAAATATTTGTTTTGGTAGGTGTTTTGATATATTCTATATAGTCCTTTATTTGTGGATATTGTGTTGCTATACGAGATAATAAGAAAGGGATTAGAATATCATCCTTGGAAGAGAGTTTAATAGTTGCTTTGTTACCAGTTAAGAGTGTACACATAATATCGTGGAAACAGACACAAGGAATATTACCTGCTGCAATGATTAAGATATTCTTTTTAGGAAAGTTATAGTTATAAGATAGGAGTAGTGGTTCCTCTTGTATGGTATCAATTAAATAAGTTAAATTGTAAATAGCCTTAGTAATAAATTGAGGAATAAACCATTTATTGAGTAAGGAGGCTTTGTTGATAATACTTTGGTATTCTTGTTTATAAAGATTCTGTTTGATATCTTCACTCAAAAAATCAAAGACTTGTTTTGTATTCATAATTTGGAAATATTTTTGTAGAGTGTTTGCAGTATTACTTTTCCCTTTGTTAATCTTGCTTTATCGTAATTAAGGATACATTTATTTGCATCGTTATCAAAAAAAGATACTCCACTATTATCCATAAAACCAAATCCGTTAGTATAGACAAAGAATGCGAAAGAAGGACTATTAGGAGAGAGTATATTTTTGGAATAGATAAAGTCATCGGTATTAAGGTTAATCATAGACAGAAGAGTTGCAGGAATATCGGTTTGATTGATAAACTTGTCTATCACAAGAGGGGAATGAATAGCACCACCTGTGAAGATAATAGGAATATGATAGTAATCGATATTTTGAGCAGATATATTTTGTGGAAGAACACTTGTATGGTCGGCAACTAAAACGATAAGAGTATTCTGCCAAAGGTTGGTATTTTCAAGACGTTTAAGAAAAACTCCCAAACAAGAGTCTGTATAAGAAATACTATTAACATAAGGGTCTTGGAATCTGTGCATATCAACATCAAATGGTTCGTGGGAGGAAAGAGTTAGAAAGGTAGTAAAGAAAGGTTTCTTGGTATGATAATTATTAATCCTATCAAAAAGATAAGAGAACATAATAGCGTCATTTACACCCCATTTACTCAAACGATCTTTGACATCAAAGGATTTATAATCGATAATATTGCTATAACCACTACCAAAGAAATAAGAACGCATATTAGCAAAATTAATATCTCCTCCATAAATCATTTCACAAGAATAACCTTCTTTTTTTAGAGTCTTTGCGATGGAAGGTAATTTAGCAGTCTTTTCGGGATATTTAATTATTGACATATCAGGTTGCGAGGGAAAACCACTAAGTATTGCTACTACACCTCTATCTGTTCGCATACCATTACTATAAGCATTAGTGAAAACGATAGAATTATCTTTTAGCGAATTAAGTGTAGGAGTTACTTCTTTGTCTTCATAATAGGATAGATGCCCATTAAGACTCTGTATTAGACGAGCAGAAAAACTCTCCAAAATAATTATCAATACATTAGGATGTTGAGTGTTTAGATAATTTTCTTTTGGTGTTTGATTTTCTAATTGTGGGTATAATGTTTGGAATTCTCTTTTTGCGAAATCTTCTTTATAGAATTGATATTTATTAGCAAAATCCTCTGTCTTGGTAAGAGAATACATAAGATTAAAAAGAGGATTAACGCAGGCAAGATTAAGTTTTTGATTGTCGGTATAATATACCATACCAACGTTTGCCGTTGCGGTAGAGAAACCTCCACGAGAGAGTATAACCATTATAGGTATAAAGACGATAAGAACAATAAGAGTTAGGCATTTATGTTTTGTTGGATTTGAATAAGAAGTAAAGGTAGATTTTTTGTGTAATAATCTGTTGATAGTATATCTATATAAGAAGAAAAGAATAGAAAAATAGAGAATGAGTATTAATAAGAATAGTAATAAATCTTTTATTGTTACGCTATTAAGCGAATCGGAGAAATCCCTTAAATAGAATATCAAAGTACTATCAAGATGAAATCCCCAATAAGAAAATAATACGCAATCAACAGCAAAAATAATAGCAACAATTATTTGCAAAACAAGATTATAAATAAATAAAGTCTTTTGTATATTATACTTAATGAAAAGTCTAACAATAAGTAATAGAATAGGTATAGCCAAAAAGTAAGCCGAAAGACAAAAATCTAATTTAGAACCATGTATTATTACCTCTATCCAATCTATAAAGACAAGGTTATTAGTAGTATTGAATAGCATAAAAAGAGGTTTTTGAATTATAAAAGCAATAATCCAAAATACATATAAGGACACTAATGTAATTATATAATCTTTCGTCCTATTGTATAGCATTGTTCGTTTATTTTATCATACCGCGTTGTTTAAGCAAATATTTTATATCGGGGTCTTTACCTCTAAAACGGCGATATTGTACATCGGCATCATTTTCTCCCCCATGAGCTAAAACATATTCCTTGAAACGATTGCTAATTTCTTTGTTAAAGATATTACCACTTTGTTTCCAATACATAAATGCGTCAGCGGATAACATTTCACTCCATATATAGCAATAATAACCTGCAGAATAACCGCCACCAAATACATGCGTGAAATAGGTACTTCTATAACGTGGAGGGATTTGTTTTGGTAGATTGATTTGTTGCATTGTTGTTTGCTCAAAGTCTTGTAAGGATATTGTATCGTTAGACTTTATTTCGTGCATTTTCATATCTAACCAAGCAGCAGCTAATAATTCGGTAAAGATAAAACCTTGATTGAAACTCGAAGCATTATGTATTTTGTTAATTAAAGTAGTAGGAATAATTTCTCCCTTTTCATTTTTAGCAAAAGTACGCAATACTTCTTCTTCTAAACACCAATTTTCTGCTAATTGAGAAGCACATTCTACAAAATCTGTTGGCACATTCGTACCTGAACAAGAAGGATAAGTAGCATCTGAAAGAAATTCATTAGTAGCATGTCCCATCTCGTGGAATATTGTTAAGGCTTCGTCTATTGTAAGAGTTGTTCTATCGTTTTGTTTAGCGTAATTAAAACAAACTTGCACAACGGGAGCAACATTTTCTCCTTCGTATTTATATTGCGAATTGAATGTCGTACACCAAGCACCCCCAACTTTACCTTTTCTTATATAAGGATCGAAATATAATATTCCTCTGTGGAGACCTTTTTCGTCCTTAACCTGATAAACATCCACATCTTTGGCATAAACTTGAATATTATCTAATTTAGTAAAAGTTAGTCCATATAGTTTAGTAATATTATCAAAGCAACCTTTCTTAACATTTTCTATTTCTAAATAAGGACGGACTTCATTTTCGTCTATATCATAGAGTTGTTTCTTTTTCTTCTCTGCATAATAGTACATATCCCAACCTTCTAATTTGGTAGTCTTTTCATCTTTGTATAAGAGTTGTTCAAATGATTTTATCTCCTTTTTTGAAGCAATAATAGAATAATTCAAACACATCTCCAAGATTGAATCAGCTTTAAGAGGCGTTTTTGCCATGCGTTCCTCTAATTGCCAAGAAGCGAAATTATCATAACCTAAAAGAGAGGCTTTCTTTGCTCTTAAATGAAGGATTTGTTCGGTTATCTTATTGTTATTATATCCATTAGAATTATTACAACGATTTATACGAGCTTCAAATATTTGCTGACGCAATTTTCTATTATCGCAATACGTCAAAAATGGTATTACGCTTGCGTTATCTAAAGTAAAAATCCATTTGCCTTCTTGTTTTTGTTCTTTTGCACATTCTGAGGCATTATTAATCAACCATTGTGGCAATCCTTTTAGATCATTACTATCGGTTATAACGAGTTTGTAATTTTTTGTTTCTGCTAATACATTTGCGTTGTATTTATCATTTAATGTAGCTAATTGCTCATTGATTTTCTTCAATTCTTCTTTCTTTGTCTTGTCCAATAAAGCACCTTCTCTAACAAAAGCATTATAAGTTTTCTTCAATAAATATAATTGTTGTTCATTAAAATTCTCTTTACTGCGATTATCCCAAACTGTTTTTACTCTATTGAATAAATTTTCGTTTAGATGAATTTCTGTATTAAGATTTGCAAGCATAGGAGATATCTTTTCCTGTAAGGATTGCAACTCCTCATTCGTATTACAAGCGAGCATATTCTCATATACCATTACAACACGTTTCAATAATCGCCCACTATAATCTAATCGTGCGATAGTATTATCAAAATTAGGTGTTTGAGTATTATTTATAATGGTATCAATCTCGTGATGATAGATTTTGATAGCCTCCTTTATAGCACTTTCGTAATGAGAAGTCTTAATCTCATCAAAAGGTACTGTTCCAAAAGGAGTATTCCAATCATTCAAAAGAGGATTATTTATTTCGTTTTTCTTGCATCCTGCAAATACCAAAAAAGCAACGCTACAAGTGATTAAAATATTCTTTTTCATAATACTAAAATGTTATTCTGTTGTTATTTATTTGGTTCCTATTATTAATCTTTATGATTTATTA
Source organism: uncultured Eubacteriales bacterium (assembly GCA_963627985.1). Lineage (GTDB taxonomy): Bacteria > Bacteroidota > Bacteroidia > Bacteroidales > P3 > Scybalousia_A. The sequence goes on from CAVGDP010000264.1 coordinate 5,367, forward strand.
TTTGGTTTGTGTGTTTTCTTTATAGAGAATTTAGGTTCTTCGTGATTGATTAAACGTTTAATATTTTTTCTATGAGTATATATGATAAACACCGCAATAAGAATAGAAAATATAGCCATTGATAGTGTAATATCTTCGTGTTTTGGCAACCAAAGTTTGCTTGTTAAATAGAATATCGGAAAACTTATTGCAGCAGCCATAGAAGATACGGATATATATTTAGTTAGAATGAATGTTAGGACAAATACCGCCAAGACAAATGGTATTATATTATTGAATAAACCAATAACTGCTCCCAACATAGTTGCAACGCCTTTGCCACCCTTAAATCCTGCAAAAATAGGTAATGTATGTCCCAAGACGACTATTAATGCCACGAATAAAGAGTAATACGAAAAATCATTTATCCAACCTAAATCTAACAGAAAAGACCCAAATACATGAGAGGATAGATATACCGCTACCCACCCTTTCGCTACGTCCATAGCCAAAACAATCAAACCCGGCAAAAGTCCTAATACCCTAATAGTATTAGTTGCTCCTGCGTTATGCGAACCTTCTTTGCGAACATCCGTACCAAAAAAACTTTTACCAATCCAAACTGCCGATGGAATACTTCCTAATAAATATGCTACTACTAACCCTAAAAATAATTCTAATCCTCTATATATTGTAAATCCTTCCATTATTAGTACTATCTCTGCTTATATATTATCTTTATTAATAGTTATTTTCTTTTTCTTTTATAATATTCTTTCTATAACAAACAACGTAAATACATCTCTATTACATTTCTTAAACCATAATACAAAGAATCGCAAATCAAAGCATGCCCAATAGATACTTCATCTGTGAAAGGTATTATTTGATGATAATATTGTAGATTTTCCAAACTAAGATCGTGTCCTGCATTTAACCCCAAACCACATTCTTTTGCGCAAAGAGCGGCATTAAGAAAGGGTTCTATTGCTTTTTCTCTATTATTTTTGTATTCTTCTGCGTATGATTGAGTATATAATTCTACTCTGTCGGCACCACAATCCCTTGCTCCTTTTATCATATCGCATTTTGGGTCCACAAAGACAGACACTCTACATGTTTTTTTCAAACGTTCAATAATAGGTATCAACTCCTTCTGATCGTGAATAGTATTCCATCCATGATTACTTGTTAATTGGTCAGGCTTATCGGGAACTAATGTTGCTTGTGCGGGTTTAATATCTTCTATAATAGATATATATCTATCGTCAGGAAAACCTTCTATATTAAATTCAGTTGTGATTATCTTTTTTAGGTCATAAACATCTTTTTGGGTTATATGTCTTTCGTCAGGACGTGGATGCACCGTTATACCCTCTGCACCAAAGCTCTCTATATCTTTTGCTACTTGAATAAGATTAGGATTATTACCGCCTCTTGCGTTTCTCAAAGTAGCGATCTTATTTATATTTACGCTTAATCTTGTCATTAGTCTTGTTTGTTATATTGAGAAGTGCAAATTTACTATAAAATTTTGAAATGATAAAAAACATAAATACTCATTTTTAGTTTTCATTCTTATAGAACTACTTTGCCGTCCTTTCTTTCTATTTCTTATAGAGTAGAATATAACAATAAAACGAACAAAAGAAGATATATTCCAAATATGTTTATAATTTATTAACTCTATCACTGCGAAAATACTATCAAAATTAAAGAATCTATTAGTGTTCATAAAAAATATTGAGCGAAAGAATAAAAATCTCCCAGCTGATACATTTATCAAAAGCAAATAATTTAGAAGAAGAACAATGTATATTTTCTTCATCTTTATTTATTCTCTAAATACCAAAATAAGTATTGAAGTTATTTTAATAACTATTAAAGTTATTCTGATAACTATTGAAGTTATTCTGATAACTATTGATTTTATTTTGATGCAATGTAATATTATGGAAAAATTATCTTACAAGAAAATATTCTATTTTAATTGTTGAGCTATAAGAATAATTGTTGAATTTCGTTGTTTTCTTTTTGATTGAACGGATTGATTTGAGGATAGATTTCTATTATTAGAGAAGGGAGAAATAATGCTGATTGCTTTCTTTTTATGAATAATAGAAAGGGAAAGAGGAGAGTATAGGAGGAGCAGAGAAGAAGAATTTTTATGGATAGTACAGCAAAATTTTGTATCTTTGCAAAAAATTTTTTGATAGATAGAGAATTGGAAATTGTATCTTTGCAAAATATTGATATAGAACGTATTCCTTGCGTACTTACGATAGGTATGTACGATGGGGTGCATATTGGTCATCAGCAAATGTTAAAAGAACTATCTTCTTTGGCTAATAAATTGAATACTAAAAGTATAGTAGTTACTTTTACTAATCATCCTCGTCAGGTTTTGGACAAAAAAAATGATAATCCTTTATTTCTTTTGCAGACTATCAATGAACGTTTTGACAAAATAAGCACGTTTGGTATTGACTACATTATTCCCATAACTTTTACCAAAGAATTTGCTCACTTAACACCTAAACAATTTCTTGATAGTTTATTAGAAAAACTTGATATTAAGATTCTTCTCTTGGGTTACGATAATAGATTTGGTAATCCTAATAATAATGAATACGAGGACTTACTAAAAAAGGGATATTATAAGACAATAAAGATAGAAAAAGACTTGTCAGGCGTTTATTTTGAGGATATTGAGGTCTCTTCTACGCAAATTAGAAAGGCAATAAGCAAAGGGGATATAAAACGTGCAAATGCTATGTTAGGCAATCCTTATAGTCTGTCGTCCAAAGTAGTACCTGGTTTGCAAAATGGTAATAAATTGGGCTTTCCTACGGCAAATATCCTCCCATTGACTAATAAAATAATACCTTATTGTGGTGTCTATGCGACAAAGACGATTATAGATAAAAATATTTATAATTCTATAACAAATATAGGTGATAACCCCACGTTCAATGCCCATAATATTACGATAGAAACTTATATAATAGACTTTAATAGAGATATATACGACAAGGAAATAACTATTCAATTTATTGATTATATAAGACCGGAACAGAAATTCGCAAGTGTGGAAGAATTAAAGACACAAATGAATAAGGATTTACAAGATGCTAAAAAGATTTTTTGTATATAGTGTTGTAATATTTTGTTTTGGTGCTATTTATGCACAAGAAGGATATTTCTATTCATTAGAACAAGCCATTAAATCGCCAGATAGTGTAAAGAGTTTAACACTAAAAAGGCAGAAACTCAAAGAATTTCCTATGGAGATATTACAATTTAGAAATATAGAGCGATTAGATTTGTCTCGCAACTCAATCAAGGAGATTCCTAAGGAAATACAGTCGCTTAAATATTTACATTATGTTAATTTTGCGCAGAATTATTTGACTTCTTTACCTATTCAAATGGCTGAATTGCCATTAGATACGTTGATTTTGTGGGATAATCAAATTAAAGAGTTTGATACTATTTTCCAAAAAACTAATCTGAAATTTTTGGATATAAGAGCAATATCCATGACGAGAAAACAGCAAAAGGCTATCAAAGAGATTTTTCCTAAGGCTAAAATAAAAAAAGACCATGCGTGTAATTGTGGAAATTAAGAAAAGATAAGTTATGAAAATTGCCCTAATACAGACGCAAATATTTGATTTTGAGATAGAGAAGAATATTAATAATCTAACAAATATTTGTAATACTATTGTAGAGAGTGTAGATTGGATTATTTTTCCCGAAATGTTTCTTACGGGATTTGTTACTGATACTTCTTTGTGTGAGGATAGCAAAAGGAGGGGGTTGGATTTTATGTTGTCGTTAGCACAAAAACACAAATGTGCAGTAGAAGGTTCTTTATTAGTGGAAGACAATGGATTATATTATAATCGGCATTATTTTATAACAGAGAATCAAAAACATTATTATGATAAGCAAAAATTGTTTTCTTTATCCGATGAGGCAAAGGTACTAACGAAAGGGAGCAAAGGTACAATAGTTGAATATAGAGGTTGGAAAATTAATTTGAAAACTTGTTATGATTTGCGTTTTGCGGATATTTGCAAGAATAGAGCAAAGGAGAAACAAACACAAACAAAGAATGGGGAGAAATTATCACAAGAAGTTGATTTTCTTTATGATATTATGACTTTCGTTGCTTCTTGGCCAAAGAGTAGGAGCGAACAATGGAAGACTCTTTTGAGAGCTCGTGCGATAGAAAATCAATCGTATGTTATAGCGGTTAATCGGTGTGGGAAGGATTATGCAAATAATGTATATAGTGGGGATAGTTGTCTTGTGGATATGCGGGGAGAGGAAAAGGAGATGTTATCGTATTCTACTGATAATGTGTTTTATTATAGTATTGATAAGGAAGAATTAGAGCACGGCAGAAGTAAATTTCCTATTTATAAAGATTGGTAGAATCTTGGTTGATAAATAAAAAAATAAATGTTATCACACTTAAACAAAATGTATTATATTGATAATCTTATCACTATTCTTAATTATTAGTGTCCATAGAATAAATTTATTTAGATAGAATTAGTTTATTTTCGGTAAATTACTCAAAAGAATAATATTTATAGATTTTCTCTTTTTGAAAAAACTTTTAAGTACTCTTTTTATTATGATTTTTCCACCTTTTTCCCTCCCGTGAAATATTGCTTACATTTTTCCGATAGGGGAAAATAAACATTTTAAAGAAAATAATATTCTAATAGTATCGCATTTCATCAAAATAAAATCAATAACCATTCAAATAACATCAATAACTATTCGAATAAAATCAATAACTATTCGAATAAAATCAATAACTATT
>CAVGDP010000265.1:0-13251 GCA_963627985.1 uncultured Eubacteriales bacterium
GCTTAGACTACTATTATTTCCCTGAACTTACTAAGAATAAGTGAGTTCAAAATAAGAAAATGTGTTTACCGGACACTAATATTTATTTATATTCCTTTTTAGCGTACAATAATAACTCTAAATAGTAAAAAGGCGTTGTAAAGAGAACTTTACAACGCATGTATAAACAATTAAATTATAAAAAATCACTATAACTTTTCTAAATGATTATTCTCTAAATAATTATACAATATCTCCAAACTAATTAAGTTCTATAATAGATGCCTGTTCTATAATTGCGGTATTCTTCGCTTTTTTATTCCTAACAGCGTAATTAAGTCCCATAAAGAAAGACAATGAATTTGTTTTGGCTATATTATATGAAGATGCAAAACTCGTTCCTACATAAAATATACTACCCAAACTTACCATTAGTGTAGGATTAAATAATTTGTAATTGAAAGTATTACCAATAGACGCAGAACCAAAACCAAAATCATAAGAATAATTCAAAGTGAAACTATTCTCATACGTTCCTCTTATGAAACGGCCATAATACAAAGCTTGCACCTGCATATTAGGATAGAAATTCCACGAATAACCCAAATAGATTTTAGTAGGTACCGAAGTAGAATAACTATCTTTATCTCTAACGCCTAAATCAAAAGCATGTTTTAAACTATCGGATACATTATCAAAATAATTTTCTAATTGCTCACCTACACTATCGTAATCAACTGCTACACCAGAAAATTGAAAACGTTCATTAGGATTATTACTTTTTATATTGGCTACATTAGCACTCCAACTAATCTTACCGATATCAACGATAGAAGCCGAAATCTCCATATCATTGTTGATTTTGTACGTTGCACCTATGTCAAAACCGAAACCTTTATTCTTTAAGGTGTTATTTATTATATCAGAACCACCTGTAGTTGAGTTAAATGAGAAATCGTCCTCCTCCACAAGAGCACTATTTATAGCAGAAAAATATCCAAAGGCTAAGGAAACATCAAAATCTATATCACTATATGCAGATATTTGGTCGCCATCAAAATCCAAGTGAACTAAACTTTTATTAGTACGAATATTTGCTATACCAGAATAAAATTTTAGTTTGGCTCCGAGTGTTAATTTATCATTTATCTCTCTTGCGTAACCAATATATGTTGTGGTATATGCTGTTAGATCCAAAACTTTTTTACTCATAAGATCGGCGTCATTAGTTGCTATATTAGTACCATTTGCGATAAAATCAATCAAATCTTTGGAAAAACCCATATCGACTTCCAAGTTGAGCGTCATACCAAGTGAGAAATAATTTTTACCTATCTTGAATCCACCTCCAAGTATATCGGAACTAATACTAAAAGTCATTCTATTATCATCTTTCAAATGCGATAAGAATCCTGCAAAATCCATTTGCAATGAATCTTGATAAAGTGGGTGTTGGTGTATTAAATCGTTGTAAGCGAAACCATTTGTACTCAAATCCAAAGACATGCGACCAATTACAGGTACAGTTACATACCATTTATTATTAGTCATAAAGGCAGGATTATAATGTGCGGCTTGTGGTTGAGTGGAGAAATACACAGTAGAAAATTCTTGTGCATTTGTTACACTATTTGATAATAAAAGTACAATAAAAGAAACAGTTATTGCTAAATGTTTTATAGTAGTCTTCATCTTTTTAATCTTTTTTATTGTTCTTGTTGAATAAATTAGAATGTAATTTTAGTATGTGCCTTAATACCTAAACCTAATTTTAGTTTGTCAGATTGTGTAAAGACAACGTATGGTTGTTGGTCGTTAATAGAACCAGTATTCAAGGTTACCTTAAATATTAATTTGTCCGCATCTCTCAATTTTTGATAATTCTCCGCAGATATAGTTACCTCCTTAATACCTTTCTTTGAAGCAAGAACTTTTCCATCAGTATTCAATGTTGCCGACTCTATTACTAAATTGCTATTTAATAGCGGAGAGGTGAAACCATTTTCATCTTTTGCTAATATCTGTACTAATAACTCTGCAGGAAATGAATTATCAAAAGATACTTTCAATACAGCAGAATCCAAATATTGTCCTACTCCATCTTCATCTTGTAAAGCTGTTAGGGCATCAGTTTCTTCTTCCATAGAAAATTCATGCACTTTCAAAGTAAAAGGAACATCTACCATAGAATGTATATCTACGTATTTTTTTGCAGGATATATCCAACCTTTTTGTCCATCGGAAGAGAATAAAGTCGTAAAACTGTATATAATAGAATCTGGTAATGAGGACAATGCTGTAGGATTGATAGACAAATTATGTATGCTTTGTCCACTCAAACCAGGAATATCAGATTTTTTGATAAGAATTTGTTTATCATCCAAAAACATTTTATTTACTATACCTTGATAGGTTTTTGTTTTTAATTCATTCAAATCTAATGATAAATCCAAGCCTGTGTAGTTATCTACTATAAGTTGTAGATCTGCTTTCTGAAATTCGAACATATTACTTGTAATAGTGGAATCAAAGAAAGATATTTCGGTAGAGCCATTCAAAGGAACTACTGGATTACCTATCTCTCCCCAAGCAAGTTCTATCATAAAGTTTTCTCCACCTATTTGTAGATCTATATCGTAATCTCCACCTTGTATAGATTGATCCTTTGTTAATACTTTAATGGAATAATTAAATACAAGTGAAGAGGTATTGTCTGAATTGTGTTGAAATTTCATCTTGTAATTAGTTAAATCAACTGTTTGATTAATACTATTCTGTTTAGTGATTTTCAATAATTGATGAAATTTCTCTCCTGTAGTAGAATTGATTAAATAATTAGAATATAAATCAATCTCTACATCGTATGGCAAATTAGCCGAACCACTAATGATTAGATTTCCTAAACTTAAAATGATACTATCTAATGATCTAGTCATTTCACTCTCATCGTATTTAGATAAATCATCTATTTTCATTTCAACAGTTGTATCGCTGATTATTTCTAAATCATTATCAAAAGTTTGCTCTATTGGTAAATCTGGTATAGTGATTGTTTCAAATTCGAAATCAATAGGTTGTACACTTATACCTTTATTGAAATATTCCTCGTCCGGGAGTATTTCAAAATCCTTAAATGCTTGTAAATGTAAGGTATCATTAATAGAGACAAGATAGACAGAATTTGCACTATCTGTAATTCCACTAAATAAATCATCCGCAGTAAAACTAACTGAAAGTAAATTAGTTTCAATAGACGGATTTATGGAAGTCTCACTTAATCTATCAAAATTAAAATCATCTTGATCTACACAAGCACCAAATAGCAACACTGACGTAAGCAGTAATACTAAACTTTGTATTCTTTTTTTCATATTCGTATATAAAACAAATTTCTTTGGTCTCTTTTTTTTGTTAAGAAACAAATTTCTATAATATTATTAATTTAATTGAAAAGTAAGTATCTATTTTTATTTTTTTTTTAGAAGTATTCTCGGAACATAAAATATAGAAAATAGTATATTTTACAAAAAAATAAAAAAAAGTAAGACTGAAAAAATCAGTCTTACTTTTTTTAATAAATTATCTATTAACCACCATTTTTGTAGTAGAAACTTTTGCTCCATCTACATTAACAGTGCAGAAATAAGTACCATTTGCAAGTTTTTTAGCCTCTATGTTTGCTTTGTTTGCAATACCTGCTTGTCTAAGACCTTCATTGTAAGAAAGAACAATTCTTCCCATTAAGTCAGTTACTTCAATTGTTACTTTACCTGTTGTAGACAAAGTGTAATCTAATACAGTATTATCTTTTGCAGGGTTAGGGAACAAACTCATAGAAGCAGTATTATTTGTAATATCATTCAATCCAGAAGGATTTGCTGGTGCGTCTGCAATAACCAAACGTATCATAGGATTGTAATCAGGATAGAAAACAGTTCCCCAAGGATATTGTCCACTAGTAACATTTGGAGACCAAATAACAACGTTAGATAAATAAGCATAACCTGCTTGACCATTCTCGTCTACTACATTTATCCAAGAATAACCTGGTTTGAAGATGTTAGTGTAAGGATAATCTCTTGCAATAGCAAATGTTCCATTAGTTACTTGTTCATAACAAGCGTAATAAATCTTATCAACATCCAATTTAGAAGCAATGGTTGAGAATGGAAGATAGATACTATTCAAATTAGAAATAGGAGAATAAGAAGTAGTACCATCACCGTAAGAAACAGTGTTGTAGTCAGAAGCTTGAACTACGTATGCGTTAGACTCAATAGGGTCGCCATCATCGTTAAGAACTTGACTAATCATACTATTATAGTCTTCTGCCTCTATATCATAATACCATAAAGAACTCTTAATAGTAGCACCAGCAGCAACTTTTTGATTAGAAGAAACCACGTATGAAGCAGAGTCTATAGCAGGAACAATCGAAACACCCCAAGGATATACATCAGAAGCAAATTCTCTTGCATTGAATCCTAAACAAACTTTATAACCTTGTACATTTACGTCAGCATTATCAGTACTATATACTTGACCAGAACTCATAATTAGACCATCAGCAAAATGGTATGGATAAGCAGAAGTTCCAATATCTCTATTCCAATGATATACGGAAACATTCTCACCGTCTCTGTCTATTATTGTATCAGCACCACGTACTAAATAATAATAATCGTAAGGAGAAGCATCAACAATTTGAGTCTCACCTGTTGTAGGGTCGCCTGTTGTGTATTTTACTTTATTTTTTGCAGCATATCTACCAACACCTTCATTCATTTGATTCTCGTCGTATGCAGTTAAGTATTCATAATCTCTAAGAACGGTTACTTGATCCGTAGTACTGAAATCAGAATATCCAGTAGTCTCGTATGCTAAATAAACCAAAGTATCTTGAACACCTTCGTTGATTACAACACCACCGTTTTCAAAATCAAAAGCAACAGAATCGCTACCATCGAAAGAACCACCTTCTATAACTTCACCCTTAACCATCATATTTTGTGCAGTAACATTGTAGATATCGTTACTACCAGAGTTATTTACTCTTAATTGCATATACAAAGGCTCTGCTGTAACTATCTCTGGAAGTCCTCTATAACCACCATAGAATTGACACTCTAATACATCCAATCTATTCTCTGGAGTTTCTGCCCAAAACAAATCATCAATAATAAACAAATAACCATGAGGTTGGTATGCAGAAGCAGGACAACAAACACGAATACGAATATAAGTATCTTCGTCTGGGTCTGTAGAGATTAAAGGACAATTAGAAGTATTAGTAGGAAGAGTAACTCTTGTTGTTCCCATTAAATAGTCGTTAGTTGCAACGTCTACGTTACGTACGTTGAACTCCATAGAGTCTTTAGTAGAGAAATCCTCATCGTGCGACCACTCAACATAATATCTATCAGAATTGAAACGATAAACAAATTGAGAGAAAAAGATATCTATACCTTTTCTACCATACGTTTTGATAGTTTGATTAGGTTGAATCCAAGCATCAAATACAGTGTTATTCTGGTGATCTACATAATACAAAGATAAGAAATCTACGTATGCAAAACCATCACTACCACTCATATTACAATAGTCAGAAGAATCCAAGAGACTCCAACTACTGTTTAATCCCAAAAAGTTAGTAGCAACCCAGTTTTGAGAAGTAGGATCGTTTGTAGACCAAGTACCTGTTGCTGACATGTGTAACCATTTTGCATAATCACCATTACCTGTATGACGAGTTGTTGTTCCCGTTGTGTAGGTACCATCAGAGAAAGAAGTCAAAAGTGCAATTGCTTTTGTTGGAACTTTCTTTGTTTGTGCTGTATATATCTCATTTATTTTTTGAGATAACACCTTTTCTTGTTGTGGCAAACTCTTCGTTGCTACATTAATTTGTGCAAATAAACTTGCAGAAACTAAAAACAACGCAACTGCCGAAATTGTTTTTTTCATTTTACCGATATTTTATGTGTTAATAAAAATTTTCTTTACGATTTGCAAAGTTACAAATTTTTTCAATACACAACATCCTAAAACTAATTTTTTTTCAATTTTTCTCTTTCCTTGCGACAAAATAATGTCTTCTACTATCAATAATAAGACCATATCACAAAAAAAAAGAACTACTAAAAAAGAAAACATTTCCTAAAAAAATACTTGAAATAAATTTCGTTTAAGTTGTACTTTGTAACTTTTCTACTCTTTTATCATTGTAAGCATCATCTTAAAACGCTCATTTGCCACCACACCATGAGAATGATTAGCAGGAATTATTATCATTTCTCCCCGAGAGACAATAAATTCTTGCTTATCAATAATTATCAACGCCTTACCTTCTACAACTTGCACCAAGGCATCAAAAGGTGCCGAATGTTCGCTTAATCTCTGCCCCTTATCAAAAGCAAACAATGTTACTCCTCCTTTATTTGTCTTCACAAATTCCTTACTAACAATCCCACCTTGTGCATATTCTATTGTGGAATTAGCCAAGAAGACTTTCTTTTTTTCTATTTGTGCATCCATAATATCAAAAAAAATTATTTATTTATCTTTCATACAATAAACGTAAATAGTCGTCCAAATGTTACATATTACAACACCTTTTATTATAGCACTCAAACAAAAAATTATAGAAATAATATTGCTATCTTCCAAAAAATACTTAACTTTGCAACTTATTTTTAGACTAACATAGAACATTAATTTTTTAATCAACAAAATAAAAAGAAAAAAAATAAAATAATATGTCAACACCAACACAACAACTTATTGCAGGTTTTAAAACAAAGAAGTTTATATCTTTTTTGATTTCTTGCATAATTACTTTAATCATCTGGAATTTACCTTTAGACACTTTCGCTATTGATGGTCTAACCGTTATTCATCGTAGAATTATTGCAGTTTTTGCTTTTGCTATCCTTTGTTGGATAACCGAGTGTATACCTTCTTGGGCTACATCCGTAGCAGTAATTGCTATCTTATTGTTTGCTACATCCGATAGTGCATTAGCATTTTTGGTTTCTACATCGGATAAAAGCGAATTATTATCCTATAAAGATCTTTTGGCAACATTTGCAGATCCTATTGTAATACTATTTTTGGGCGGATTTATATTAGCAGAAGCTGCAAGTAAAACAGGTTTGGATGTAGTTTTTGCACGAACTCTTTTACGTCCTTTCGGCAAAAAAAGTGAGATAGTACTTTTGGGTTTCTTACTTGTTACTGGTATTTTTTCTTCATTTGTTTCCAATACAGCAACTGCTGCTATGATGCTTACTTTCTTGGCTCCTGTTTTTAAGGCATTACCTTCCGATGGCAAGGGTAGAGTTGCCCTAACATTAGCAATACCTATTGGAGCAAATATTGGAGGTATGGGCTCTCCTATAGGTACACCTCCTAATATGATAGCATTGAAATATTTGAACGATCCTGCAGGTTTGGATTTGAATATTGGTTTTGGTCAATGGATGTTAGTTATGTTCCCTTACACTATAGTTATGCTTCTTATAGGTTGGTTTCTTTTGAAGACAATGTTTCCATTCAAAGCAAAAACTATTGATTTGAGAATAGAGGGTGAAGTAAAGAAAGATTGGAGAACAATAGTTGTGGCAGTTACATTCTGTGTTACAATTCTATTATGGTTATTGGATAGAGTAACGGGTATAAACGCTAACGCAGTTGCTATGTTACCTATTGCCGTATTTGCAGTAACGGGAGTAATAAAAGCAAAAGATTTGCAGGGATTAAGTTGGGATGTTTTGTGGATGGTAGCCGGCGGTTTTGCATTAGGTTTAGCGTTGAACTCTTCTGGTTTGGCTGAAAAAATGATAGAAAGCATACCATTCGGTTCATTTGCTCCATTGATAATATTAATTATATCTGGTTTGATTTGTTACTTACTATCTAACTTTATATCTAACACAGCAACAGCAGCATTATTAGTTCCGATTCTTGCTTTGGTTGCAAAGGGCATGGGTGATAGTTTGAATCCAATCGGTGGAGTTGCTACCGTACTTATAGGTATTGCTATTGCAGCATCTTGTGCTATGTGCTTACCTATATCTACTCCTCCTAACGCTATTGCATATTCAACTGGTTTGGTTGAACAGAAACAAATGTTACGTATAGGTCTTACAGTTGGACTTATAGGTATGGTTTTAGGTTATGGATTACTAATTTTATTAGGTGTAGTGGGTTATTTCTAATAAGATAATTCCGAACTAATAGAAAAGATAATCAAATGGTTTTTTGATGTTTTATTTTTCATGATGGATAAGTGGTACTTAAATATGCGAGTGCCACTTATTTTTTTTGATTATCTTTTTATACCATTTCGTTTCGAATAACGCTGTTTTTCTTTTCTAAAAACAAAGTCTCATTTTATAAAAATAAAATCAAGAATCATTCAAACAATATGTGATATTATTTTCTAAAAACATACTTTTATTTAAATAAGTATTAAGTTTATTTTGATAGGTATTAAAGTTATTTAAATAGGTATTAAAGTTATTTAAATAGGTATTAAAGTTATTCAAATAAGTATTAAAGTTATCAAAATAAGTATTAAGTTTATTTTGATAGGTATTAAAGTTATTAAAATAAGTATTGAAGTTATTTGAATAAGTATAAGAGTTTCTTTTTGTAATTCTATATAGGGTGAAAAAAGTAAAGATTATGAATTAATTTTATATAAAATTGGGAGCTGTATTATTGAAAAACGACTTATAATTCAAAATTTATTGTCAAAAAAAATCTATAATTCAAAAAAAGATTGTAACTTTGCAACAAATTTTTAAAAGACTAAAGAAAAATGGATATTTTTGAATACACTAATGAAACAGGGACGTGTTTTGAATGCAGTATAATGTCTCCAAATTCAGTGGAAATAAGTGGTTGTAAAGAGATAAAGAACAGTGAGTTAGTAATACCATCTACTGTTTCATACAATGGGAAAAATTACAAAGTTACCTCTATTAAATCAAACGCCTTTAAGAATTGTAAAGAATTGAATAACGTTACTTTACCTTCTACAATAGAGGAAATAGGTGATGAAATTTTCTTTGGATGTGATAATTTAGAAACTATAACTATAGATAATAATAATGATAATATTTGTAGGAAAATAGTCTTTGCTGGTACAAATCCTAAAAATTTAATCTTTGGTTCTTCTGTTAGGACAATTGGAGAGAGTGCTTTTAATAATTGTGATAGTCTAATAAATGTTACTATTCCTAAGTCTGTTAATGAAATCGGTGAAGCTGCTTTCTTGGATTGTGTTAATATAACAAATATAACTTTGGCAACTTCTATTGGCAGTATTGGTAGTTCTGCTTTCGCTGGTTGTAGTAGTTTGAAAGAAATTAATATACCTAATGTTACTTTCTTGGATAACAATACTTTTTCTGGGTGTAGTAGTTTAACACAAATTACTATTCCTGATTCGGTTAATTGTTTAGGTAACGCTGTATTCTCTAATTGTAGCAATTTAAGTGAGATTACAATACCAAATTCTGTAACAACAATCGGAAATAAAGTATTTTCAAGTTGTAACAAACTGCAATATAATGAAAATGATAACGTATGTTATTTAGGAAATAAGATAAATCCTTATTTTTTACTTGTCAAGGCGAAAAATATAAGAGTAGAAGAAGTTAAGATTCATCATAATTGTAAAATAATTTCTTATAATGCTTTCAAAAATTGTAGCAATATTACAAATATCGTTATTCCTAATTCCGTAGTAGAAGTTGGTAATGACGTATTTAGTGGTTGCGATAATTTAATCACATTTACTATAGATAATAATAATGATAAGATTTGCGAAAAAACAACTTTCTCGGGTTCAACTCCAAAAGAATTGTTATTCGGTACAGTGGTTAAGTCATTAAAAGACGAAGCTTTCTCGGGATGTAGTTTCTTGCAAAAGATAACAATACCAAAATCAATAAACAAAATAGGTAATAAGGTATTTTCTGGTTGTAGTAAGGTAGATACTATAATTATTGATAATGACAATGATAATATCTGCAGAAAGACTACTTTTTCTGGTTCAAATCCTCGTAATCTTATTTTGGGCGAAAACGTTGATATGATAGGTAATGAAGCTTTTACTCATTGTAGTAATCTACTTAAAGTAACTATTCCTAATACTGTATCATCTATAGGAAAAGAATCTTTCTCTTGGTGCGAAAAACTAACCGATGTTACTATACCTAGTTCAGTTACAAGTATTGGAGAAAATGCTTTTTTGCGTTGTGGTAATTTGAAAAGTATAAGAATTCCTATTTCTGTTACAAATATCGGTAGCGGAGCATTTGCTTGGTGTACTAATTTGCAAGAAATGGTCGTTGAAAAGGGTAATAAAAATTATGATTCAAGAAATGATTGTAATGCTATTATCAAAACTGCGTCCGATACTTTAATTGCCGGCTGTATGGTTACTACTATTCCGGATAATATCACATCTATTGGTAGCGATGCTTTCTTGGGATGCTATTTATTAGAGACAATATCCCTACCGAAGAAGTTGAAAAATATAGGAGAAAGTGCTTTCTCTTGCTGTACTAGTCTTAAAAAGATTTCTTTACCTGAAACTATCAAAGAAATAGATAAAGGTACGTTTTCTTATTGTTTCAATTTAACGAAAATTGTACTACCTAAAGAAATTAAATCAATAAAGGAGTTTGCATTTACTTATTGTAAGAGTTTGACAAGTATCGTTATACCAGATTCTGTTAAAAAAATTGGCGAGGCTGCTTTTCAGGATTGCGAAAAATTAACAGATATAACAATGCCAGGCTCTGATATCGAAATAGGATTTAATGCTTTCTGCGATTGTAATAGTTTGAAGAGTATAACTATTACTTCTGCTGCGATTACTTCACAAATAAGACAAACATTTAGAAATTTAACTAATATCACAATATCCAATACTATTCAGACAATAGAAGAACATGCTTTCTATGATTGTAAGAGTTTGACTAATATTACAATACCTGATTCGGTTACATCTATAGAAAAAGGAGCTTTTCAAGAGTGTAGTAATTTAACAAATATCAAAATACCATCATCTGTTACTAATATTGGAGATTATGCATTTAGAGATTGTTGTGCATTAAGTGAGATAACAATACCTGATTCGGTAGAAACAATTGGTCAGAATATTTTCTCTCGTTGCGAAAATCTAATTAGTGCAACTATTGGTAATGGTATAAAAGTTATTTCTTCGGATTTATTCCACGATTGTAGAAATTTGGGATCATTACATATCGGAAGTAGTGTAGAACAGATTCAGAATAACGCCTTTTTCAATTGCGGAACATTACAAAATATATATGTAATGACTAAACAACCTCCTGTTTTGGACGGTAATGTGTTGCAAGATATATCACCAAAAGCAATTATCTACGTACCAAAAGGAAGTGTTACAGCATACAAAGAGGCTGATTATTGGAAAAAATTTGAGATCAAGGCTATGTAATTAGTCTATTTGTAGAATTACGATAAAGACAAAAAAGAATATTTTATTTTCTTTACTTATAGAGGTCTTTTGTATAGAAAAGACCTCTAATTTTTTATTTTTTAGTCTGCTGGATTATCTATTTCCTGTAATTATTGTAGTTAATCTTGGCAAATATTTTTTCAAAAACTTGTAAATAACTACACTAATGATTACGATAATAATAACCGAAGTAAAATAAATTAAAAGAAAAGTTAAATCATTATGTGGCAATATCTTAATTAATATTCTATCCAAAGTAATAAGCGGAATTGGATGAATAGCAAATAGAAAAAATGAACCAAAGGCAAGTAATTTGTTTGTTAGGAGTTTGTTTGTTTCTATACCTTGTGCAATCAAAAGCAAAACAGAAATAATCCCAAAGATAAGAAATATATTGTGAAGATAGATATTAGTCCGCACGCCATGTGCTATATCCATTGGCATAGAATTGATTAACAAGTCCGCAATCATCAAACAAAAAGTTATGAGGAATATTAGATTCTTGGGCAAAACTCGTATAGTTTTGATAATATTCAAGTTATTTACGCTAAAATAGGCACCTAATGAAAAGAAAAATAGTGCAACTCTCGGAATATGTTGTATTTCCAAAGGAAGTATCCATAAAAAGAATAACAATATAATAGCGATTATTTTTAGGTAACGAACTAATATATAGATAATAGGAGATGCTATAACTACAATAATTAAATCCCTAATAAACCAAAATTGAAACGCAACAGGGCAATCTGTATGTCTATAATCAAAAAATGCAGTTAGAAAAGAAGAAAAAGATAAGTCAAGTTCACCTGCTAATATATCCTTCGACATTATGAAACAGAGAATTACCAAATTCCAAAACAGATACGGAATTAATAATGTTTTTGTTCTTTTTTTTAATTTGGAGAGGTAAATATCTTTGTTGAATACACAGTTTTTTCCTTTTCCAAAAAAGAAATAATACCCTGAAATAATAAAGAATAAAGGTACCGCAATACGTGCAATTACTTGAGTAACAGTAAAGAATATTCCGTAAGCGAATACCGATGGTTTCATATCCAAAAGATTTTGCTGGTCAATATGTATAAACACAACCATAACCATTAATGGAAATCTTAACCAATCCATAGTTTTTGATTGAAGTAGATCGTAATCCGTATTTATATCTACTTTCTTTGATAGAAAATAATTCTTTAACATTTTGTTTAGTAGTCTTTTGGCAATAACTACCAAACACGTCAAAGAATAATTATCAAGAATAAAGGCGTAAATCTCTATTCACATTCAGGTAAAGCCTCGGAGAATACCTTCTAATCATATAGAAATTTACACCATAATTGATGATGCACATTATATGATTAGAAATCCGATACTTTGCCTTAATTAAATTATTCCAAAATATCAAAATGAAGTTTCCGAGGCTTATTTTGAATGTGAAATAATAGTTAATGCTATTGTTGTCTTACACTATTGTAAGATTTTGCAAAGGTACAACTATTTTTTATATTAAAGTTTCCGTTTTATAATAATATTGCAAAATATTCTTATTTCTCTTACTTTATTTTTCAATAAATAACTTCAAGTTGGGATAAATAATTAACTATTTATCTATATTTATCGTATACCAATTTATTATACTAATTTTAATATTGTCTGCACTTATCAAAATAAATTCAATACTTATCAGAATAACTTCAATAACTATTTTAATAACTTCAATACTTATTTGAATAACTTTAATACTTATTTGAATAACTTTAATA
>CAVGDP010000266.1:0-20891 GCA_963627985.1 uncultured Eubacteriales bacterium
ACTATTCAAATAACTTCAATAACTATTCAAATAACTTCAATAACTATTCAAATAAAATCAATAACTATTCAAATAACTTCAATAACTATTTGGATGATTTTAGTACTTATTTCAACTATTACATAATCAAATAGTTATAAAAGCAAAAATTTTGCTTATTTTTACTCAAAAAAGACCCTTAAAAAATACACATATAGGGAAAATCTAACATTTTAGGAACGTGAAACATTATAAGATTTTTGCGTTTTTATAATAGGTTAGAGTAAGAAATTATCTATTGATTTCTAAGATATTAGTTTTCCATAACTATATTTATTCTAATCTTTTATATATCACTCTATTTTTAACGGACACTAATAATTGCTATTACAGTCCATTTATTTGAATAAATTGCTATATATCTTGTGCATATCGTATGTAAATAGAATTAGATTAAAGGTAGTTTCCTTTGTCCTTCTCTACTTATTATTAGAATATTATCACTATCTTAAATCCACAACTTTTACCTTAGGGTGCTGTTTGCTATCAAAGACAAAATCTTTGTCGCTAACCTTCTTATTTGCGGTGTAATTAGTAAAAGTATATGTGTATTTATTGCCCGAATAAGTGGACATCTCTATTTTTTGTATGCGGTTATTGGCGACAGACGAGTAAAGACGAATCTTACTTATCTGCGTGTTTTTCATAGGAGTAAGATCCACAATATTACATTTGACCTTATTGAAAGTTTCTTGCCTAATAAGTTTGGGACGAAAGTTCTTAACGGAATTATTTATAATCTTAACAAAATTAAACATAGTATTATCGTCCTCAACGTCCATAACCTCCACTTCATTAGACTTTTTATTGTAATTCCATACCGTTTTACCATCCGAAAATTGATTAAGGTCATCACTTGTAATAGTATATTTGGCATTATTGCTAAGAAAACTCCCTTTACCTTGCTGTTTATTCTGCCCTTCCTTTATGTTATATGTAAAAGAAAACGAAAAAGGAGTATCTTTTTTGATTTGAGCAATAATATTGGTAACTATTTTCTCTGCTCCTTTATCAATAACCACTCCATTGCGAATTTCTGTTTGAGAAAAACAAACAATAGAAATAATTATTGTCAATATGAGCGATAATGTTCTTTTCATAGTAAGATGTTTATTATATTTGTTTGGATTACTGCAAAAAATATTCCATTATCTTATTTATTCAATACATTAGCAAGTATTTCGTTCAATTCTTCTTCTGTACTAACCAAGACATCGCGTGCTTTACTACCCCTAAATGGTCCTACAATACCCGCACCTTCTAATTGGTCCATAACTCTTCCTGCTCTGTTGTAGCCTAAGGCTAATTTGCGTTGAAGCATAGAAGTACTTCCTTGTTGGGTCATAACTATTAGACGAGCAGCTTCTTCGAATTTGCCATCTATTTTGCCATCGTCCAAATTTTTCTTTTCTCCTCCGTCTTCGTCTGCATCTTCTACTACTTCAGGTAGAAGGAAACAATCAGCAAAACCTTGTTGTTCGGAAATAAAATCAACAACCTTCTCTATCTCTTCGGTATCTATCAAAGCACATTGCAGTCTTACAAGCGGACCACCATTACTTATCAACATATCTCCTCTACCTACTAACTGCTCTGCACCTTTGGTGTCAAGGATTGTACGAGAGTCCATAAGCGAACTAACTTTGAAGGCAGCACGAGCAGGAAAGTTTGCCTTGATTGTACCAGTTATGATATTAACACTTGGTCTTTGGGTAGCAATAATTAGATGTATTCCCACCGCTCTTGCTAACTGTGCCAAACGACAAATAGGTTTTTCTATCTCTTTACCTGCCGTCATAATCAAATCCGCAAACTCGTCTATAATTAGTACAATGTACGGCATATATTGATGCCCGCTCAATGGATTTAGTTTTCTGGCTATGAATTTTTTATTATATTCGGTAATCTTTTTGCAACCTGCGTCTTTCAATAATTCATATCTTGTATCCATTAATTGACACAAAGAACGCAATGTATATACTACTTCTTTTACGTCTGTTATAACTGCGTTTTTGCCATTAGGTACTTTGGCTAAATAGTGTTTTTCTAATTTGGAATAGAGAGACAATTCCACTTTCTTCGGATCTACAAAGATAAATTTCAAATCACATGGGTGTTTTTTGTACAAAAGTGAAGATATAATGGCATTTAATCCTACTGATTTACCTTGTCCTGTTGCTCCTGCCATAAGTAAGTGTGGCATTTTAGCCAAATCCGTTACGTATGGTGTGTTATCAATACGTTTTCCTATTGCAACAGGTAACTCATATTTATTATCCAAGAAAGCATTACACTCTAACATGGATTTCATAGACACAACCTGCGGTTTGGAGTTAGGAACCTCTATACCGATAGTACCTCTACCGGGTATAGGAGCAATAATACGAATACCTAATGCCGATAGACTCAAAGCAATATCATCTTCCAAAGACTTAATCTTTGATATACGAATACCCGGTGCAGGTATAATTTCGTACAAAGTTACTGTTGGTCCTACGGTTGCTTGTATGGACGAAATTTCTATTTTATAATTAGAAAGAGTTTGTACAATACGATTCTTATTGGCTACTAATTCCTTCTCGGACATTATAGTATTATTCTTATCATAATCAATAAGAAAATCCGTATTTGGAAATTGATAGTTGGATAATTCTAAATGAGGATCGTATGGAGTATCTATAGTATAATGTTTGGTTTCTATTTCATCGTTTACTATATCTTGCTCCTCTTGTTCATTATTCTCCATTTGCTGTGTAATAGTAAAAGGAATATCTTCTCCATTAATATTATCTTCTTGTGAAGTCATTGATATCGGTTGAGAAATATTTTCTGTGTTTTCTTTATTTCTATTATTATCTATTGCAATAATATCATCTTGTTCACTATTGTCTGTATTTTTTTCTAAACAAGTTGTTTCTTGTTTAACTTTTTCTTCTGTTTTTCCTGCCTTTACGGTCGTTTCTTGTTTTACTTGTCCGTTCTCATCAAGTTGTTTGATAATAAAAGTAGTTTCCTCTTCTTCTTGTTGTAATTGCGATTGCCTAATAAGTTCCTCTAATCGTTGTTTATCTTTTTTAGTATCTTCTTTATCTGTGTTTTGTGTCTGTTCTTGTTTGGATAAGTCCTC
The DNA here is from genome assembly GCA_963627985.1 of uncultured Eubacteriales bacterium. Classification (GTDB taxonomy): domain Bacteria; phylum Bacteroidota; class Bacteroidia; order Bacteroidales; family P3; genus Scybalousia_A. Next base: position 3,167 of record CAVGDP010000266.1, read on the forward strand.
TTTGTCGTCTGTTATCTCGTCTATTTGTTGTATTTTGGGGTCTATTTCTTTTTGTTTTAGTTTGGTTATATCTACTACGACTTTTCTTACCCATAAATATTTAACACCAAACAAAAGCATCGGTATAGTTATCGTAAAGGCCAAAAGCACTATACCACAACCTATTCTACCTAATAGACTACACAAGATTTGATTAATACTTATACCGACAACACCTGCAAAATATTCCAAACTCTCCACTTCGAATGCAACTACAATATATCCTATTGCACACGATACCCAAAGCATTATTACCATTGTAGCAACTATCCATTTGGAGAATAATTGATTTTCTATTTTGAATAATCTTAAAGAAAATAAAACTATCAAAACCAAGAAACCTATTGCCCCAAATCCGAATGTTTTAGTTATTATAACATAGGAGATAAACGCTCCAAAACTTCCTCCCCAATTATTGATATTTTGAACATTAGATAATAAATCGTATGCAGAAAGATTCTTCATCCCTTCGTAATCAATAATTGCAGAAAAGAAGAACGAAACAAAAGATACCAGACAAAAAACTGCTAACAAAAAGAAGAAAACGCCCACAACTAAAGGAAATTGCGGACTCTTCAATCCGTGTTTAAGCATTATGAAAACGTTTTCTTCTTGTTTTTGCGTATCTTTCTTTAATGTAGAGGATTTCTTTTTAGTTTTCTTCATCAAATTATACTACATATCATCATCGTCAGCACTTTGCGAACCATCTTCTTCTCCGCCAGTACCTAATCTTTTCATCCAATCTTGGAAATCTTCTTTTGTTATTTCTTCATAACCAGACTCTAATAATAATTCTGCTTGAGAAACTTTTCCTTTTTGCAACTCTACAACTGTAAAGGTTATTGATATCTCCGGTGTAATATCTATAGGAAATTCCATAGGAAATGCTTCCAAACCAGGATAATAAGTCATACAAACCTTAGGCCCTAATGTTTTTGTAACCCAGATATTTTCGCTCTTGGTGGCATCTTCAGTTGCTCCTTTGAAAGTTACTTTAACTTCCTCGCATTCAATACCTGCTATTTCTTTCTTATTACCTGTGTATTCGTACTTAATACCCTCTGTCTCTTCGTTTAGATCCATTTTATCCTTGAAATACCATTTACCCGACATACCTTCTGTTTGTCCCTCGTCAGGAAACATAGAAAAGTCTATCATATAAGTAGTAGTCAAGGTGTTAGAATTATTAATCATCTGCATTAATCCGCCCAACATCATATAAGCAGTAAAAGGTGTTCCCTCCAAATTCTTATAAATTTTGGTTTCAAATGATTGAGGCACACCTTGTGGTACATTGCCCTTCCAAGTTAGTGTGTACTTTACTTTTCCTGCCCAATCGCCTTGTTGAGCGAAAAGATTGCTACCTAATAATAATGCAATTGTGAATAATGCAATTGTTTTGATAAATTTCTTCATATTATTTAGTGTATTAAAAAGTTTTTACTTTGTTTTGAGTGGCAAAGTTACGAATTTTATTCCTTATATATCTCTTTTATTTACTTTTTTTGAACAAAAAAAGTAAATATTCTCTCCTCTTCCCCTATTCTTCCTCCCCTTAATTATCTCAATAAGCGAAATTTATATCTCTCTATTTCTACCTTCTCCTCTTATTTACCAAAAGACACTCCCTCTTACTTATAACAAATAAGCACTCCACAGAATATTTCCAAAAGGATAAATCGTTTTTACTATTAGTTTCTTCTCTTTTTTACTTAAAAAAGGCTACTTAAAATTTATAATTTTTTATTAGTGCCCGTTAAAATATATCTATTTAGATATAACTAACTTATTTTCAGTAAATTTTTCAAAGGTAATAATATTCCAGCCCACTTTTTCTAAAAAAACTTTAAGTAGAAGTTTTGTTATGTTTTTTCTAATAACTTTCACTGCGTGAAACATTGCTTAAAATTTTACGATAGGAAAAATAGATTATTTTAAAGAAATAGAAATTCGAATAGTATCGCATTTTATCAAAATAACATTAATAACTATTCGAATAATATCAATAACTATTCAAATAACATCAATAACTATTCAAATAAAATCAATAATCATTTGAATAAAATCAGATTTTATTTTGACCATAGATAAAGCAAGAAGGATAAGGAGAGATAGGGAAAGTATGAGAAGAAGAGTAGTCTAACGATATGTAGATAAAAAGAATAAGTCGCAAGGGGAAATTGCGACCTATTGTTATATTGTGTGAATATAGATATTATAGTCGGCCGTTAGGTTTACGGAGAATAGCTTGCATATCGTCTTTGAGAATATATTGTCCTTTCTTATCTAATTTATAACATTTTAGCCAACCGTCCATACACTCAAAACTGCCAGGTTCTTCACTCTTGCCAACATAAAAATACTTATTCATATCTTTCTGCTCTATCTTCTTACCCAAAAATATAGTATCAAATTGGAAAGGTGTAATAAAACATTGCAACCACATCTCATCCTTCTCCTTATCTTTTATCTTCTTGGTACTAATTGCCTTATAAACAAATTTTCCATTATCTTTATAAGTTTTAGCATAGAATTTTAATCCACTGTTTCTTTGATTTGGCTCCAAGAAAACTTTCAATTCTATTGTAGGTTGTATAGTGTCTTTGCCTTGACAAGTATTATAATCCGGTTTAACGGAAGGTGAGATAATAATATAACCTGCATTGAGAATGAATTGTTTATCGTGTGGCACAAGAAAATAATTATCTACCAAAGCATCAAAACTCATTACGTCCTTAAACTCTATTGTATAATCTTTTTGAAGAGTGTCTTTGGTGTGATGAATATATTCTATTGCACCTTTTGGTATCTTAACGATAGTATAATTACCATTCATAATAGTATCATTCGTTGGAAAATCGTAATCAAAGAATTTGCCCAAACAATCCTCTTGATCCTCTTCTACATAGACACGAACTTTTCCTCTACAATCCACTCCTTCGGGTAGAGTGCCTTTGGGTGCAGTTAGGATATTAATCCAATGGAAATCAAATGGCATCTTATACTTTATATAATAATCTTCCTTGCCTACACAAGAGGTAATCTTGTATGAAGGTGTGCGTTTGATTATATATTGTGTCTCTTCGCGAGAAGCAAAATAATTGAAAACCATAATTGCTCTATCGCGTGCTAATTGAGAAGTTTGTTCTTGAACACTATCTCCATCATCATAGCCGGTTATACTCATCTTGTAGAAACGTTTATTATCTTTATTGAAAGCAATCAAGTAGATACTATCCAATTTGTTAAGTCCTTCTTGTGTATAATAAGCGTTACCTTTATCAAAATCAATATATACTTCCAAAGTTTCTGGAAATTGTGGCGTGGTAGGTTTCTTTTTTCTTTGCCCTTGTGCAGAGAAAACTATCACAAATAAACAGACGAATAAAAATATTTGTTTTTTCATAATTCTATCTCCAAAATTAATCGTTTTCTATTAATTTATCAATAATATCATCAGTAGAAAGTTGTTCACTTTGAGCTGTATAGTTAAGAATAATTCTATGGCGAAGAACATCTTTGCATACTGCTTTGATGTCTTCTATATCTGGTGAGAATTTACCCCGCAAAGCACCATAGCATTTACTACCTGCTATTATATATTGACATGCTCTTGGACCTGCTCCCCACATTAAGTATTTATTCGCAATATCATTCTGCGGGTTATTAACTCTTGTCCGAGCAACTAATGATACCGTGTAGTTATATACATTATCACTAACAGGTATTTGGCGAATTAGTTGTTGCATTTGTAAGATATCCTCTTTGGAAATAATCTTCTGTACTTGATAAGAATAGGAGGTTGTAGTAGTTTTTAGTATCTGTACTTCTTCTTCAAAAGAAGGGTAATCCATAACTAACATAAACATAAAACGATCTAGTTGTGCCTCTGGCAATGGGTATGTACCTTCCTGTTCTATTGGGTTCTGGGTCGCGAGTACAAAGAAAGGCTCATCGAGTGGATAAGTTCTACCGCCGACTGTTGTATTATGCTCTTGCATAGCCTCTAAAAGTGCCGCCTGTGTTTTAGGTGAGGTACGATTTATTTCATCTGCAAGAAGGATGTTAGTAAAGATTGGACCTTTAACGAAAGTCATTTGTCTATCTTGCGATAATATCTCCGTACCAGTTATATCGCTCGGCATAAGATCGGGTGTGAATTGAACACGATTGAAGTCTATTCCTATTGCTTGAGATAGTGTCTTAACAAGTAAAGTCTTTGCTAGACCAGGCACACCAGTCAATAAACAATGTCCTCCACAAAACATAGCAGTAAGTACTTTGTCTATTATATCGTGTTGTCCGATAACGACTTTACCTATCTCTTCTTTGAGAGAATTACATTTAGCAGAGAGTTCTTGTAATTGTTGTGCCTTGTCCATTAGTTATGATTTGTTTATTCTATTCTACAAAAAATAATTCTTACTTTGTCGTCTTTTTATTCCAATCCAAAGTAAAGTCGCAAGAAGCATATTTATCATTAAGTTTGATATATGTTTTCTTAATTTTCTTCTTTGCCCAAGAACGTATTATATCCGTACGTTTTTGATTTAAGGCTAAATTCTGCAAACGATCAAAATCATCTGTAAGATTGACTACATGAGGAGCAATTTTCCTTTGTACTTTTATAAGACGATAAGCATTAGAAAGTTCGCTTTTGAATTGTATAGTGGATGTATAATCACCCTCATTCATAGACGCAAAATCTACATTATCTATATTACCAATGGTATTGTTTATAGCATCCAAAGTAAATGTTGCCGAAGCGTTATTAGGATTTATGATCAATCCGCCATTAATTTTACTATCGTCTTCAGAATATTTAATGATAGCATCTTGGAAGGTTATTTGTTTTGTATCTATTAAGGTTTTGATTGAATCTACTTTGAGTTTAGCCTCATAGAGTTGTTGAGAAGAAACTTTTGGCATAAGTAAGATATGACGACAATTTACCCTATCGCCCTGTCTTGCGATCATTTGTATTATATGATAACCAAACTTTGTCTCAAAAACAGGAGAAATCTCACCGGGTTGCAAAGAGAAAGCCATACTTTCAAACTCTGCTACCATATCTCCCCTTGAGAAGAAACCTAATTCACCTCCATTCTTGGCAGATACTTCATCATCGGAGTAAAGAGAAGCCATCGTGGAGAATCTTGCACCATTAAGGATACGATCTCTAATCTCATTCAAACGTTGTTTAACTTGTTGTTTATCTTCTTGGGAGATTTTGGGGAGAATAACGATTTGCGAAAGAGTATATTGCTCACTTATAGTAGGTAAAGAGTCCTTTGGTATCTTTTGAAAATAGTCTGCTACTTCTTTGGGCGAAATAGTTACCTCGCCTGTAAGAGAAGATTGCGTTCTTTGGATCATAAGGTTCTCTTTTATTACATCGTGGAAATATTCTTTGATTTGAGCCATTGTCTTTTGCATTTGCTTTTCTAATCTTTCCTGCGAACCATACATTTGTATCATATATTTTAGTCTTTGATTGAGTTCGCTCTCTACTTCTTCCTCTGTAATATTCACAGAGTCCACTTCTGCTTGATGAAGCATAAGTTTATTCAAAAGCATAGACTCCAAAATATCGCATCTTGTAAGATCTTTGTTCTCTTCTGAGGATTTGCTTTGCAGATATGAGGTTTCCAAGTCAGATAACTTTATCATTGAAGACCCAACTACTGCAACTACGCCATCTATTTCTTGATATGTTTGAGCAAATAGATTAGTAGATAAGATTATTGCAATTATAAGAACAAGCTTTTTCATATTCTTTAGTTTTTATTTTTTCAATCTTTCAAGTGTTTGGTTATTTATCTTGATCGGATATTGTTTTTTCAATTCTGTTATCCATTTCTCTTCCAATACATCTTGATAATCACTTGTTACAAGACCTTTACAATCCTCAAATGACTTTATACTAACAGGTAATATCTCATTCAAAACTACTACCATACGACGATTGCTAACAGATGTAGTGTCTATAATATAATAAGGAAACGATTTGGTCTCTAATTCACTAATATGGGCAAAGATATTTGTATCCACAACACTATTTATACCTTTTTCGAATCTTCCCCAAGTATAAGTAACATTGTGTTTAGTTTTACCGTCCTTCTTTTCGCTTAAAATATCTTTAATTTCATCGTTAGACTTACCTTTTTTCTTATACTTCTTGATTTGTTTGAAAGCTTTATCAAATTTGATTGTAGGATGAATGATCCAAATAGTCGCATCGGCTCTTTGAGTATATTTATATTTGGTTTTATGTGTTTGATAATATTGTTGTAACGCAGTAGTATCGGCAAGAGAAGGCGACCAAACTTTCTTATCTGTTAAATCGAAAATCATAATACCCTCTTTGAAGTCTTCTAAACTCTGTTTGATTTGTGGAAATCTCTCCTCCATGTGTGCACAAGAGTAAGTAATAGCACATTGATTAGTATAATTCTCAAATTTCTTGTCTATATACGAAAGAATATGTATAGGAGTAGTCTTGGATTGACTCTCAAAGATATAATTTAAGAAGTCCCAACAAGTTAATGAAGTATCTCCGAGAGTAAATAAAATCTTATCTTTCAAAGAAGAGAAATCTTTATTATTTTTTGTATCGGAAAGTTGCCAAACTGCCGAGAAAACAGAATCCGTTATTACTTTATCCAAACTATATAACAATTGTTTATCGTATTTGAAGTTATAATATTGCTTGGATTGTTTAGCAAAGTTATCAATTGCCATATATGCTCTTTCGTCTTTTGATATACGGTTAGAGATTTGATATCTTACGGAGTTAAAATCTAATAGCGGTTTAGCGGTTATATATCTTACTATATGCCAACCAAATCTTGTTTGAAAAGGAATTGTTTTGGAAGAGTCAGCATATTGCAAAAACATATCAATATATTCAGGTGGTATAATATTAGGTGTTTGATCGGAGAGAATACCATATTGTTTCTTGGAATAATTATCATCTGAATAAAGATTAACAACAGAATCAAAACCGAGAACACTTATTTGATTATATGCTTTATAAATTAAATCTTTGGCTTCTTCTTGTGAGTGTTTCTTGGCATCTATAAAAATATGTGCAAATGTAACCGAAGAAAAAGGTGCTACTAATAAAGAAGTTATCTTTATAATATGATACCCAAATTGTGTCCTACAAAAAGTTATACTATCCCTTAAATAAGGTTTGTCTGTATTCATTCCCTTTATAAGTGAATAGCAAGCGTTCTCGAAAGGATATATCATATTCAAAGAAGAAAAATATCCCAAATCTCCATGATTTGCAACTCCTACTTGTGTATTTGCAGAAGGATCATCCGAATATTCATCTACCAAATAAGCAAAGTTCTCTCCCTTGATTGCTTTTTGATACACCATTTGTGCTTTTTGATAATACTGTAGTGTATCCCATGGGGCAATATTATTAGGAATAGAGACAAGTATTTGGGATGCCCTAATTATGACATTCATTCTCTCGTATGCTTGATAAGTTAATGAATCCATAACCTTTGGGTCGTTGACGTATGGTTTGATTATATTTTCTCTATATTGTTTTAGTTGATTAATTGTAGAAGAATCTTTGTCCAAACCTATATCTTTGGCTTGCGTTAGTTTCAATTTATAATTTATGTATAAATCCAAATAATCGTCTATTGAGGAAGTATCCTTGAGATTAGATGAATTCTTATTATACATTTGCATAAATTCATTATCCGTAATAGTATCTTTATCTGCAATTGTAAACAATATACCATTATCCTGTGCCTTTATGATATTCCCAACACAAAGACACAAGACTAACAATAATATCATTTGCTTAACCCTATTCATCTTATCTTGTATAATTAGGAGCCTCTTTGGTTATAGTAATATCGTGAGGGTGTCCCTCTATAAAACCGGCATTTGTTATTTGTATGAATTTTGCATTACGTAAGTGTGCAAGATCCTTACTTCCTGTATAACCCATACCTGCTTTTAATCCTCCAACTAATTGATATAATATCTCAACTACACTTCCCTTATAAGGAACTCTACCAACGATACCCTCTGGAACTAATTTCTTAACATCCTTCTCGTCTCCTTGAAAATATCTATCTTTACTTCCGTTCTGCATAGCATCCAAAGAGCCCATACCTCTATATGCCTTGTATTTTCTACCTTCTAATATAATAGTGTCACCAGGAGATTCTTCTGTACCTGCAAGTAACGAACCTGCCATAATAGTACTTGCCCCTGCTGCCAAAGCCTTTACTATATCACCCGAATATCTTATACCTCCATCTGCTATTACTGGTATATTAGCACCTTTTAACGCCTGGCAAACATTTAATACTGCCGTTAGTTGTGGCATACCTATACCTGCAATAATACGTGTTGTACATATACTACCAGGACCTATACCCACTTTTATAGCATCTGCTCCTGCTTCTTTCAATGCCAACGCAGCCTCTGCCGTTGCTATATTACCAACTACTATATCTATATTAGGAAATTTACTCTTAGCCTCTTTGATTGCGTTAATAACATTCAATGAATGCCCATGTGCTGTGTCTATAACAATAGCATCGACGCCTGCTTGTACTACTGCCTCTATTCTATCGTACATATCTTTGGTTATTCCTATACCCGCAGCAACACGCAAACGTCCCATAGAATCCTTACATGCATTAGGACGTTCTTTTAGTTTGATAATATCCCTATAAGTAATCAAACCCGTTAGGTGTCCTTCATTATCTACAACGGGAAGTTTCTCTATACGATATTTTTGTAATATCTCTGCTGCTTGAGCAAAAGAAGTACCTTGTTTGGTTGTGATAACCTTCTTGGTCATTACATTATCCAAAGTTTTCTTGGTATCTTTCTCAAAACGAAGATCTCTATTAGTAACAATACCTATTAGTTTTTTGTCATCATCCACAATAGGAATACCCCCAATATGTAATTGCGTCATCATAGTTTTAGCGTCCTTTACGGTAGCAGTTTGAGGTAACGTAGAAGGAGAGGTAATCATCCCATTTTCACTTCTTTTCACCTTCAAAACTTCTTCTGCTTGTCTATTGATGGACATATTCTTATGTAAGACACCTATTCCTCCTTCTTGTGCTAAAGCAATTGCCATATTAGCCTCCGTTACTGTGTCCATAGCAGCAGAAACGATAGGAATATTAACTTCAATATTTCTTGAAAATTTACTCTTTACTACTACATCTCTTGGTATTACCTCAGAATATGCAGGTACCAAAAGCACATCATCATACGTTAATCCTGTGCCAATTATTTTATCCTCTACATTCATTACTTCTAATAAATTTTCGTGCAAAGATACATTTTTTTATTCAACTGACCAAATTTTTCTTTCTTCTTAGATATTATTTTATCTCTATCTCATTGCATTGAATAACCTCTCCATTAGTAGAATTAGTTACAAAGACAACTATTTTGCAATTATCCGTATTCCAAGAAGGGTCTATATTAAGACTATAATTTTTCTCTATTGTCTCTAATTGAGAGAAAGAATCTTTAAGTGTTAAATCAATACGTCCATTAGTACGCAATACATGATTAAATACATAATCACTTATTTTAGGAGTATCTCCATACGTAGGATCGCTATTCATTTGAACCCCCACTATACCATCCTCCAACACTACTATTGATATCAAAGTCGCAAAATTAATCTCCTTCAAAGCCTTTATCTGTGTACTAACTATAAAATGGTTGTCTCGTTTCTCTGCTCCCAAATTAATATTCATTAAATGTTCCGTAGAAGACAATAAAGAACTTATTTTACTATCCCAATCGTCCTTTTGAACAGCCTTTGTGGAGCCATTATCCAATCTATTGATAATACCGATGGGATAAGCATTCAAACCAAATTGAGAGTTCCACTTATTGCCATATTCTGTCCTAAAATCCAAATAGTTATTAGCCTTACCTGGCTCTGCAAATGAACCTGCATGAACACTCATAGCAACAAGTTTATTACCATATTTTGTTTGCAAATCCGTTAGTAGAGCAGCTGCGGCAGGACAATTAACACATCTCCAACCGGTATAATCCTCCAATAGAATAGTTTGTTGTTCTTGCGTATTTGTTATAGGTGTCGATTGCGAAGTCTCACCTTCGGGATAGATAACATATTCTCCCTCATCAAAATTATCACAAGACAAAAACGCAATAGGCAATAATGCCAACATTATATATTTGTAAATTCTCATCTTTTATCTATTGTTTTTCTTATTCTCTCTATTCGTTTTATTCTTATTTGATATTATTCTAATGAAATGTGATCTCATTGTAATAACTTCAAATAATATTTCAATAAGTTTAGATACGAATAAATTCTTGTTTGTTATTTTCTTATTATTATACTACCTTGTCTATTTATTCTAAAAACTTGATGTTATAGTCATAAACAATCCATTACTAGCAGGTACTTCTCTGCACACACCACCTATACACATTACTCCTTGACGTTGTTTGCCGTAAGAGACACTAATCCTTGTAGTATTAAACGTACAACCCAATGAAAAATTATAATAATGAACCTTATCGCCTTGTTCTGTTCCATAATTCCATTGGTCTGAAGCAGCAACAAACCAATGACCTCCTATATTATATTCTGCACCATATTGCAACCAATTACCTTTTGCAAATTCGTCATAATCTTGCCCAGTGAATAAGGCTTGAATTTCTCCCTTTATGGATTGATGTGCTGCAATTCTGTACGTACCATCCATTACTATTACGTGTGCATAAATCATCGGATTACCATAATGTCCATACGCAATAGGGTTAAACTCTTGATAAGAATACATAAAATTCATCTTATAATTAGAAGAGAATTTCTTATTTATCTCTACATTAATTTCAGAAAAGTATTTCTCATCTCCTATTGCGAACAAATCCGAATTATATCCCTTTGTACCAGATTGATTGAGCGAATATCCATCCAGAGGACTCATATCCAAAGAATGAACATTAGAATAATTCAATTTAATACTTGTACCATACTTGCCGCCTAAGAAAGTATTCTTCGGAATCTTGTACATAATATCTGCACTAAACCCTATTTCGCCGTTAATTTGAGTAGCATACGAATACATAGCCATAAGAGAATAAGTATGATTGCGTGTAATAGCAGGTAAATAATTAACATTAAGCATATTGCCCGTCTCGGTACGTTTTGATTTGAATGACATATTATCTATTCGCTTACCCTCCAAACGAATACCCAAACCTTTGATTGTATATTCTGCTGTTAGGAGTTGAGCATTACCTTTGCGATAGATATAATTATTCACTGCGTTAGGATCTTGTCCTTTGAAAGCAAATTCTCCCGAAAGAGCAAAAGCATTATAACCTAAATTGAATCGCATTGCCCCTGCTCCTACATTTTCTGGTAGATTCAACTTATAGGATACTCCATTTATGGTAGCGTTTTGTGTACCTGCCTTTTCGTATGTGGATACAAAACTACCACCCAAAGTAAATCTTAAAGCAGAACTACCCAAGCATGGTATAATATCATTCAAAGCAAATTCTCCATCTATACCTCTAACCAAACCATTCTCATTCTGCCAAATATCATCCCAATAATATCTTTGCTTACCAATAATACTTTTGAGTATAACTCCCTTATAGGGACGAACAACCATTCTTACTCCGTCCAAAGCATTATCCAAACCAAGATTTCTCTCTTCGTATGCTCGCAAGATCAAACCATTACCGAATTGTTCATAAAAATTGCCGACTGTAATATCCAAGAAATCTTTCTTATACGATACCCAACGGGATGCAAAGCCCGCTCCTTTGTATTGTTTATCAAAACCCAAGATAGGATTCAAATAAGACTCGAATCTAACTCCTGCCGAGAAGTCTCCTTTGGTATAAAGAATGTTTGCAAATGTATTATTAAGTAATTTTTCGTCCACTTTCTGCGACCCAATAGTCTTATCTTCTTTGGACATCTGCACATCTGTCTGAAAATTACCCGTAACCTTACCGTCTAATATACCTTGAGCATTTGTTTTCGTTAAACCCAAAGCCACAATTAACAACAAAACAATCCCTTTATTCATATCCTTATACTTATTATATATAAATAGGACTTACATGCCCTTTTATGCCTTATATATTCTACTTCCAAAACCTATTTACCTAAAAACTCCTTGTATTTAGCAATTGTTGTCTGTTCATCTCCTTCTGTATAGCCAGCATGTTGCCAAAGAATACTACCATCAGAACCCACAATAAAAGTATGAGGTGGATTATTTACTCCCATTGCACGTTTGAAGTCAGAGTTTTCATCTATTACCACTTCGTATTCCCACTCGGAACCATTTACTAATGTTTTTACTTTGCCCTTTGTTCTTGTATCGTCAATAGATACGGCATATATCTTAATACCTGTTTCTTTTTGCCAATCCTCATAAACCTCTGCTATGGTATTAAGTTCTTCCAAACAAGGATGACACCAAGTTGCCCAAAAACAAATAACAAATGGCTTACCATCATTAGCAAAACTACCTGTATTAATTGTTTTGCCCTCAATATCCTTTACATTTATTTTAGCTATTTGTGAATTTTGTGCATTTATCGTAACACCAAACAAAATCATAGCCATTAAGAAAAATATCCTCTTCATAGTATTATTTATTTTATATGTTTATAATTCTCTTTATTCATTTCTAATTGTCAAATATTGTACCAATGAACGCAATTGTACAGAATATTCATTCAAAGGCATTGCATCTACTATCTTTAAGGCAGAAGAAGAATACTCTTCTTGTAATTTCATTGCCTTTTGTATAGCACCGCTTCTATTTACTTCTTCTATTATACGAGAGATTTCGCTATTTGTTTTATTTGAATCAAAAAACAATTCAATCTTTTCTTCTCTTTTCTTTTCTTCTAATGTATTTAAATAATATATATAAGGTATAGTCACTCTTTTTTCTCTAATATCATTACCCACACCTTTACCCATTTCATTATCTATAGTATAGTCCAAAATATCATCTCTAATCTGAAACGCCATACCAATATTTTTTCCCAACAAAGATATTTCCTCCAAATCTACATTAGGATTTTGACAACTTCTTGCCCCACATTCTGCCCCTGCACTAATCAAAGAAGCCGTCTTGTAGTGAATAATTTGCAAATAAGCCTTCAAATCAGTACTCTTATCACGATTAATTTCTTCTTCTTTCAACTCTCCCTGTGGCAATTGTATTGCAATACGCGAAAATATATCCATAAGTAAGAAATCTTCTTGGGTCTTAATCGTAGCCAACGCCTTACCATACAAATAATCTCCCACAAGAATCGCTATCTTATTACCAAAAAGGGAATTAATAGTTTGTTTTTGGCGTCTTATCATAGAGTCGTCTATTACATCATCGTGTAGTAATGAAGCAGTATGCAATAATTCTATTATAATAGCACTTCTATAAGTTTGCAAAGTAATATTGCCGAACGTTTTAGCAATCAAAAAAATCAAAAGTGGGCGTATTCTTTTGCCTTTTAGGGATTCTTCGTACGAAAGTAAGCGACCGAGTAGATTATCTTTAGAGAAGAAATTTTCTTTGAACATATCCTCAAAAACCTTCATCTCATTAGATAAGCACGATATAATGTCTTGTAGTTTTGCGTCCATTTATCCAAATTATTAAGGGTGCAAAATTACGTTTTTTTTGCGACAAAACAACATTTTTATTTTATTCTTCTCTTTTTTTGCCATAAATTAAACTAAAAACCAAACAAAAGTATCATATTTTGAACTAATAGACCGGTATTTGAGAATAGATGGTAGTCCTTACTAAAAGAAAAAATGAATTTGTTATTGGAAAGATATACAGACATAAAGACTAATTATTCACTGGTCTATTTTTGGTGTATGATATTCAATATTAGAATCCTTAAAGTCTAAGATTAAACAACTTCGAGCATAATTAAGTGGCGTTGTAAAATTTGATTTTTTCTATTCGTGTCCTATAAAATATATCTATTTAGATATAACTACTTTATTTTCAGTAAAATTTCTAACTAGAACAATTTTCCAACAACCTTTTTCTAAAAAACCTTTAATCGCACGTTTCATTATAATTTTTCTAATATTTTTTACTCCGTGAAACATTCCTTAAATTTTTACGATAGGGAAAAATAGAACATTTTAAAAAAATAGAAATTCTAATAGTATCGCATTTCATCAAAATAAAATCAATAACTATTCAAATAACATCAATAACTATTAGAATAACATCAATAACTATTCAAATAAAATCAATAACTATTTTGATGATTTTAGTACCTGTGTAACTATTATACAATCAAATCATTACAAAGGTGTAAAATTCCTCTATCTTTACTCAAAATATACCCATAGAAAATGACCTTATAGGGAAAATAGAACATTTTGGGAGCGTGAAACATTGCAAGATTTTTTTATTTATACCACTACTTTTAGCGGGTAACGATAGATTTTTTCCTTTATCTACTTCTATGATTTTCGACTAAAAGCAGAATATTATTTGTAAGGTTATTATTATAATAAAATCAAATATTATTCTAATAACTACTGATAATATTTCAATAACTACGGCACTTATTGAAATAACTACCTATAAAATATTATGGAGTAGTGAATTTATTCTTAATATCTAAAATACTAATAAAATCCTACCAAAACAGACAGAAAAATTGCCAAAACCTATTCAGATTCTGGCAAATATATTTAGACGTTTAATTGATTTTATTTCTTTGCTCTCGCTCTACGTATTGCTCCTACTTGATTCTTTCCTACTCTTATCAAATCTAATAACGGTCTATTAGCAGGACAAGTAAATAAGCAACAACCACATTCTATGCAGTCCATAACACACTCTTTTTCTGCCTCTTCCCACATCTTCCTTTCGCAAAGAGTTGCCAACATTAATGGCTCTAAACCCATTGGACACGCACTTACGCACTTTCCACAACGAATACAATTAGTTTGATAACCTCTTTTGGCTTCTTTTTCACTCATAACAAGTATAGAAGAAGTAGTCTTAACCGTTGGAGCAGTGGTATCCATAATAGCTTTTCCCATCATAGGTCCGCCACTAATCAATTTACCGGTATCTTGTGGCAATCCTCCACAATAATCTATTATCTCTTGCAAAGGAGTACCTACTCTAACCAAAAGATTCTTTTGATTTTGTACACTTTTTCCTGTGAAAGTTAATACATTATCTATTAATGGACGATTCTTTTGTATTGCGTAATAGATAGCAAGTGCAGTACCAACATTATCTACAACACAACCAACCTCAATAGGTAATTTGCCACTTGGAACTTCTCTTCCTGTAAGGGCATTTATTAATTGTTTTTCTGCACCTTGTGGATATTTCATCTTCAATGGAACAACCTTTGTACCAGGATAATTCTTCGCCATCTCGGTCATTATCTTTATCGCCTCAGGTTTATTCTCTTCTATACCAACAAGGGCATTATTCATATTCAAAGCCTTTTTCATGATCTCTATACCAATAAATATTTCTTCGGTATTTTCAATCATTATTCTATTATCTGAAGTTAGATACGGCTCACATTCAACTCCGTTTATAAGAAGATAATCTGCTTTCTTGCCTTCTGGTAACAAATATTTGACATTAGTCGGAAAAGCAGCACCACCTAATCCTACGATGCCACGATCTTTCATCTTGTCAATAATTTGTTTGGAGTCTAATTTAATATCTTTTATTATTGTGTCGGATTTATCTATACCGTCTTCCCATTCATCTCCCTCTACATCAATATATACAGCAGGTTTTTTGAATCCATTAAAGTCCGTTGCAAGATCTACTTTGGTTACTGTACCAGAATAAGGTGAATGAACATTAGCACATATAAACGCTTCGGCTTTAGATAATAATGTACCAACTTTTACTTTATCGCCTTTTTGTACAACACATGTTGCAGGTGCACCTAAATGTTGCGAAACAAAAACTACTGCTTTTTTAGTCAAGGGCATAACCTCTATTTTGCAATCCCTTGCTAATTTATTTTCTTCAGGATGTACTCCCCCTTTTCTAAATGTTGTCATAATCTTATTCTGATTTAGGTGTTGTATTTTCTGTTGCGATGCTTTGCGTATTTGTTTGTTCTGTCGTGGTATCTACTTTTTCTTCTTTTATTGTAGATTGTGCCACTTTAGATTCTGTAGTTGCCTCTTTGGGTTTAGGAGCAGGAAAATTAACTGCGTGTATTGCTCCCGTTGGACAAGCCTCTACGCATTTACGACATAATTTACATTTATTAAAATCTATATATGAAAGATTATTCTCTATTGTTATTGCACCAAAAGCACATACTTTCTCGCACTTGCCACATCCAATACAAGCCACATCGCAATTCTTCTTGGCAACGGCACCTTTCTCTTTGTTAATACAAGATACGAATACTCTACGTCCTTTGAATCCTTTTTTTCTAATTTCTATAACCATTCTCGGACATGCTTTTGCACAAGCACCACAAGCAACGCATTTCTCTTCGTCTACTTCTGGCAACTGCGTATCTGGATTAATATGAATAGCATCAAACTTGCAGACACTAACACAAGTACCCAAACCTAAACATCCAAAAGAGCATCCCCCCTCAGAAGCAAAATTTTGATTAGCGCTCGCACAATCCATAACGCCATCGTATTCTACTTTCCTATGAGTATTACATTTGCCTCCATTACAACGCACTACGGCAATCATTGGCTCACTTTCTGCGGCTTCCAATCCCATTATCTTGCCGACTTGTGCCATAACCGGAGCGCCTCCAACTGGACATGCCTTGCCATCCATATTGCCGGCCTTAACTATTGCTTCTGCCAAACCTCTACAACCTGCGAAACCACAGCCTCCACAATTTGCACCGGGTAATACTTCTGCTACTTGGTCAATACGAGCATCCTCTTCTACTTTGAATTTCTGCGATACAATATAAAGCACAACCGATAGCACCAAGCCCGCTACCGCCATCGCTATTATTGCATAGATGATAATTGTTCCCATTGTTTTAATGTTCCTTTTATAAGTTTGCAAAATTAGTACTTTTTTTGAGATTTTTATATAAATAAAATGATTTATTTATACTTTACTTTGTTCTATTATTATGTAAAATCTATTTAATAAATTGAAAACAATATAGATATAAATATGAAAATAATTTAATTTTTCTTTATTTAATTTTTCTTAAATCCTACAATAATGAACAATTATTTACAACCAAACGTCCATTGTACAATAAAATTCTTACTTTATTTCGTCCTACTGATCTAAAATAAGTTGAACAGGTGCAGATTTTGTATATTCTCCTCAAAGAATAAAAGTAAATCTATCTATTAGCATTCACTAAATATCTCTATTAGAATAGTATTAACTTATTTTCAGCAAATCCTCACATAATAATAACATTCCCAATCATCTTTTTTAGGAACCATTTTAAGTACTCGTCGTATTATGATTTCTATATCATTTTTCCTTCCGTGAAACATTGCTTAAAATTTTGCGATAAGAAAAATAGAACATTTTAAAGAATTAGAAATTCTAATAGTATCACATTTCGTCAAAATAAAATCAATACTTATTCAAATAAAATCAATAACTATTCAAATAACTTCAATAACTATTCAAATAACTTCAAT
>CAVGDP010000267.1:0-22608 GCA_963627985.1 uncultured Eubacteriales bacterium
TCGGACAGACATCCCCCCCCTAAGGGTTCTGTGTCTGTCCGAAAGTTTGATTATCTTTTTTATCGCTGTTAATTAACGAATTAGGAGTTTTCTGTGGATTTTTCCAACGTCTATATTTTTTGGACAAAGAATCAATTTTTTTGTCTTTTTCTTCCTTTGACATTTGGTCGTCTATGTAGCAAAGTTCTCTTGCGATACTCTCCCAAGAATTCCCCCTCGAGAGAAGAGAATCACACTGGGCTACAATGAATTTCTTATACTCATCTGTGTATTTTTCTTTCTTTGTAGGAGAAACTTCCTCTCCATCTATGAGGGAAATAATCTTGTTGTCGTCTATGTGCAGAGTATAGGTCATTTTTCTATCTTTGTCAGACATTCTATTAGACTTTGTTATAGACATATAGACACTGTCATCCATTTCGTTAGCGATTTTCTCCAAATTGATCGTTTGGGTACTCTTGGCAACAATATTATAAGAACCTGCAACGTCCAAACTCTTGTTAGCTGACTCTTTCTTCTTTTTGTTATGGCAAATCCAAAGAGGGACACAATTGCATTTACTTGCAACTCTATTCAAGGCACATTGCAATTTTACAATATCGCCCGCTTTGTAAGTATCCAAATGCTCAACACCCGAAAAACTTGACAAAGAATCTATTATAACCATACAAGGATAATCACCGGTAATGTTTTTGACAGACTCGAAAATGTCTTCAAGTTTATCAATATCCATAATTGAATCCAAACCATAAACAGTATGAACATTATCCTTCTCGGATGGAGTTTGCCAAACTTCCTCTTGTTTGTAGATGTTTTCCAAATTGGTATCCATCCCATCCTCTCCACTAATGTATAAAACACTGCGTAATTGCGGATTATATACCTTAAACTCCCCTAAAAAAGCCTCATCCATACTAACCGCATAAGCAAGATTTTGGGCAAAAATACTCTTACCCGTACCACTATCACCACTAAGAACGATACCTTTGGTAGTATTCCGATCAAAAGGTATAAGTTTATCTACGAGGTATTTAGTAGTATTCTCTACGATTTTGAAATGGTCCAACCTTGAGAATATTTTAATGCCCATCTGAGCGAGAATTTCGCTATTTACTTGTTTATTAATATCCTTGCCAGTTAGATTCAACTCTTTGTCCAAAGATGCCTTTTGGGTAAGCGTATCGGTGTAAAGAATATTATTACTCTCTTTCGTTTTCTGCTCCACTGAAAGAGCGTTTTTGTTGATTATTTTATCCATAATACTAAATAATTTATGAAGTTATACACTAAACAAAAAACTATCTCTATAAGAAGAAGTGACACGAAAAAAAATGTATTCTTCTCGTCAATAGGACTAATTTTTGCAATTATTTTCCAAACTTTTGAAAAGCGAGGAAAACGTTTTTTGAAATCTGCTGTATGCATATAGCACACTAATTTTGTAATTGTTGTCATTTCTTTAAATTTTTAAATTTATTTACAACGCAAAAGTATAGAGAAACAGAAAACAAACAAGAAAACGACTAGGGTAGTCGACTAGGGTAGTCGACTAGGGTAGTCGGCTATAAAATATACACATTATATATTTGAAACACAGGTAATAATAAAGGAGAATTAACACATAAATTTTCTGCTTTTTTTACAAATTTTTACAAAAAAATGAGATTAGTAAGAAAGGTTATTTATAGTGAAAAAGTGGATCTTTGTAGGTAAAATCCGATATATTCACGGATAGACCAAATATATGTATTAAGAAAATGCAAAAGAAAAGAATATGATGGACAGAATAAATCCATCGTACATAGAAGTTGTTATACGATTATTTAATGACGTAAAACAACATATAGAACGTCCATGGTCAAATATTGAAACAAAATTAAGAGAAGATGGTGCCCTCTTATAATTATTAAAGAGTAAGTAAATCTGTTTTACACTTTATTACTTAGAGAGCAATTTCTTTATTAATTCTGAAAGATATTTTTCCATCTCGCTTTTTGGTTTTTTACCAATATAACCTCCTTTATTGTATAGGCTGTTTAGGTATTTTGCTTCTATATTTTTGTTCTTTGCCTTAAAATCATTTGATAATGGTGCCCAAGGCATTTTATCTTCATAATCACTATTGTAGAAGTTATTTTCACTAAGCCATACAGCAAAATATATCAGATGACATATAGGTTTATTCCATCTATACAGATGCTCCGTTTTAGATAATCTTGTTATCCACTCATCCTTACACATTTTGTCTAATATTTTTTTATACTGCTCTGTGTATTTACTTTGTAGACAATCCGAAATACGTTTTTTTTCTCTCTCTACTTCTTTATCTACTTCTTTATTTACTTCTTTATTTACTTCTTTCTTTTGTGTTTGAATGGATAAATTCCCGTTATTCTGTTCTGTTTGATTAGTCTCGTTTACGAAAAAAGAAAAATCTATGGTATTATCTAAGTCTAAATCTAACCCGGATGCTGAATTTTTTACTGTATTTTTTATATTTACTGTATTTTTTATACACACATCCATATACTTTTGCATTCTATTCTTTTTCTTATCATCGTATTGTTTTATTTCAACTAAATCATTGTATTGTTTTATTTCAACTAAATTTTCACTTATTTTTCTCTTTATTTCACTCTTTATTTCATCTGTACGACAAACAAGATATTCTATAATATCCTTTTCTAGGTAATTCTTATAGATCGTTTTAAGAAGAAAACCTATAAGATTATTGCAAAAATATTTAAACTCTTGCCAAAAAGTCGTTTCGTGTAAATATTTAAACTCTTGCCAAAAAGTCGTTTCGTGTATTGTTATTGTTTCTTTACTCCATCGGCATAAGAACTCTAAACAAAGTGAAGGTTCTTTTATTCTATCCAAAATAGACAAAAAAACCTTGTTTATATCATAAGCCTTGTTTGTATCATCAGATTTAGAGTCGAAAAAAGCACCGTATAAACAGTCTATATAACTTATAGAATCTAAAAATGAATCAAACACTATATCTTCCTCTGTGTCTAATCTCTTTATTATCTCATTAAAACTGCGGAATAAAATTTTGTGTTTGTTGTGGAAATGTAAAACTTTCATCATAAAAATATATATATTGATTTATAATTTTGCAAAATTAATAAAAAAAAGAGTAAAAAATAAATGAATATATTCTGATGATATATCAATTTGTTTGGGTTTATTATAATAGAACTCATTTTTAATGAACATTTTTTTATAAAAATTAATTTTGCAAAAATAATAAAAAAAAACAAATAAACGAACTATGTTTTAGAAAAAATATAAAATAAAAACTTTACTTTTGATAGCAAACGGTATCTATATAGAGTAAAATAGAGAATAGACGGAGAGAAAAAATTGTAAAAATATTGAAAAAAATATATAAGAATTGAAAAAAAATTCGTATTTTTGCCTCTCTATTTTAGTAGATATAGAAGTGAGTGGAAAAGAGAATATTTCTATTCATTATAATATAAAGAATAATATAACAAACTATAAAGATGAAAAAAAAGAGAGTATTTGTAGGACTTATAATGTTGTTGTTGGGTATAGTATCACAAGCACAAGTAACACTGCTTCAACATTATGACTTTGAGGATGGATTGCCTTCTTCTTTTACTACCTCCTCTACGAGTAATGTAACGGTAGAAGAATCTTCTACTATCGCTATCAACGGTACTAAGTTTGCAAGAATAAAACACGCTTCGGGTGATCAGTACCTTCAAACAAGTGCTATAACGATTAATGCAGGTGAGCAAGTTAGATTGGAGTTCAATCATATACCTTTCACTAAATCGCAATGTAGAATACAGTTGCTATTCGCTCCCACAGGTGCTCCTACTTCTTTGAGTGGTACGAATGTGTATGACAATAAATTCTCTCCTGGTCTATCGGGTCAGGGTAATTCGTTCAAATACACACAGTACTATACAGAGGGAATAGATATTAGCAAGGCGACTAATATAGACTCTTCTATGTGGCGCCACGAGGTGTATTATTTAACTAATAAATTGAATAGTAATACCACGTTTTATATTCGTTTCACGATGCCGAATGCAACTGACAATGGTTATGGTTGGTTGATAGACGATGTAAAAGTATATACTACAACGGCTTCATCTATTATGGTACCGAGATTTAATACTTTGGTATCGTGTCCGCAAACATATAATTATCCTTATTGTTCGGATGCTGAATTAGAATTTGAACTAACAGGTCAGTCAAGTACTTTATCCACAGTAGCAGATAGTTTGTATGTATTGTATCGTTCTATAAATGAGAGTACTTATACTAAGGTTAATCTGCAAAAGAAAAACACTACCGATAATAAATACATAGCAACAATACCATACACAGGAATAGACTCTGTTATGTGTTATAAGGTAGTCGTTACAGATAGTTGGGGCAATAAGACTACATATCCATTTACGGGTAATGAACAAGTATTTAAGTATTTGCGTCCATATACGGGAGACAAGCAAGTGAAGACTTCGGGGTTATCCTCTGAGGCTTTGATATTTGCAACGAAGAATGCTAAGGTATCGCATCAAATAAGATACTCGGCAGAAGAGTTGAAAGCAGCAGGTTATGGACCGGGTATAATAGGTGGTTTCTATCTTTATATCAAATCTCGTCCAACGGGGACAGTTACTCTGAATAATTTCAAGGTATATTTAGGAAGTGTTTCTTCTAAGGACGTTATAGATGCAGGATCGGGTGCTTCGCAATATAGCAAAGTAACTAATTATATCAATCAAGCGTCTTATCTTTTGCCAGATACAGGTTGGCAATATTTTGCTTTTGACGATGATAAGATTTTTCTTTGGGATGGTCAGACTGATATAATTCTTAAGAGTTGTTACGAAAATAGTCAGACGTATGGAGATACCAAGATACAAAGTTATTCTGCGGGTAGTAATGATCAGTATAAGACTCACCGTTTGGAACAGTCTGCTAATACGCCTGTTACACCTTGTACGGGTTCATTCAATACGGATGCCACAGGAGTTGTAGCAAGCAAGCCAAATATTCGCTTTAACTTTGTGAATAAGTGTTATTTCCAAACGAATGCAGGTATTAGACAAGATACTATCTTATTACCCTGGCCGGCAGTAAATTGCTATGGTAATTTGAGTAAGATGGTAACCGTTAGTGCTTCTACACCTACGACCCTTAAAGTTTGGTTGCGTAATGATGGTTTAGATACTATCAAGCAGTTGAAAGTGAAGTGGATGATAGACGACGATATAACTACTATCGGTACGTCTATGTGGAACGGTACTATGCGTCCATTGTCTTCTACTAAGATACCGCAAGATACTGCAACAGAATTTACTGCAACTACTTCGTGGTCTTGTCCAGAGGGAATTCACACATTGAAAGTATGGGTAGAGATGCCGAGTGAGGAGTATATAGACTGGGATTATGATAATGATACTCTTACGGTTAAGGTCTTTGCCGTTAATGGACAGATGACGGGTGTGTATGCTCTTGGAGGAGAAGTAGAAGGTATCTCTTCATTGAGGACGTACAAGACTTTCGATGAGGCGTTTATAATGATGAAAAATGCAGGTATCGGAGGTAATTGTATCTTTAAGATTGCAACAGGAACGGATCAAGATAGTTTATTGAATGGTGATGTTATATATGCGAGTGAGATAGATTTTCCTTCTTGTGATATAGCAGGTTTATCAAAGGATCATACGATAGAGTTTATCAACGTGGATACTACTCATAAGGTAGTCTTTATGCCAAAGACAAATAGTCAGACTTCTTTGTTTGATTTGAATGGTGTCAAACATTTCAAATTCACTAATTTAACATTCTCTTTGAATAAGAATATCACTCTTACAAGTACTTCTGCGTTTGACTTCATAACGATGAATAACAATACAGAGGACATAACGTTTAGCAATTGTGAATTTGTATCTTACGACAAGACAAGTGCGTATTATAGTAGAGTGAATACTATTATAAATATTAATGGAGCGTCTATAAATAGTACGAAAGATTTTGATATTAAGATAAATAACTGTGTTTTTGAGCAGCCTGCACAGACTATCATCTCGGCAAAAGGTTTCTCTACTACCGCTTTGCTATCTAATTTGCAGATAAATAATAACACATTCAATATTATATCAGATAATAAGAACTTTGTAGAAAACGCTATTAATTTGCAATACGCCAAGAATACTATAATAAATAAAAATACTTTCCTAACTCCTATGGCTACAACTAATTATGCTAAACTTACAAGTCAATATTATGCTATTCAAACAAATAATACAGATAGTACAGAAATAACAAAGAACACCTTCACTTTGAGTAATATAAGTGCAATATCCTTAACTAATATTGATAATTCTATTATTGCTAATAATGCTGTGTCGTTAGATAATGTATCAGATAACGCTGTGGCGTTTAATCAATATGGTATTAATCTATTGTCGGGAGGTAATAACAAAGTGGTATATAATAATTTATACTCTCGTAGTTTGGATAAAGCAATAAAAAAGAATTATGCCGTATCATTAGGAGGTTCTAACCTAACGACTACTAATAATATATTCAAAAACAATATTATAGTTAGTGAAGGGTACGGCTATGGAGTTGCTTTAAGACCTTCTTCTACTAATAGTTTTGTTATCGGTAGAAACTGGTATTATAAGCAGATGAGTACTAAGGTAGTTAATAACTATTTTTCTATCGATGGTGCCGTAGCAACAGATACAACTACTTGGAAACAACAAAATAATGATACCTTATCTATAATCGCACAAGATCCATTATTTGATTCTTGGGACAATCTGAATGCGGCTAATATAGATTTGTGTGCTGCGGGAGATTGGATAGACGGAGTAACGGATGATTATTATGGAGTTAATCGTCCTACACAGACAGAAAACAAACGTCCTTGTATAGGTTTGAAAGAGTTTGACCCTCCTACTAATAATGTATATGTACTTAAAGTTGGTTTAGAGGAGTTTGAGGAGGTAATGGCTAATACTTATACGGGGTGTGATTTCGAGCAAGAAAAAGTATATATAGAGTTTAAGAATATATCTGCTAACACTATATCTGCTAATACTATATCCTTATCTTATAGTGTAGATGGCAATGTGGTTAGTACTAAATTATTTACTGATACCTTGGAGCCGAATGTAGTCAAACATATTGTTTTTGAGGATAAATATAACTTCAAAGCATTAACGGGTAACAAGACATTTGATATAAAAGGTTATTCTATCTTGGATTTAGACACGGTTAAGAATAATGATACCGCATCATCTACTGTTATATCTTATTATAGATTACCTGCTTTGGCAACGCAAAAAGATTCTGTTAAATACGGACATTCAGATACGATAGATTTGAGTGAATTATGTGCTAACGATAGTATTTATTGGTATTATACACAAGCAGATAGCACGTATTTCTATAAAGGTCATACTTTCACAACAGATAATTTATATAGCGACACTACAATATATTTTGCACGTAGAGATGAACAACCTATATTGAGAATAGCAGAGGTGCAGTTTTCCAAAGACGCTACCAAAGAGGGTATTACACAATCTTTGCCGTCATATATTTCGGCTAATAATGCTTTTGAGATAGCGAATTGTGGTGCAGAAGACTTGAATATTGGAGGTTATAGATTTGTGTATTATAGTGGTACGTCTCTTACAAAAGAGTATGCTTCATACACGTTCCCAGATAATTACATACTAAAAGGACATTCTTCAATAGTACTTGTTGCAACAAACAGTTTAACCGTTGGAGATAGTATAGCAATAGCAGTAAATGCTACCAAATTCAAGATAAACGCTACTGCCAAAGGAGGTTTGTCTATAATCAATCCTAATGGAGTGTTTATAGATGCTTTAACGTTTAATGGTGCTACATTTGCCTCTTCTATTGGCGTACCTTCTACTATTTGGCAAGAAAACGGTCAGACAATAACTATAACTACCACAACGGCAGGTATAATAAGAAACACTGTCGCTACAACTGACGCTTCTAACTGGTCTGTTGCCTCGGAGACAAAATCTATGACTATGGGTACATATAATTCTGATCTAACAGATTATACAGAGAGTTTGTGTATAGGTTATCTAACTCCATACGAGATAATTATAACAGATGTACCTAATTACGATCCAGGTATAACAGAAATAAAAGTAGGTGAAATATCTTCTAATGATTATAATCAACAACCTTATAAGGACTGTCAATTAGGTCCTGAAAATATCACTATAACTGTTAGTAACACAGGTTTATTAAGTTTGGATACAATACCATTAGTTTGTGAGATATACGAGGATAATACCCTAATACAGACTATTAACGATACATTAATAACGAGTACTATCTTGGGTACAGGTCAAGCCTTGCAACAATTTGCGAACATGAATTATATAGTATCGCAACAAATCGATTTAACATCAAACAATAATGATAGGAATATTAAGATAAAAGTTTATTCTTCTCATCCTTACGATGTAGTACATAATAATGATACTATGTATTTGTATATCGTTTCTAAACAAACTCCATTACCTCCAACTACTTATAATGATACCGTAGATTATTCTTCTTCGGCAACCTTAACAGCAGAAAGCGAGCATGAGATTATTTGGTATGATAGTCCTACAAGTACACAAGAACTAATTAGAGGAACAACCTATACCACACCTATATTATACGAGAATACAACATATTATGTAGAGGCATTCAATAAAGTACAATTCTCTAACGCATTAGGAGAGGATACAAACAAAGTAACCTCCTCTGCTCCATCACCTTCACTATTCAACACAAAGACAAAAAACATAAAAGAACAATACTTACTCCCTGCTGATACATTATTAGCTTATGGCTACACAGAGGGAAATATTGAAGGTATATCTTCATATATATTAAGTCTTACCAAAGCCTCTTCAACGTCTAAACTACCCGATACGTTACTATATTCTTCTTATATCGTAAAGATAGGTACAACCCAGCAAACAGAATTAAGTACTTGGCAAGAAGGTTTAACTACTGTTTATGATGATACATTGGAGATACTCAAAGACTTTGTTGGTTGGAGGGATATTGTTTTCTCTGAACCTTATTACTGGGATGGTCAAACTAATTTAGTATTGGAGGTTTGTTTTACTGCTCAATCTTCGGTGATGGTTACTACTTATACCGTACCTACAGAACAAGTTCAAACACTAAACATAAAGAAAACTTCTTCATCTGTTTGTGAGGATGTAACAACTGCTCCGACTACATTTAGTCGCATACCATACATAAAATTAAATATGGAGATGTTTGGTTGTGTTAGCGAACGTAGTACAGTAACGGCAGTAGTAGAGAATCCTCCTGCATGTGATATAGGTTTGAAAAATATTGTTTCTCCGTCAGATAATAACATAACCTCAGGGGAAGAGATACCTATCAAAGTGGAAATAAAGAACTTCGGTACAGATAGTATTACGAGTGCAACAATTAATTGGATAGTAAATGATGTGCAACAACCTACCTTCAATTGGAGTAATACAGATAATCCACTAACTCCTAACGAGATAAGGGTTATCGAAATAGGCACATATACTTTCAATCCTGGTCCTATAAGTATGGAGATAAATGTTAATTTGGATTGCGATAATACTGCTGCTAATGATACTATTAGAGGTGAGTTTGCTGCTTGTGTTGGTAAAGAAAACACTATTACAAGTCTAACTATTGGAGGTCAAACGAGTGATTATTCTTCCATAGGAGAAGCAATAGAAAACTTGAAGATTTCGGGTATTTGCGGTCCTATCGTATTCAATATCACCGAAGGTACATATTATGATACAATAGACCTAAAAGACATAAATGGTATAAGCGAACAGAATACTATATCATTCATAGGAGAGGGTGAAGTAATTATTACCGATACCACAGAGGGTAGTTTGAATTTACTTTCAATAACAAATATTTCTAATATATATTTCAAAAATATTACCTTCAAAGTAGATAGTACCTTTACTAATTTGGCTTTATTGAATAATACTAATAATATACATTTCGATAATCTTGTCTTCGAGGCTACCACAGAGACAAATCCTGTTGTTAGATTAGTTAGTATGATAGGTAAGAATGATAGTATATATTTCCATTCTAATACTTTTATGAATGGTTATTCTGCTATTGAAAACGAACACCCTGCGGATGGTTCTATGCTTGATAGAATAGAGATAGACTCTTGTAATTTTGTGGATACGAAAGCTTTTGCTGTTAGTATTAGAGATTATAATAATATGTTATTTGAATACAATAAAGTCAAATCTCATGCAAATGATTACATAGATGATGTTTTGAAATTCAGTAATATCGGTGGACAGAGTAGAATATTTGCTAATGAAGTTATCCTTATGGACGGAGGTATGAAAGCAAGAAGTGCTATCGTTGTTAGAAATGCAGTAGGTGATGATGTTTCTCCGTTTGAGATTATCAATAACTCTATTTTGGTGGTAAGTGGTGGTACTTCCAAGCTCAAAACACATGGTATAGACATAGATTCTTCTAACTTTGTTAGTGTGTATTATAATACTATTTATTTGAAAGTTTCAACCAAGAATACCAATACACGTAACTTGTATTTAGGCAAAGGAAATATGAATATTTCTGTGCGTAACAACAATTTAGATAATGATTGCGGTGGATATGTTTATTATGTAGAGGGTGATGGTTCTTCGGTTGTCTTGTCGGATAATAATAATTATACTGCTTCGGGTTCTAAATTTATTTATTGGAGCAATAAGGATTGTGCAACGGTTAGTGCTTTGCAGACAGCTAATTCTTTCGATGCTAATTCTGTTTCAATAGAGAATAAATTCAAGAGTGACACTTGTTTGGAGTTCCTTTCTCCTACTAATATAATAACCAAAGCAGAGCCGATAGATAACTGTTCTGTGGATATATATGGCAATAATAGACCAACATCTCCAAAACCAACAATAGGAGCGTATGAATATCAATTCCTACCTACTGATTGTGGTATAGTAGAGATACTTAGTCCATTAAGTAATACTTCTTATATAGAGGGAGATGATATAACGGTTAAAGTTGTTATTCAAAACTTCGGTAAATTAGCTGTAACTTCTCTTCCTATTGGTGTTAAGTATGGAGGACATTTATATACTTCGGACGTATTCCAAACCCAGCAAGAGACACGCTCCGGAGATGCACTTGCCTCTATGGATACCTCTGCATATACTTTTACCGCTAAACTAACCGCTCATCTCAATACTCCTGCTACGGATTCTTGTTATATACAAGTATTTACTATGCTAACAGATGATACTGTTTATTATAATGATACTATAACTATTCCTATAAAAATTATACCTGGTAAGGATTTGCAATTGGTATCTATTAAGAAACAAGGGACGACTAAATGTGGTGTGCAAATGCGTAATCAAGAATTAGAGGTAGCAATTAAGAATGTGGGTAATAAGGCAGTAGTACAAGGTGATATTATAAAAGTAACTTACGAGGTTAGAGGTGAGACTGGACAGATGAAAAAGACTGTTACCGAACAGATAACCTTCCCATTTACATATACTAATACATCTGGTAGTTCTGTTACTTTGAATACTTTACAACCTAACGCAAGTATATCTAATTATAAATTCACTCAAACGGTTAATATGGAGCCTACGGGAGGTAATGATACTACCTGGTCGGTTAGAGCATACGTTTATTTGTCGGATGATAGCAATCCTGCTAATGATACAGTCTCCAAGACAGAGTCTTTTGTTGCTTACGTTTCTCCTTCTGCACCTGTTGCCTACGATACTTCTGTGTATTATGGTACGAATGCGAGTGCAAGAACAAGTCAAGGGGATGAGATCTCTATACGTTGGTTCCACGATACTACCGATGCTACACCATTCTACAAACCAACTAATTATAATTCTTCTACGATACTCAACATAACTAACCCTATATATAAGGATACGTCTTTCTATGTAAATGTTTTGAGTAAGAATAGTGGTGCTTGTCCGAGTGATTTCACCAAGGTAAATGTAAAGGTTAAGCCACGTTGTGCGGTAGATATCAAAGCAATAGCAGTAGTAGAGCCACCTGCACAACCAAAGAAGGGATATTTGTTTATGAGTGAGGATACAGTAAAAGTGCAACTAACTAATTTTGGTTCTCAAACGGTAACTAATTTCCCTATAACTTGTTCTATTAAACCCCTGCTACCTGCTAATAGTCCTGCTGAAATATTTACCGAGACTTGCGATGCTTCTATAATGAAGGATGATACCGTAATATACACTTTCAAACAGTTGTTTGATTTCACTACTTCTACCAAGAATTACGAAGTAAAAGTTTGGGTAAATCATAATAATGATTGTGTTAATACTAATGATACAACACCTACAATCAAAGTAGTACCGATCACAAGTATTAGTTCTGATTCGAAAGTTGTAGGAGATATGAAGAGTTTGAATATAACTCAAGTACAATTAGGTTCTATGGATAATATTTCATCCTCAGTTGCAGTAGATTATTCCGATTTCACACAATCGGTTACTCCACCAGAGTTATTCAAAGGTTTGAAAGACTCTTTACTAATTAGTATAACAACATCGAGTGATATGGAGATTGCAGAAGATCAGGTTGTAACAGGTTGGGTAAAGGCTTGGATTGATTGGAATAGAAATGGAGTATTCGATACCGCAACAGAGACTGTATATTCAGGTGAAGCTATTATAAATGGTACTAATCGTGCTTTGATACAAGTACCAGACGATGCACTTAATGGCTATACTATGATGAGAGTTATCGTTTCTCAGGATGATAGTACGCACAAGTTTGGACCTACACCTGGTAGCACTAAGTATCCTGCAATTGGTGGTGGAGAAATAGAAGACTACAAGATACATATTTCTCCTATAAAGAATATCAATGCCGAGCTTACGAGATTTGTTTCCCCAGAGAGACAAGATACAGTTAGAAACAAAAAACTTGTTGTTCGTTTGCGTAATGCAGGTAAGACAGATTTAACAAGTGCCGATATTACATGGATTTACAAAGACGATACCACTGTTTATAATTGGGCTGGTATGTTGCATTCTTCTGATATAGAGGATGTAGAGTTAGCAGATTTGGAATTAGATTTGGGTCATAATGATTTCAAAGCGTACGTAACGGTTGCTAACGATGAATACCATCCTAATGATACTATAACATTAAATAATTATATCTATCCTATATATACTCTTCCTTATTCTACCAAATTTGATGAGCAGAATCTATCTAATTATGATTTCTATGCTTACGAAGCAGACCCTAAACGTTTGACTAATTTATGGGAAATGGGTTCTCCTTCTCCAACGGGTAACGATGTTATCAAGGCTGCTTATTCTACTCCAAATTGTTGGAAGACTAATATAGACGGTAAATATACTATGGACAATACGAGTATCTTATACTCACCTATCTTCAATATTACAGAAATAAAACCAGATACTCTTTCCTTTATGATGCGTAGAGAATTTGGACCAGGTGTTTCTTTGGTAGTAGAATATCTTAATTACAAGGGTATTTGGAAGATATTAGGTTCGTATGGTGATGCTTATGGCAAGAATTGGTATGATAGTGAGGAAGGATTTACTTCTTCTAATGTTACGTGGGAGAAATCAACTTATTCTATGGATGCCGTTAGTGGAGATTTAGGCAAAGTAACTCAGATAAGATTTGTCTTTACCTCTACCGATGGACATATTGCCGATGGAGTTGCGATAGATGATTTCAAACTTGATAGAGCTTTAAGGGATTATGATGCAGGTGTTACCTATATAGAATTAACTCCTGACCAAGTTCCTTCTTATGGACAGTATTTCTATCCAAAAGTAAAAATACATAACTACGGTAAAAAAGAGATTACCTCATTCAAAGTTTGTTATTTAGCCGAAAATATGTACATTACTCAATGCGAGGACGTAATGCAGACTATTCCTATTGGAGGAGATATAGAATATACCTTCACTAATGGTAAATATTTGAGTGTTTCTATGCCAGATCCGTTCTCTATTACCGCATATACTCGTCTTAATCCTAATGATTTATATACTGATAATGATACGACTACCTCTTATTTCATTATTCAACCTTTGTTACACGATGTTGGACTATTAGAGATAACCAAACCGATGACCAAAGTAGCAGCACAAGACAATGTAAATGTTGCTGTTAAGTTAAAGAATTATGGAGTAGAACCAATCGAATATCTACCTATCTATTATACAATCGGCAGTCAAACAATAGAAGAGACTATTCACTTTGTACCAGAGTTGAATAATGGCGATGAATACATCTATAACTTTACTACTCCATTCCAATCTCCTTTTGGTACAGTTAATCTCAAAGTATGGTCAGGTTATCAAGGCGATATGTACCCTGATAATGATACTTTATATTTGCGTTTGCAATCTACTAATACTACTAACGATTTAGAAGCAAAATACATAACTTTGGATGATAATGGTGCTCAATATAGTTTGCAATTTACCTTTATGAACTCTTCTTCCAAACCTATGGATAGTATTATTGTTGGTTTCTATCTCGATGGAGACACCTCTATGAAAATAGAAGAGAATTTCCGTGATGGCAAACCTTTGGAAGCCTCTACTATGGGTTATCATACTTTTGCTACCAAGATAAATAAATCAATGTATCAAAGTGTATGTGCATACGTTTATCATCCATTAGATGAGAACGCTTCCAATGATACTACTTGCAGTGTGTATTTAGGTTATAAGGATATGCAAGCCGATAGTATAATGGTAGAGCAGAATGTTAATAAAATATGTAAAGTACAATTGCGAGCACATCATATAGGTACTTTGGCAGGTAATGGAAAAGTCAAAGCCTCATACGTTGTTAATGGCGATTATGCTCATCCTACTACTCAAACATTTGATTTACTCTACGATGAACCAATAGATAAGACTCTTTATCTAACCTTCGACAAAGGGGTTGCACGTAATGATAACGGAGTATATGATATTGTTGCATGGATAAATTACGATTACGATATAAATAAGTCTAATGATACGACCCATATAGTTGTTGTTCAGAGCAGTGTTGGTTTGGATGATATTACTACGACAGAAGAGTTTAGTGTATCTCAAAATCGTCCTAATCCATTCATAGAAACTTGCGAAATAGACGTATATATACCTCAAAATGGACATATCTATTTGGATGTACAAGATATTAATGGACGCATAGTTTATTCTACGGACAATAATTATACTCAAGGTAATAATCGGATTTCACTTCCTCTATACAACTTGCCATCTGGCACATACTACTATACCGTTCGTTATAATAAACAACGAATAACCAAGAAGATGATTAAGTTAGAATAAATCGATGAGACATATTCAGGCAGGGCAATAAGAAAATGCCTTGCCTTTTTGAGAAGAAATAAACAAATAATATACATATAACCATGAATGAAGTATTAGATACCTTGCAACCGCAAGAAGTGTTTGCGCAATTCAAACCTATTTTGTCAGTACCTCGTCCTAGCAAACAAGAGGCAAAGATTAGTCAATATTTGTATGAATGGGGTATTAAAAGAGGTTTAGAAACTACTGCTGATTTAGTTGGCAATATCATTATAAGAAAGAAAGCTACACCCGATATGATAGATCGCAAAATGGTTTGTCTTCAAGCACACATGGATATGGTTTGCGAGAAGAATTCCGATAAAGACTTCGATTTCGAGAAAGATGCCATCGAGGTACGTGTAGAAGATGGTTGGTTAAAAGCTAATGGTACTACTTTGGGTGCAGATGATGGTATAGGTATTGCTACTGCTCTTGCTATCTTGGATAGCAAAACTATTTCCCATCCTGATTTGGAATGCTTATTTACTATAGACGAGGAGACAGGTCTTACAGGTGCTATGGCTTTGAGTGATGATGCCTTACAGTCTGATATACTTATCAATTTAGACTCCGAAGACGAGGGAGAGATGTTTATTGGCTGTGCAGGAGGAGTAGATACTTTGGGTTATATGCCTATCAATAAAGAACCTTCTTGCCAACACGCTATACCATACTCTATTACTATCAAAGGTTTGAAAGGTGGTCATAGTGGAGATGATATCAATAAGGGTTTAGGTTGTGCTAATAAGATTCTCAATCGTATACTTTGGCAGATAAATAATCAATGCAAGATGCGTCTTTGTGATTTTTGTGGAGGTAATTTGCGTAATGCTATTGCACGAGAAGCAACTGCAAAGATAATGATTAACCCTAATTTCGAGCAAGAGATGCTTAACCTTGTGGAACAATTTGCAAAGGATGTCAAATACGAGTTTCGTTCCACTGAACCTACATTAGAGGTTGATATTCACAAGATTGATAGACCTAAATATATGATCTCAAAGGAAGATACTGACCATTTATTAGATCTTCTTTATGCAATACCGCACGGAGTTTTGGCAATGAGCAGGGAGATACCTAATTTCGTGGAGACGAGTACTAATTTGGCGAGCGTAAAGTTAGTAGATGATGAGATACAAATAGTTACTTCGCAACGTTCTTCTGTTGAGAGTGTTTTAGTTGCAGCCAAGACGAGAGTAGAGGCTTGTATGCGTTTGGTAGGTTGTCGTGTAGAGCATACGGACGGTTATCCTGGTTGGACACCTAATACGGATAGTGAGATATTGTCTGTTGTAGTTTCTTCATACGAGCGTTTGTTCGGTAAGAAACCAATAGTTCGGGCGATACATGCAGGTTTGGAGTGTGGATTAATCGGCAAGAAATATCCTAATATGGATATGATTTCATACGGTCCTACACTCAGGGGCGTACATTCTCCGGATGAAAGAATGGATATAAAGACTTTACAAATGTTTTGGGAACATACACTTGATATTTTGAAGAACATTCCGAAGAAGTAGAACATAAGAAATTTGATTAATACTTTGTTTTCTTGAGGCAGATTTATAATGGATCTGTCTCATTTTCTTATAGATTCAACTAATTAGTTTTTAGCAATAACCTTCTTTCCTATTAGAAAAAACACCCTCAAACTATCTCCCCATAAAACGAATACTCCCTTTTCCAAGACTTATAATTCTCCCCTCTCTCTTTTCCTCTAAATAAGTACTGATTTTATTCAGTTAAGTATTGAGTTTATTTAGTTAAGTATTGAGTTTATTTAGTTAAGTATTGAGTTTATTCGGAGGATTTTAGTTGATACAATATCAATAAATTACTATTTTCTTTTTCTATGCTATTATTATCCCATAAGTATATTTGCTATATTTTTTTGTATTCTCTCACTCACTTTTAGCAGACAGTAGTAGCAAGAAAAAAATATTTTCCTCTTTTTAGCGTTTTATCCATTAAAGAGAAACAAACACACAACTAATCATTTCAAGGTAATGAAGATAGTACATATAACAACTGTTCATCAACGATTTGACTCTCGTATCTTTTACAAAGAATGCTCGTCCCTTAACGAACAATTCCACGATGTAACTCTAATAGTCGCTGACGGCAAAGGTAATCAAGATATTAACAATATCCATATCATCGATATAGGAGCATATCCCTCTCGTCTGAAAAGACTACTTTTCGCCCCTTTCAAAGCTGTTAGAATTGCTAAACGTCTCAATGCCGATATTTATCATTTTCATGACCCTGAACTGCTAATTGCCGTCCGCTCCCTTACTCACTCTCATAAGGTAATTTTTGATTCTCATGAAGATTTTCCTAAACTAATGCTTCAAAGACCTTATATTCCTCTCCCTTTGCGTAAATTTTGTTTCCTTATTGCTAAACATATAGAAAAGAAAACTACCAAACATCTTTTTGCTATCGTCTCTGCTACCGACACGATCAAAGAGAAATTCTTCTCCTATAATACTCTTAATAAGGATCATATCATTACCATTAAGAACTACCCTTTGTTGGATACTTCCCTCGCAACTCCTCCCCTTTCTATTCCACACGATACCTTTACGGCTTGTTATGTAGGTGGTTTAACCAAAATACGTGGCGTTAAAGAGATGATACTTGCATGCGAAAAAGCGAATGTTAAACTTATTCTCGCAGGACCTTTCGATGATAAACAATTTCTCCTTCAAATGCAGTCCTTACCTGGCTGGAAGAATGTAGAATATCTTGGTATTGTACCTCATAAAGAGCTTTTTAACAAGGTGTATCTCCGCAGTGATATTGGATTAAATATGCTTCTCTCTGCTCCTAATCATGTGGACGCAATACCTATCAAACAACTCGAATATATGTCTGCTGCTTTGCCTGTTATTGCTACTGAACATATACGTTTTTGCGTTGAGATAACTAATCAGACGCAGTGTGGCATACTTGTCAAGCCCGAAGATATAGAACAGTGTTCCGAAGCTATACTTCATTTGAAAAACGACCCTATTGTTCTTCACCAACTCTCCTTCAACGCCTACCACGCTGCTCTTTCCACTTATAACTGGACAAAAGAGAAAGATAAACTCCTCACTCTCTACTCTTTATAATGTTTTAAGGACAATAACATTTTGATACAGTACCATAATTTTCTATAAGGGTAATACATTTTTTTGCTACAATACTATAGCACCTATATCGCACATATTTTTTCATTATTCAAAACGATATAGAATACCCTACTTACCCTTATACACCTATGTATTTCTTCCATCTTAACTACCAATAAACAAAAAATACCCTTCAGAAACTTACCATTTCCAAAGGGTATAATTATATATAAATGTATGTCGCTCCTTAATTAAGGGACTTATGTTTTTTTCCAAACTGTTTATCTTTCTGCTCGCATCGGGTTATTAAGAAAATCATTATAAGCCAATTGAATACCTTCTTCTAACTCCGTTTTGTAATGCCAACCTAATCGGTTTGCTTTGCTTACATCCAAAAGTTTTCTCGGTGTACCATTAGGTTTGGTAGTATCCCATTTTATTTCACCTTTATAACCGACAATCTTAGCGACCATTTGAGCTAACTCCTTAATGGTTATCTCCTTACCTGTACCTGCATTAACGGTCTCATTACCTGAATAATTATTCATTAGAAACACACACAAATTTGCCAAATCGTCCACATAGAGAAACTCTCTAAATGGAGAACCATCGCCCCAACAAACTACTTCTTTAAGTTTCTGTATCTTTGCCTCGTGAAATCTACGTATCAATGCTGGCAAAACATGACTGTGCTGTGGGTGATAATTATCGTTTAGTCCATAAAGAT
This sequence comes from uncultured Eubacteriales bacterium, assembly GCA_963627985.1. Classification (GTDB taxonomy): domain Bacteria; phylum Bacteroidota; class Bacteroidia; order Bacteroidales; family P3; genus Scybalousia_A. Next base: position 19,299 of record CAVGDP010000267.1, read on the forward strand.
TTGTAGGCATAACAGAAATATAGTCCGTACCATACTGACGATTAAGAAATTCACAATATTTCAGACCAGAAATCTTTGCCAAAGCGTATGCCTCATTAGTCTTTTCTAATTCCCCAGTAAGCAAACAACTTTCTTTCATAGGTTGCGAAGCCAAACGTGGGTAAATACAACTACTTCCCAAGAACTCTAACTTTTTGCAACCATTTTGCCAAGCAGAATGTATGACATTCATTTCCAAAATCATATTCTCATACATAAAATCTGCCAAAGCCTCTTTATTAGCCATAATACCGCCTACTTTTGCAGCCGCGAGGAAAACATATTCAGGCTTTTCTTGCAAGAAAAATCTTTCAACATCGTCTTGTCTTGTTAAATCAAGTTGTTTATGCTCTCTTGTAATAATATTATTGTAACCTTGACGATTTAATTCTCTAACAATAGCACTGCCGACCATACCTTTATGACCTGCAACATATATCTTTGAATCTTTTTCCATACCAAAGAAAATTTGTATTATTCAGGTTGTTGAGCCTTCAAATAAAGTTTCTCAACAAAACGCATATCGTGTTTAACCATTATGGAGATTAATTCCTCAAAACTCGTTTTGCGAGGATTCCAACCTAATTGAGTCCGTGCTTTTGTTGGGTCGCCTAAAAGTTGTTCTACTTCTGCAGGACGAAAATATTTCGGGTCTACCTCAACTAAAACCTTACCTGTCTTAACGTCTATACCTTGCTCGTTTATTCCTTCGCCTTGCCATCTCAAATCTATACCAGTCTGTTTGAAAGCAAGAGTACAAAAATCTCTCACCGTATGATATTCGCCTGTAGCTATAACATAATCTTCTGGTCTCTCTTGTTGCAACATTAACCACATACATTCTACATAATCTTTGGCATAACCCCAATCTCTAAGTGAGTTCAAATTACCTAAATACAACTTATCTTGAAAACCTTGTGCTATACGACAAGCGGCTAAAGTAATTTTACGTGTTACAAAAGTCTCTCCTCTACGCTCACTTTCGTGATTAAACAAAATACCATTAACCGCATACATACCATAACTCTCTCTATAATTCTTTGTTATCCAATAGCCATAGAGTTTTGCCACTCCGTATGGACTTCTCGGATAGAATGGTGTAGTTTCTTTTTGTGGAATTTCTTGTACCAAACCGAAAAGTTCAGAAGTAGAGGCTTGATATATTCTGCAAGACTTCTCCAAACCACATATTCTAACAGCCTCCAATAGTCTTAACACACCAATAGCGTCATCTTCTGCCGTATATTCTGGAACATCAAAACTTACCTTAACATGACTTTGTGCAGCCAAATTGTATATTTCATCTGGCTTGACGGTACTAATAATTCTTATCAAAGAAGAACTATCTGTCATATCTCCCCAATGCAAGTTAACAAGTCTTTGTTGTTTCATATCTCTTACCCATTCGTCCAAATACAAATGTTCTATTCTACCTGTATTGAAAGACGAACTCCGTCTTAATATTCCATGCACGTGATAGCCTTTTCCTATAAGAAATTCAGCCAAAAACGAGCCATCCTGACCCGTAATACCTGTTATTAACGCTGTTTTTGCCATAATTATTCTTTATTATAATTGAAAAATTTTTTCCATTAATTGCCATTTACTAGTAGACGGGGCGTCTTTATCGCATCCTTGAAACTTTGCCACGTATGCTTCCCACTCTTTTTGTCTTGGCAATGTTGATAGTTTTGCGTTATCTTTCTGCCAATCAAAATCATCTTCTGTGTCCATTATCATAAAAAGTCTATTACCCAAGATATATATCTGCATATCCAAAATACCTACGCTTTTTATTCCTTGCTTTATCTCTGGCCATATATTATTATGTGCTTCAATATATGACTGTATTGATTTTTTATCGTTTGTTATATCCAATGTCTGACAATATCTTTTCATACTACATATCCTTCTTTCTGCGAATTTTTATTCTAATACTATTTTCTAATGGTTTATCAACAACCATAGCCAAATAACCAGCCCCTCCTGCTCCTGAAAGTTTCCATGCCAACGCCTTATCTGTATAATTGCTTATAAACTCCCTTAATTTATCAGGCAACATATCAGGGAACATTCTCACTTGTGCATTAAAAGAGTCTAACCAATATTTAGCAAAACTCTCTAAATCCTTATTCATTATCGCCTGCCAACAATGATCTGAAGCCTCAGTCAATAGTCTTACGTTGTATTTATTAATATTTGTCCTCTCGTCCAACACCAATCCGTTAGGACGGTCCCAAGTATGTACCAAACAAATATGCTCCTCCAACCAAGTCAAAATATCTTCCCTCAAACACGTCTCTATCTTCTCTGGCCAAAATTCTCCATTATAATAATGACGAACTAATCCTGGCATACATATACCTATAGCGTCTTGTGCACCCGATACAAATCTATTCTTATTAGGTTCGTTTTCAAAACAAAAAACAAGTTTAGCCAATAATTCTGGGTCATAATCTGGCAACCTAATAGGGAACAATCTCTTTATGGCGTTCCTTGTAGAAGTACTCATGCCACTTCTTGTTCTAAACTCTATTGTAGGTTCTAAAGAAATCGTAATAGCCCAACCAGGAAAATACCTTGAAACGTATGGTTGATCTATCCACGTCCCTGCCAAATCCAAACGATAAGGAAGCAATGATTTTCCTTCCGTATTGCTTGTTTGTATTTGTGTATTGATAACTATATACTCTATACCCCTTTGTTTGCAAATTTCTCGTTTAGTATCCGTATCCCCATCTTGATTGACAACAAAAATATCGGGGCGAAACCTATCCAAACTTTCCTCGAAGTCTATCACGCCTTCTCCATGATTAAGACAAGCGTCTTTTACATATCTTACGGCCTTAATCATATACAATCTTTCCTGCTCTGAACAAACCGGTTTGCGTGTTTTCAACTGTTCAATTGTTTTGTCGCTACCTACTCCTACATATACATCTCCATACGAAGAGGCTTGTTTGAGAAAAGCAACATGTCCGCTGTGCAACATATCAAAGCAACCGGATACAAATACTCGCTTATTCATCTTGTTTTTGTTTTACTTGTTAATTATTGGATTGTGAATTTTGTCCTATTTTTTTACTTTACAACTACTTATTTTCTTATTAGTGTCCGCTAAAATATATTTATTCAGATATAACTACTTTATTTTCAGTAAAATTTCCAAATAGAATAATATTCCAAGTCCCTTTTTTCTAAGAAAACGTTAAGTAGTTATTGAATTCTAATTTTTCTAATATTTTTCACTGCGTGAAACATTGCTTAAAAT
>CAVGDP010000268.1:0-8048 GCA_963627985.1 uncultured Eubacteriales bacterium
TATTTTGATAATATGCGATACTATTCGAATTTCTATTTATTTAAAATGTTCTATTTTCCTTATCGTAAAATTTTAAACAATATTTCACGCAGTGAAAAATATTAGAAAATTTATAATTTAACGACTACTTAACGTTTTTTTTAGAAAAAGGGGGCTTGGAATATTATTCTATTTGAAAATTTCGCTGAAAATAAATTAGTTATATCTAAATAAAGATATTTTAACGGACACTAATAAAAAAAGGTTTTTTAAACTATTAGAATAAGTACACAAAAGAAAAAAATAAGTAGGGTAGTTATTCGGATAAATAGGGCAGTTATTTGAGTGAGTAGTGAAAAGAAGTGGGAGTTATCGGATAGTTATTCTTGTATATGTTATTTAGGAGAGTAAATATATCAAGTAATAGTTATTATATAAATAGTTTTGTTATTATCTTACCTCTATATTTAGCCAAGAGCGGAAGTCTTTGAGACGATAGTTTAATTCGTCTTCGCTATCGAAGTTTAGAACCAAAGTACCGATAGTATCGTTAGCACCATTGAATGCTTTTACTCTGTCTCCTTGCTTTACCCAAAGGTCTGTTTGAACGATATTCTTTTTTATGGCAGGGTCTATATGAAGAGCATAGAATACGCCCTCTTTATCGGCGTGAAGGATCATCTCTGCCCAATGACCTTTGTAAGGGAGTTGTGATATTGTTACCTTGTCTCCAACACAAGCTTTAATGGAAGCCTCTATTAGATCCACACCTGTAGCCCAACGGAGCATCTCGGATAAACGATTGCCACCACCACGTGGAGATACTTCCATTATATATGGTTTGTTATCTGTACCGATACGTGTCTCTACATTATATACAGAGGTATTCATCTTTAGGAGTGAGAGAAGACGCTGTATTTCATTAGTTAGGTAAGTTTCTTGTTGCATATTCATGGACGAAGGCCATGAAAATGCAGCGGGAGTGTACACTCCCGCTGCATTTTCATCAAATCTTTGGGAGGAAAAAGAAGTAAAAACTAATTCTCCATTTATTGAGAAACAATCACTATCGGAGGAGAAGCCTTTCTTCTCTATAAAATCTTCTATAATAAATGTCTCGCTTAAAGAATTATCTATTGCGTGGGCGATAGCCTTATGTAAGTCTTCTTCTTTATCTACTCTTGTTACACCTTTGCTACCTGCCGAATCGGTAGGTTTTACTATTATAGGATAAGTGAATAAGTTCTTGTCTTTAAGGGCGTCCTCTGTGTTGGTATAACTCTTTGCTTTGGGGACATTGAAGTTGTTATCGCGAAGGAATTGTCTAAATTTGCCTTTGTTTTGTAATATCTCTATGGATTCTAATGGTCCAAAGGTAGGCAAAGACATTTCTTGTTGCACGTATGCTGCTGTAACAACACCTGGGTCTACCGCAAAGGACATTATACCATCTATTCGTTTCTCTTTGGCTACTTGTAGGACTTTTGTTTTATCTATTATGCTAACGTTAAGGTATTCGTCCGAATATTTATGAGCAATGTTGTCGGGTAGATAATCTGCTGTAATAACGTAATAACCTTGCTTATGAGCTGATTCTATAACTGGGATAAGATATCTTAATCCTCCTAAAAGCATTATCTTCTTTTGCATCTTCTTGCCCTCCTATGCTACCTTTAATTGTGAAACAACTATCGGTTTTGGGCAAGATAGAGCGATTAATTCGCTTAAATAGAGATATTTATACCCCCCCCCGTTGGTATTTGTTAATTTGACTTTAATAAGGCTTTCTATCTCGTTAGCGGATGCAATCATCTGCTCTTGAGTATTGAAGTGTAGGAAGATTATACCTACCGCTTTGCCGGCACCATCAAACGCTTCTACTTTGTCTCCTATTTGTTTGTAGATAACTTGGCGATAGATGTGCGATTGAATATTATTAGAGTACTCAATACCATCAAAATCGCCGTTTTGGTAACTATGTAAGACATAAGTCATAAAACAACCTTGTTTGGTATTTAGTTCTAATTGCGGTTTTTCTCCCATAGCGGCTTGGATATTAGCTTTGACAAGGTCTACACCAAAAATATCCGAGAGTTGTAGTGGGATCATATTACCACCTGCACGAGGTCCTAATTCAAGGAAATGAACATTGTCTTGTTTATCAAGTATTATCTCTATATTCATCTCTCCGAATTTGATATTCAGAGAAGTGATAAGGCGTTGTAGTTCTCTATGGACGTTATTTGTTTGTTTATTGTTAAGATTAGAGGGTTTTTTTTTCCCGATGGGTACAAGTCCGTGCCCTTTATAGCCACGCAAACAAGACATCTCGCCAAAAAGGATAATTTTGCCATCCCAAACAAAGATATCTCCTCCTATTACTTCCGGGAAGCCACGTTGAATAAACTCTTCTATTATAAGTATCTTATTTCTACTATAAGAATTGGCGTAAGAGATAGCTTGTTGTAGATTGTTTATGTTATCTAATTTGGTTACACCTTTACTCCCTGAGGAATCCGTTGGCTTGACTATTATAGGAAAAGAGAAAGTTGCTATTTTTTGCTCTATTTCCTTGATATTCTCTTGGCTATTAAAGGCGTAATTCTTTGGACAGGCAAAGTTATTTTCTTGTAAGAATTGTCTAAATTTATGTTTTACTCCGAGTATCTCTACAGAAGAGGACGGATTGCTTGGTAGTGATAATCTTTCAGCAACAATAGAGGCAGGTAATGCAGCAGGATCGGAGGCGTAAGCAAGTATTCCATCTACTTTTTCTTGTTTGGCAATTGTGTATATTGCCTCTACGTCTGTTGTGCTAGCAGAATAGTATTTGTCTGCTATGTATTGACCTGGATTATCGGGCAGATAATCGCACAGAACAGTATAATAACCTAATTGTTTGGCAGTCTTAATTGCTACTAATTGTTGAAAAGAGCCACCTAACAAAAGTATTTTCTTCATCTATTTGAGTGATTTTTTGGACGGATCATTCAAATAGATGAATGACTCGTTATGGTTTATATTTTAATATTTTCGCAGGGTTGCCTACTACTATTGCTTTGTCTGGTACTGGTTTAGTAACTACACTACCTGCGCCGATAAGACTTTGTGCTCCGATATGCGTTACTTTGCCACTAACGAGAAGAGAGCCTTGACCGATAAAAGCACCTTGCTCAATTTCTATGTATGCTCCTATTAAGGTTTTTGGACCGACAAAAGTATATGGACCGATATGTGTATTATGACAGACAAGTATTTGAGACCGAAGGACGCACCCCTCGTCAATTATAACATCGTTTTGTATTTCGCAATTATTACCGATAAGTACTCCGCTGTTGGATATTTTAGCAAAGCGAGATATTATGGTAGTTGGGTGAATAAGTGTAGGCACCCCCCCCCATTGGATATAATCTGCTGACTTACACTATTTTTAATATTCATATCTCCCATAGTAAGACAGAAGTTTTTGCCGTGTAGGTCTTGTGCTAATAAGTCATCAAAAGAGCCGAGTATCTTATATCCGTGATCTATCTCGCCAGTTCTTGTATCATTATAATGATATAGACCAGCGATGGAATAGCCACAAGCCTCTGCTAACTCTATAAAGATAGGAGTACCGTGACCGATACCGAGAAGAAAAATTTCTCTATTCATTTTGTTTTAGTTGATTAAAAAAATAATAGACATCAAAAGAATTGTAATAGCCTTTTAAAAGCTCATTTGATAAAAGTTAGGTAAGAATTTATGTACTTATAATTTGTACAGTTTCACAAAATTTCTTGCAGTTCTTTCTTACTTCGTTCATCATTGCAATAGTTAAACATCTTCGAAGTATGTATCTGTTCTTCGTTTAATCTTTTCTTTACAGACATAACCTGCTTTATTTTAATCAGTGAAAGTTAAGCAAAATTTATAAACCGACCGAACTTCACGATTACTTTCCCATTATTTTGAAGAAATCGTCTTTTGTCAGATTAAGGTTGCGTAAATTGTTTTTAACAATAAATTCCGGTATAGGATCTATATGAGACTGCAAGATTATCGGGCGGAGCATGCCGTCTTTAATCCATTTTTCGTGTCCGCCTTTGATTGCCGTGCAAGTACAACCGACTTTTGAAAGAAACAGTCTGAAATCTTTGAGCGGGATATTGGAAAGTTTCCTTGTGGTCATACTTTGAGGTTCGCAATTCTTTTTGAGAACTTGGTGTATTCGGGCAGTTGCAAAATATCTTTGAAAGCACGGTTACCGTTTAATAATGTATTGACTTTCGGTTCTACGCCGGCGTTGTCTTTAATTGTCCAGCCGTGTTTTTGCAAATCTTCCGTCAAAGTACCCTGCTTTATGCCGTAGTCCAAATATTCCTGCAAAACGATACTGAAAGAGTCCTTTGCCTGCTTGGAGTTTGTGCCGTAACCGCTTAAATCCAAAGACGGACAATAGGCGATAACGTTGTCACCCTCCTTAAACAGATAAACGCTTATATTTAAACTCACTTTCATAACCTGTTTTCTTTCTTTTTTCGTCCGTGCAAAGTTACTAAAAATCTGCAAACCGACCAAGTAAACCGTTTATTTTTCTCTTTTTTTACTTTTTTAATCTTTCTTTGAAAAAGTCTCCTGACGGAGTGGAATAAACGCTTTGCAAAGTTTCTATTGTGTCAAGAGAGGTTAAAGAATTTATCTCTATTATTTTGACTTTATTTTCATTGGTTACACAAAAGTCTATGCCTAAATAAGACAACTGCGGTAAAGTGTCTGCTATAAGTTTTACGGCTTTTGTGATTTCTTGCCAGAGAGGTATAGTGCCGTTAAGTTCTATGTTATTGTCAGGGTGATGTGTTATGGAAATGTTTTGTAAGTTCTCACCTATAACATTGCCTCCTTTGTAATTGCCTTTGTTATCAATGTAAGATAATACTCCTCCTGCTGCATAGTTTTCAACAAACTTACTCTTTTTAGTACCTATTCTTATAAAAGAGATAATCTTTTTTAAGCTTCCGTCCCTCATCCTGCCGACAGTGTAACGCAAACAACCCACACTTTTATCACAAAAACGGGCAAACTCCGGGTTTGGAAACAAATACTCAGTAATTATATAGCCTTTAAGAGAATGAATTTTAGTGATAAATTCATCTTTTGTAAAGGCTTGCTCGTTGAGATAGAATTTGTTTTGTCTATATTCCGCTTTGTAGAAACCGACTCCCAGACTTCCTTTGATAAGTTTGAAAGCGAGCGTTTGTTTGTCTTGTAGTAATTGTGCAATACCTTCAAAACTCAAACCATATTTTTGTTTATCTAAATCAGGTAAAGCAAGTATATTGTCATTCTCATTTATCTGATAATAATATAATGGCATATACTTATCACATTCAGTGTCGGAAAGAATATATTTAAGAGTTAACTTGTCATCTATCCAAAAACTGTAACTATCGTTTAAAGGATGTAAACTACAATAGGCTCTTGTTGAAAGATAAGTATGTCTGTTTTTATTGTTTATGCCACACACCTGCCAATCAACATAAGACCAACCTTTAAGATGTGTTTTGGCTATTTTAAGGTAAGGGGCTACGTGCTGCTTGTAATCATTTATGAAAAGGGATGTTAACATCCACCCCCCCCCTATGCGTACTCATCTTATAAGCCTTCACACAAAAGGAATGATAAATCGTTCTTAACAGAGAGTTTTTCATAAGAATTTTATTTTACAATACAGTCTAATATTCTTGTAATGTCGTTATCGGATAATAAATGGTGCATAGGTAAGCAAATAACTTCTTCTGCCATTTTGAAAGCATTAGGAAGATTCTCCGGTCTTGCACTATCTAAGCCTCTGTAAGAGGTAAAAGTACTAATAAGAGGATAGAAATATCTACGTCCAAGTATATTTCTTTCTCTCATTTTGAAATATAACTCGTCTCTTGTCATACCATATTTGTTTTTATCAACAAAGATAGGGAAGTAAGAATAGTTATGACGAACGCCGGGCATATCATCAAAGAAAGTTATACCCTCTACATTACGCAAAATCTCGCGGTATTTTATTGCTACTTGATGTCTATGTTCTATTGCTTTGTCAACTTGTTTAAGGTTCAAAAGACCATACGCTGCACGTACTTCATCCATTTTGGAATTTATACCAGGGGCAACGACTTCTGTTTCTCCTGCAAAACCAAAATTCTTTAAATAATCTATATGTTTTTTTGTCTTTTCATCGTGCATAACTAAAGCACCACCCTCTATTGTATTATATACTTTAGTAGCATGGAAAGAAAGAGTAGACATATTACCTGCATTCAAGATACTTACATTGTTTACCTTAACACCAAAAGCATGTGCAGCATCGTATAAGACTTTTAAGCCGTATTTGTCTGCAATCTCTTGTATTGCGTCTACGTTACAAGGTTTGCCATATACATGGACTGGTAGTATAGCAGTAGTTTTAGGAGTTATAGCTGCCTCTATTTTATTAGGATCAATATTACCTGTTACTGGGTCTATATCTACAAAAATAGGTTTAATACCATTCCACCAAAGAGCATGTGTTGTGGCAACAAAACTATAAGGTGTAGTTATTACTTCACCCGTTATTCTCATTGCTTGTAAAGATGTGATCAAAGGTAATGTACCATTAGTAAAAAGACTAATGAAAGGAACACCAAGATATTCTGCTAATTGTTTTTCTAATTCACGGTGAAAACTTCCATTGTTAGTTATCCACTTGCTATCCCATATTTGACGCATAAGAGTATTCAACTCTTCAAGGTTAGGCAATAGCGGAGAGGTAACCGTTATTTGCGAATTATCCATTATTCTATTAATTTTAATGATTTAATATTTAGATGTTTCTAATTTTGAACTCCAACGCTCTATTAAAGGAGTGCATTTCTTCATTAAAGGTTTCTCTATAAGGCGTATTCTCAACCAATCCAATAATACACATACACAGAAGACAATTACAACAGATAACACGGCATGCAGAACAAAATAATCAGTATAGAACCAATCTACATTTTGTAATGTATCTCTCCAAAGCCATTGACGCATAGCGTTGCTATTAGCATGTATTAGGAGGACACCAAAAGTAGTAGCTGCGACTGTGTTGATAAATTTACTTTGTTTAATCTTAATATTTTTGAACCACATAAAAGAGCACACTGCCACAATAACTGACATAGGAGCGTTGCTATCTACAAGGAAAGACCAAAGATAGCCTTTACCAAAGATTCGCATATAACATGCACTTAATCCCAAAGATACTACTATACTTATAAAGGTAGATAATATCCAAAATCTCGTATCTTTGTCTCTTTTCAAAGGATATAATCTCAAAAACGAAGCAATAAAATAAAGTACTATAAACCAAGACACATAATTGTAAGATACATGTACTCCAGGAAGAAAATACAAAAACGAATAAATAAACAAACTCAAAGCCAATAATCGTAAGTGCATTTTCTTATTTATATTTTGTATTACTTTATTAAGAAAAGGAATAAACAACCAAAATAAAATGAAACAACTAGTGAAATTTGTTTCTACCATTGTAATAGGAGCCAATGTCTTTGCAATACCTTTGATGGTTAAATGTTCTATACCAAATAGGAGAAAAACAACAAATATTAATATTTTCCAAAAATATATTTGTCCGAATAGTTTTAGAAATTTCTTTAAGGTTATATGCGAAGTACACATAAAGTATCCTGTTATAAGCATAAAACAGTTGATACCCGTTTTCCCCCATGCACCAAACAATTGTGCAAAAACATTTTTTGTATTAGTTAAATCGCTCGTCAAAAATCCTTGCGTTAGACCCGAATTAACGATGTAATGATGGGCGACTATTAATAGCATGGCAACTATGCGGTATAACTCTAAATTAGTGTCTCTCTGCCCCCCCCCCGTGCAGTTATTTTCGTTTGTTTATTTTCATTCATCGCTTTGTGATTTATGTTATACTATTTTTTAATATTTTCTTTTTATTATTTTTTCGTCTGTAGATGATAAACTTCTTTTCTTTTTTATCTCCTTTCGTACATGTCTTTGTAGTATTGGAGGTAGGAGCCGGAGGT
>CAVGDP010000269.1:0-2057 GCA_963627985.1 uncultured Eubacteriales bacterium
AAGTATAACAAAGGGAGGATAAGATATGGGACTATTAGCAATTTTTAAAGATGCATTCGGTATTAAAAACGAAGATAATTTACGAGTAGGTCTATCAAGTTTTAATTTAGGTGAAAAAACTCAAGATACAATGACAAGACCTGAAATTTCTATTAGAAACAGAAATGTAACATTATCAGATTTAATGAGAAAATCAAATTCATATTAAAAAGAGAGGCTTAAAAGCCCCTCTTTTTTTAATACATTCCAACTATATTTCTAACATCCGTTAAAACCTTTTTTGAAAAATTTCTTGATTTTTCACATCCAGCTCGCAGAATTTCTTCGACTTCATCAATATGGTTTTCATAATATTTACGCTTTTCGCGGATATCTAAAAGAGCCTCGTTAACTTTTTTAGCGAGTTGCCTTTTACAATTAGCGCAACCTCTTTCGCCTGCTCTACATTCTTTTTCAATATTTAAAATTTCATCACTAGAAGCAAAAAGTTGCCAATATTTAAACGCAACTTCACATTTTTCAGGATGACCTTTGTCATCTTTTTTAGCTCGAGAACGATCTGTGATACATTGCATAATTTTCTTTTCAGTAATTTCTTCCGAATCTGAAAGATTAATAGCATTGTTAAAAGATTTCCCCATTTTCTTACCATCAACTCCACAAAGCAACGAGTATTCACTAAGTTTTGGTTGAGGTTCTACGAAATAATCAGTGTTATAGATTTTATTAAATCTTCTAACCATATCTCTTGCAAGTTCTACTTCTGGAACGTGATATGCTCCAACAGGAACATAATGAGCATTAACAGCCATAATATCTGCACTCATCAAAATTGGATACCCCATAAGCCCAAAACTTATTTGAGAACTTTTTCTTTTATTTGTATTAAAATATTTAATTTTGCTTTTTATTGTAGCATCACGTTCAATCCAATTTTTTGGAGCTAACATACTTAAATAAACATTCAACTCTGCAATTTCTGGAATTGTAGATTGCACATATATCGTAGCCTTTTCAGGATTTATACCACAAGCAAGCCAATCAATAACAATATTTAGAACATTTGCTTTCAAATGCTCTGTTCTGTCATACCCTGTTGTCAACGCATGCCAATCAGCAACAGAGAAATAACAATCATAATCATCTTGGAGTTCTTTCCAACTTGTAAGCACACCTAAATAATGTCCCAGATGTATTCTACCCGTAGGACGCATTCCAGACATTATTCTTTTCTTTTCATTCATAAAAACCCCGTAGTTAGTTTAAAACTGTATTATCATCTGCAGTAATTTTTTCGATAAATTCTGTAACTCTATCTAAACACCAATCAGTAAGCCAATGGTTTCCTTTTCTTGATAAAAACAATTCAGCTTTTTCATTTTCATTTGCAAGCGCCATAGAATCATAATAAGGCGCAATTCTATCAGATTTTGAATGCATAATCAAAATTGGGCACTTAACTTTTGAAATTTTTGATACATTATCAAATTTCTGAATTAGTGGACAAGCTTTAATTAGATGTTGAGAAATAGCTCTCAAAGTATATAATCTCAATCTTTTAAAATAAAATTTTGAAATATCAATAGCTGCCGATTTAATATCTTTAATTGGAGATTGAAGAATAAGAGCTTTTACGTCATTATTTTTGGCTGTTTCCATTGCTACAGTTGTACCAAGAGAATGTCCCCAAACAATGACATTTTCACGTTTTGTGCCAAGTTCTTCAATACGTTCAAGCGCTGTTTGAGCATCTAAATATACGCCTTTTTCAGAAGGCAAACCCCAACTCTTATAATGTCCTCTATAGCTCAACATAAATAAGCCTAAATTGTGTTTTAAACAATATTTTGCAACATCTTGATGTGAAAGAATAGATTCAGATTGCCCATGAAAAAACAAAACAACAGGCCTGTTTTCTTTTGGTGGAAAATACCAAGCGTACAGTCTTGCCCCGTCTTTTGTTACAAAACGCTGAGGAATAAATTTTTTCAACAGAGATTTATCAACCTTTTGTGCACGTAGTTTTGCTGGTTGAAAAATTAAATAATTTTCCATAG
>CAVGDP010000269.1:2067-2482 GCA_963627985.1 uncultured Eubacteriales bacterium
ATCTTGAACCCGTAAACAGCGGATAGACAAAAAGATAAAACGCCTTTTTAAACAATAACAAGTAAAATAATGCTTTAATAAAGAATCTTCTCATAGGTGGATTATATCATATTGCTAAAAACTATTCAAAATATTTACGTAAATATTTACCTGTATAAGATTTTTTATTTTTTGAAACCTCTTTCGGTGTACCAGTTGCAACTATAGAGCCACCTTCATTACCACCTTCTGGCCCCAAATCAATAATATAATCAGCGATTTTGATTAAGTCCATATTATGTTCAATAATTAAAATCGTATTCCCACTATCAGCCAATTGCTGAATAATCTTAATAAGTTTATCCAAATCAGACCAATGCAAGCCAACAGACGGTTCGTCCATCAAGTAAAGAGTTTTACCTGTAGAACGTTTGTT
>CAVGDP010000270.1:0-6479 GCA_963627985.1 uncultured Eubacteriales bacterium
GAATAGTTATTGAAGTTATTTGAATAGTTATTGAAGTTATTAGAATAGTTATTGAAGTTATTAGAATAGTTATTGAAGTTATTTGAATGGTTACTGAAGTTATTCGAATAGTTATTGATTTTATTTGAATAGTTATTAATGTTATTAGAATGGTTATTGATTTTATTAGAATGGTTATTGATGTTATTTGAATAGTTATTGATGTTATTTGAATAGTTATTGAAGTTATTTGAATAGTTATTGAAGTTATTTGAATAGTTATTGATTTTATTTTAACGAAATGCGATAGTATGAAAATTATAATTTCTTTAACATGTTCTATTTCCCCCTAACGCCCATTTTTTAAGATTATTTTTTAGAATAAAAATAGGTTAGAAAATTCTTAATATAACTCCTATTAAAAAGTTTTTTGATAAAAAGAGAATTTGGAATACTATTACCTTTATAGAATTTACAGAAGACAAGTTAATTCTATCTAAATGAAGATATTTAGCGGACAACAATAATCTTTATTTAATATTTATCATTTTATGAGTTTGTAACGATAGACGCCAAATAGGATTTATCATAATATATTCTATTATTTGTGGCAAAATATTCTCCATAGAGGAGTATTCTGCTTGTAAATAATTGACCGTTGGGGGCTTTTGTCTCAACTTATTGTTATTTGTTTTTTGTAGCATTTGTTCTGCAAACGAAAAATCCTCTTTTTGTGCTATTACTACCTTTATTTCGTCTGCTAAAAACAAAGAATCCTCCAATGGAAGTTTGTTTTGTTTGGGTGAGAGGGTAATCCAATCCCAATAACCTGTGATATTATTCACACCACTTGTTTCCAAAAAAGTTTTTATACCTATATCGTGCAGTTTTTGTGTCAGAACAGTCAAATCATATAAAGTAGGTTCTCCACCAGTAACGACAACATTTTGTGCATTTGTTTTCTTAACACTTTCTATAATGGTATCAATGTCCTGTAATAGATTATCATTTAGATTCCAAGCCGATTTTTCATCGCAAAATGAACAACCAACATTACAACCAGCCAAACGAATAAAAAGACTTGCCATACCTGTGTTTTTTCCTTCGCCTTGAATGGAATAGAATATATCAAAGATGGGTAGAATGTTATTGTTGTGTATTTTATTTGTATCTCTCATTTCGTAATATAAGTAATTAAGGGGAGCAAATTTACATCTTTTTTCTAAATATTTGTCTATCTTTGAAATAAAATTTATATCTTTGCACGAATAAATTATATAATTTGTGTATGATAAGGAAATTGTTTGTTATATTTATATTATTATCATATATTTGTAATGTTGTTGCACAAATAGACAATCTTCGTTTTGAACAAAACAAAGGTCAGTGGGATAAATCAATCAATTATAGGGCGAATTTCAAACAAGGTAAGATTTATATAATGAATGAAAAGATTAATCTTATGATTTTGGATTCTTCTAATATATATTATCATCCTCATTTTGTAGATAAAACAGATAATAATAAAGAAAGATTTACGATTTTTTCTATTCAACCTTTGAATACTACTAAATCTTTTGGTATAGAGGCGAAAGATAAATTCTCTTTCTATACTAATTATTTTATTGGTGCAGATTCTTCTAATTGGCAAAGCAATGTTGCTTCTTATCAAACAATAATATATAAGAATATTTATTCAAATATAGATTGGGAGATAAGTTCTTCGAGTAATATGCCCAAACATAGTTTTGTTGTTCATAAAAATGGTAAAGTAGATGAGATAAGAACGCTATACAAAGGGATAGAAAATCTTTTAGTTAAGGGAAATAAACTTATTTTGCAAACAAAACAAGGTACAATAGAAGAAGATGAGTTATTTGTTTATCAATATAATAAAGATAAAATAAACAAAATAGAGGCTAATTATGTTGTTCTTCGTACAGAAGAAGGTTTTGTTGTTTCGTATAATGTTAAGGATTATGACAAAGATAAAGATCTAATTATAGATCCTTCATTAGTATTTAGTACTTATTCAGGTGCTCATTCAGATAATTGGGGTATGACTTCTTGTTACGATAAGAGAGGAAATATGATAAGTGGTGGTATTGTTTATGGTGCACAATATCCTACAACAGAAGGTGCTTACGATACTACTTATTCTGATAATTGGGATTGTGTTATAACTAAATACGATTCTTTGGGACAAAATATGTTGTTTTCTACTTTTATCGGCGGTACTTATTGCGAGATGCCACACTCTATGGTAGTTAACAACAGCAATGAAGTACTTATCTTTGGTACAACAGGTAGTGGTGATTTTCCTATAACAATGAATGCCTTTCAAACAGATTTTCATGGCGGAGGATCAATAGAATATCAACAGAGTCTTACTTTTCCTAATGGTATAGATATATTTGTTTCTTCTCTTTCTTTTGATGGTAAATCATTATTAGCATCTACTTTTGTGGGTGGCTCTAATAATGATGGATTTAATTATAAAGATTATTATGGTACTAATGCCAAAACATTATATGACGGTAATGATTCTTTGTATGCTAATTTTGGGGATTGCGCAAGAGGAGAAATAATGATAGATAAAGATAATAATGTGTATATTGCAAGTTGTACTTTCTCTAATGACTTTCCTACCACGGTTAATGCTTATAAGACTACTTCTTCTGGCAAACAGGAGGCGGTAGTATTTAAGATGGATCACCTGCTTACTACTCTTCTCTATTCTACATATATTGGTGGCGAGAAGGATGATGCAGCCTATTCGTTAGATATAGATAAGATGGGCAGGGCGTATATATGCGGTGGCACAACATCAAATAATTTTCCAACAACTGCTAATGCCTATAACACTATATATAACGGTGGTACGGCAGATGCTTTTCTTTGTGTCTTGAGTACTCTTGGCGATAAATTAGAGTATTCTACTTTGTTTGGCTCTTCACTCTACGATCAGGCTTTTTTTGTTCGTTTGGATAAATATTCTAATCCCTATATATTCGGACAAACAAAGGCTATCGGTAGTACATTAGTCCATAACGTACAATATGCTATTCCGAATAGCGGACAATTTGTTGCTAAATTTTCTCCTTCATTGGATAGTTTAATATTCTCTACCGTCTTTGGTTCTGGCGATGGTATGATCAATATTTCTCCTTCTGGTTTTGCGGTAGATAATTGCGAGAGAATATATTGTGCAGGTTGGGGAAGAATATTTAAATACAAAAAAACTTCTTTTGGTTATTCTTCTTTGGGTACAACAAATTTAGAGACAACATCGGATGCTTATATGACAACTACCGATGGTATGGATTTCTATATTATGTCTTTGAGCAAGGATGCAACATCGTTGGACTACGCTACATTCTTTGGGGAGATAGATAGTAATATCTATAAAGGTAATGACCACGTGGACGGTGGCACTTCACGTTTTGATAGATACGGTAATTTCTATTTATCTATATGCGCTTCTTGTGGTGGTTCGCAAGGACTACCTACAACAACAAATGCTTTTTCTGCTGAAAACAAATCCACTAATTGTAATATAGGAGCAGTTAAATTTGCTATTCATGACGATTTTGCTGTTGCCGATTTTGCTTCTTCTTCGGTTGAATGTGCCAATAAAGAAATACAATTTCAAAATTATTCACGTGGTACTACATATAAATGGGATTTTGGCGATGGAACTCCTATTGTTACCCAAAAAGAACCTACTCATACATATACTAATGGTGGTACATACACTATTCAACTAATTGTTAGTCTAAATAGTGGTTGCAAAACAAGTGATACTCTTACCAAACAGATACTTATTTTGGATGATAATACTTCATATTTGGATACTATTCGTACTTGTCAAGGCAAAAAAATAAATATAGGAATAGAAAACTTGATAACAACTTATATAGATAGCGTTACATTTACTTGGTCTCCCGCAGAAATATTGTCCGATAGCCATTCTCCTTCACCATACGCAACAATAGATACTCCAACACTGTTTACATTAATAGTAGATAAGCAAGGATGCAAAGATACTCTATACAGATTTGTAGATATAGATACAATGCAAAGCGAATTGCCCGATACAATTAGTTATTGTTCGCTTCCATACACATATACAATAGAAAATACCTTAAATAGAAAACTTATTTGTTCATGGAATAGAGATTTTACAGATACAATACCACAAGTAAATAACAATACTGCAATAATAATAGACGATATAAGTAGAAAAAATGTTTATATTCGTTATTCCTTGGATGGTTGTAGCGGAGAGGATAGTGTGTATTTAGATTTTGAAGGTATAAAGGCAAATATCTTTACCATAGATGCAGGTTGTAGTGGAGAGAAAACAGGTAAAGCCTGGGTAGAACTCCTAACTAATAAAGATAAGATACATTATAAATGGTCGTGTAGTGAAAAAGATACCTCTGCAGTAGAAAATCTTGCTTCGGGTACATATTCAGTTAGAATTTATAGCCAGGAAGATACTTGTTATACTACAATAGAATTTACTATTTTGGCACTTACTACAATGGATATACAAGCCAACGTAATAGATGCTACATGCGAAGGAAAGTATGATGGTAAAATATTTATTAATATACAAGGTGGAGATAGTCCATATACTTATCTTTGGTCTAATGGCAGTACGGAAGATAGTATAACTAATCTTTGTCCGGGCAATTATACTATAACTATTACAGATAACACAGGTTGTAGCGATATTCAAACTTTTGTAGTAAATGCTTCCTATAATATAGATATTCAATTGCAAGCAACTCAAAATAATTGCCCAGAAGGTTGTTCTGCTGTAATAACTTCTATGATAGATAACGGTCAAGAACCTTATACATATTTATGGAGTAATAATCAAACAAGTAAAGATTTGGAAGATGTTTGCAATGGCAATTATAATCTAAGAGTTGTGGATAATAATGGTTGTACTGCTACAAAAGATATCAACGTTACAAATATGGATAAGGGTAATAATTTCACTGCTTGGACGGATAAGTATTTTGTTTACGATGGTGCAACGATTAATTTGTATTCTACTTTAATAGACGGTTTTGATTATTATTGGACTCCTTCTACTTATATTATCAATCCTACACATAATAACACAACGGCAACTATTTACCAGACTACAATATATAATGTTTTGGCAACAGACAACAAAGGATGTGAGGTTAGCGATACTGTAAAAGTTGAGGTGGAATATATTTCTTGTGATAAGGATGGAATTTTTGTTCCTAACGTATTTTCTCCAAACAATGACGGCAAAAATGATATTCTTTACGTAATAGGAGATTATATTCAAACGATAGATTTCATTATTTACAATCGTTGGGGCGAGAAAGTCTTTCAATCTACGGATATTAATAATGGTTGGGATGGTAGATACCGTAATAATGATTGTCAAGCAGGCGTTTATTACTACAAACTTGAAGTAAAATGTATAGGAGGTAAGACCTTCTTAACTTCAGGTGATATTACACTTATTAGATAACTATATAATTATAAAAACATTGAGTAATGGCTACAAAAACAAAATATTATGTTGTTTGGAATGGTAGAAAAAGGGGTATATTTACTAATTGGCAAGACTGCAAAGCAAGTGTTGATGGATTTACGGGAGCAAAATACAAATCCTTTGAAACATTATTTGAAGCACAAAACGCTTTTAATGGAGTACCCAGTATAAAACATTCAATGAAAAATACTTTTCAACTCGCATCTAACACAATGCTACATAATCAATTACCTATAAAAGATGCTCTTTGTGTTGATGCTGCGTGTGGTGGCAATCCTGGAATAATGGAATATAGAGGTGTTTATATTCTTACGGGAAAACAAATCTTCTATTATAAACATCCATACGGTACTAATAATATTGGGGAGTTTTTGGCTATCGTTCATGGACTTGCTTACTTGAAGCGGCACGGTTTTTCTCAACCTTTGTATAGCGATAGCGTAAATGCAATAAAATGGGTTATGCAAAAACAATGCAAGACCAAATTAGCCATAACGGACAAGACGAAAGATTTGTTTGATTATATAAATCGGGCAGAGAATTGGTTAAGAAATAATACCTATACTACATCTATATTGAAGTGGAATACTGAATATTGGGGCGAGATACCCGCTGATTTCGGTAGGAAGAAATAATCTTTTTCAACGAAGGGAAATAAATTTCTCTCTATTTCTATCTGTTAAAAGCAAGATTATGAATAAAAAATTAGAATAAAGATATTTATGAGAGACTAATATTCCAAAATCAATAGATAAATTTCTCACTCTAACCTATCATAAAAACGCCAAAATTTTGCAACGTTTCACGCACCCAAAATGTTTTATTTTACCTATAAGGTCATTTTCTATGGGTATATTTTGAGTAAAAATGAGCAAATTATTCATCTTTATAATTTATTGATTATGTAATAGTTAAAATAAGTACTAAAATTATCCAAATAGTTATTAATTTTATT
>CAVGDP010000271.1:0-4264 GCA_963627985.1 uncultured Eubacteriales bacterium
ATAACTATTGAAGTTATTTGAATAACTATTGAAGTTATTTGAATAACTATTGAAGTTATTCTGATAACTATTGATTTTATTTTAATAACTATTGAAGTTATTTCTATAACTATTGAAGTTATTTGAATAACTATTGAAGTTATTTGAATAACTATTGAAGTTATTTGAATAACTATTGAAGTTATTCTGATAACTATTGATTTTATTTTGGTGTTATACGAAAACTATCCCAAGACAACATCTAATACCATCATAAGAACAAAACCAATAGCAAAACCAATAGTAGGTAAATTACTATGTCTGCCCTCCGTGGATTCGGGTATTAACTCTTCTACAACAACATACATCATTGCCCCGGCAGCAAAAGATAACAGATACGGCATAGCAGGAGCGATAACACTCGAAAGCAAAATCATAAGTATAGCACCTATCGGCTCCACAATACCACTTAATGTTCCGATAAAGAAAGAACGTTTCTTGGAATTGCCGGCTATTTTCATCGGCATGGAAATTATAGCACCTTCGGGAATGTTTTGAATAGCAATACCCAAACTCATTGCTATTGCAGAGGCAAATGACAAATTGATATCACTTTGCAACGCTCCCGCAATAACAACACCGACTGCCATACCTTCAGGTATATTATGAATAGTAACTGCCAAACAAAGCATAGTAGTTTTGGATAAATGCGATTTAATTCCTTCTGGCTTGTCGGCATCTATATGCAAATGAGGAGTAATATAATCTATCAACAGAAGAAACCCCATACCTAACAAAAAACCAATAGAACAAGGAAAAATTTTCTGCCAACTATTCTCGCCGAAAACTTCCATGCTCGGAATAAGTAATGACCAAACCGAAGCAGCAATCATAACCCCCGAGGCAAAACCTAATAAAGTCTTTTGCAAAGAGATAGATATATTATCTTTAATAAAAAAGACAAATGCAGAGCCTAAAATAGTCCCTGCAAATGGTATAAGTACGGCAATAAATAACCAATTCATTTACTTATTGTTATATTAAAGTTTCTTATCTAATCAAAGCAACAGAGCCAGATTTATCATAAACACGCGTATTTCCTGGACGGCGATATGTAAATCTATAAGCATACACTCCATTTTTTACATATTCTCCTTTGTATTTGCCGTCCCAACCAAGAGTTTGCATATCTTGAGAACCTTGATTGGTATAATGTTGATTTTCGTATGAATACATTTTCGCACCCCAACGATCGAATACTTCAAAAATAACATCCTCTAAATCATTTTCTGTCATAAAGAAGAAATAATCATTAATACCATCGCCATCTGGTGAAAAGGCATTCGGCATCCATACAGAAAATAGTACGATGGGTAAGGTAGTGTCCGCTTCTGAAGAACATCCTAAACGATTAGAAGATATCAAATGAACGCTTACACTATCGGTGTTTAAAGAAGTAAATTCGTATGTAACTTGACCACCTTCCATATTACCACCATCGGAGAATGTCCACTCGGATTTAGCAGAATATTCGGAAGAATCTATAAACATTACAAAAGGTTCTTGCATGTCTACTTCGGAAGGAGAGAATCCAAATTTGATAATAGGGTCGGGTACAATAGTTATAACTATATTCACATCGCTTGTACAACCATTTTGACCATAACCAGTCATTGTGTAGCGAGTTGTTTCTTTGGGAGAGACTCTAACAGGGTTTAGTCCCTTTACACTATCTAATAGGGTTGCATCTTGAGGACTTGCAGACCAAGAATAATCAACTGCGCCGCTACCGGTTAGTATTACCTCATCGCCAACACAAATCTCTTTCTTGTTGCTTGTAACTACGGGCTTAACAACAATAATACGAGCAGATTTCCAACTTCTACAATTATTAGTTGTTTTTGCTACGATAAAGATAGTTGTATCTTGTTGAACAGCATCTTCAAAGATTACTTTATTAGAAGATTTCTCTATAATAGTATTTTCGTTTGGCTTTTGATAAGACCATTTCATGCCGAAATTTGCTTCATTGTTGTCTGTAGCAGTTAGGTGCAATCTCTCACCAATACATATCATAGTATCACCTTCAATAGTAATATCAGGGTATTGTTGTACGATAATTGTATCTCTTGCCCAACGATAGAAACCTTCTGTAGTCTCTACTTTGACTTTAATAAATAAACTCTCTTTGATATTATTTATTGTTAGGGTAGCACCAGTAAAGAAAGGCTCTACATTATCCACATCGTCCTCACTATACCACCATTTATAAGTATATGTATTGGATACTGCGTCAGAAGAAGATGCTACCATAGTTACTTTATCGTCATAGCAGGCTGTATCTATACTTGTAAGGGTAAGTGTAGGGCGGATAGGGACGACAACAGGTATTATGTAGCATTTAGTACATTGAAGAGTGTCGCTTGGATCCGTGGCAAAGGAGTGAGCACAACGAGAGAAATTATATTCACCTGTTTGGTAGATATGAAATATTGTGTCCGGGGTTATATTATCTGCTTTGTAAACTATACGTACATGGTTCTCTTCTAATGGTGTTGCTATCTCATCTACATGCCAAAAACCATCCGCACCAAGAGTAAATTCCAAAGAATCGCCATCTCCAAAATCGAATAAATGCCAATCCAATGGGTAATTAGTATTTCTTTGGATAACATCGGCAAACAAGAAGCCAATTTCATCTATGTCGCTTTCGGGACTTGTAGGGATATACGTGTTTGCTAACATTTCATCAAACTTTGGTCGCATATCATGGACGTCTATAGGTATGTATGTTACACAAGCAGGTGCGGGATTATTATCCCAACTAACGTGTTGAGTAGGAGAAGTTAATCTGACGGCAAATGATTTATTGTCTTGATTATCCATAAGAGCAGTAGTAATACCAAATATTCTATTCGTATCAACGATAGTAGCCCCAGCAGAATATATATTATCTATATCGTACTGATCGGTTGTTCCTTCTGTGATTTCAAACCACTCGTACGAACCAAAACCAGAAGGAACCTCGGCAACCGTTACTGTGTCCCCTTCTCCTGCACAACCGGAAAGGGTAATAGATGGTTTATCCACTTTTGCAATAAAATAGCCATAACCAGGATGCGCTGAATAAGCACAACCAGATGTTCTAACCCTAATAGAAACAATTTGTCCGATGTTGTCAGATAAATTAATAGTTATTTGTTGCCAATCGCAATATATCCAATCTTCTCCGTATGTTCCACTCTTACCATTATGCCATCCTGCAGGCAAATTAGTTGAACTTATATCACCACAATTTTGAAAAAAACAACAACTATTTACCAAACTACCACTATTATCCACAACATCAACCTCAAAAGTAGGATTAACATACTTGTCGTTAGGATGAGGAGTTTGCAAAACCATAGCATAACAGAAAGTAAGCAAACAATTAGTATCATTAATTTTTAGACGATATTCTAATTCTGCACAAACACCACCAAAATCCGTAGGACCTAACCTAACAGAACGCGAAAAACCCAATTCGGTAGGTATTTTCTTTAATTTATTATTAGTATTTGCGTCTTTTTCAGATGTATTAGTATTAAGAGCGAAAGCATTAGAAGTTTGACCATAACTAGAAAATGTTGCTGTGGAAGGATTAGACCAAGTAGTCGTAAAATTAAAATAAGTATTACCACTACCACTACCATAAGTGGAAGTATATGTACCAGTCTTTGCAGTCCAGCCATCAAAAGTCGGAGGGGTAGAAGCCATAAAATCAATATTACCACCATCTATTGCAGCCAATTGTGCGTTAAGATTTTGAGAAAGAAGAATGCTTACCATAAATAAAACACTCAAAATAACTTTTTTTATTATAGAATTTGTATTCATATCTGTTATTATATTACGCTTTGTTATTAAGAAACGTTATATATATATTTTTTGCAAAAGTATTAAATTTTTTTGAAAATAAAGAAATTTTACTTCTTTTATTGTAAAATATTTTGACAAGATGTAATATTAACTCCTCTTGTTTATTATATTTGTATTGATAATTAAAGACTTGTCTCTATTGTTTGTTTATTCTGACGTTTTGGAATATTATTTCATTCTAAAAATAAATCTTAAAAAAAATTATTAGTGTCCGCTAAAATATATTTATTTAGATATAACTAATTTGTTTTCAGTAAAATTTCCAAATAGAATAATATTCCACTCCCCCTTTTTCTAAAAAATTTTAATCGCTCGTTTTATTATAATTTCTCTAACCTTTTTTACTCCGTGAAACATTGCTTAAAAT
>CAVGDP010000272.1:0-12679 GCA_963627985.1 uncultured Eubacteriales bacterium
CATCTTAGTAAGAAATTATTTTATCTGTAGATTTTTTACCGGACACTATTAATAAACTATTTTTGAAAATAAAATAAAAAAAATATTAGTGACTAATAATTAAAAAATGTATTACATTAAATCAAAATCAAAAATCTGGGTCAAAGGGACTCAAGAGGAAAAGTATTTTGCTCGTATAGAGGTGCGAACATATTATTAGACGAGATAGCAAAACAAATATTTCACTCAACGAGTGCATCTTACCCAGATACTTTGGCAGCCTTAAAGGCGTTTGAGATGCATGTTTCTAATCACGTTATGAATGGCAATGCGGTTATGTTTGGAATATTGGGTGCTTTCATTCCAAAAATTAAAGCCGTAGGCGTAGCATCAGCAGATGAAATAAATGCAGATACGATTAAGAGAGTAACTTGTAGGTTCTTTCCGTCAGTTGCGTTTAAGAACACGATGAAAGGTGCTATTTGGAGTTTAAGGATTTGAGCAAAATTCCTACTGTGTAACATTTGAGTAAGATCAATGTAATATTTAGTGGGGACCAGAAACCTCTAAAAGAAACTTATTATCTACTGTCCCTTTTTTATAGGGATAATTTTTAGAAAAAACATTTATGTTTTCAAGGACTTCTACATAGATAGAGGTTCTTTTCTTGTTATGATAGAATTATTAGACATAACAAAATACGTAACAGAGTTTATTGTAATAAGTGTCGTAATTATTTTAATAACTACTGATTTTATTTTGATAAGTTCAGAAGTTATTGAGGAGAGTAATAAGGTTGCGAATGAAAATATAAAAAAACAATTCTATCATTCACATAGAGAGACAAATAGGTGACTATCGGTATCGAAATAAGAAACTATATGGTGAGCGTTTTTGTAATAATCTTGCGAAATAGTGTATCTGATAGGTGATAAATCTATAGAAGAAAAATTATTCGCAATACCCGTACCTGTCATCTTGACGTATGCCTCCTTTATAGTCCATAATTGAGTGAAGGCTTTATCCACACAATCAGCGTTTTGATTAATCAAATAAGACATCTCGTTAGGATGAAAAAATCGTTGCACTAAATCCATTTTCACCTCTCGCAAACTCTCAATATCAATTCCTACCCTACTCGGCGAAATAACTATCGCAATATAATCTTTTGTATGAGAAATAGAGAAATGTATCTTATTGTTATGCAAAAAATAAGGTTTACCTTTGGGTTCTTTGCTCGTAGTGAAAGGAAAATTATAACCCTCTTTTTGTAATGTATCAATAAGAAATTTATTGCTTATAATACTCTTATTTTGAGAATATTTCAGCGTATTATCCCAACTAAAACAGAGTTTTAATTCATCAATAGTTTTGATTTTTACTAATGGTAACACTCTAACAAAAATAAAAAATTCACCATTCTTATTAAAAAAATATAGTATTTGTGTGCCGTTATTAACAATAATACGCAGACATCACAAATACTATATAAAGAATTATTTTTCTATTCCTAATAACTCTACTTCAAAGATAAGAGTACTACCGGCAGGTATATTGCCAATTGCTTGATCGCCATAGGCTAGTTCGGAAGGAATAAAAAATCTCGTCTTACCACCTACTTTCATAGTTTGAAGACCTTCTGTCCAGCCAGCAATAACTTGTTTTAGTGGGAAACTAATAGGTTCTCCACGTTTAACAGAAGAATCAAACACAGTACCATTCAAAAGTGTTCCGTGATAATGCACCTTTACAACATCTGTCGCAGTAGGTGTAGCACCATTACCTTCTTTCATTACAAAGTATTGAAGACCAGAAGGAGTCTCTACTATACCAGGTTGTTGGCGATTATTCTTCAAAAACTCTTTACCTTTTTTCTTTTCTTCTATGGATTCTTGCTTCATACGTTCTTGTTGTTTGTGTTGCATTTCGTGTTGCCAAGCGTGCATAACTCTATTTTTCTCCTCATCTGTCATAATGTTCTGACTCTTTCCATTAAGTTTATCTCTCAATGCTTCAATCAATACATCCACATTCAAATCCATATCCTCTTTTATCATACTCATGGCAATATCTTCACCAAGAATAAAAGAGACTTTGTCTTTATCATTATTTAATTGCATAATATTTATTTATTTAACTATTTTCAATTCGTCTATAATTCTCTTGCAAGAAGCAAATTTATCTATTATAAATAGGACATATCTCGCATCTACACAGATAGTCCTTTGCAATTCGGGTTCAAAAGCAATATCTCCGCTCATAGCCTCCCAATTACCATCAAAAGCCAAACCTATTAATTCACCATTAGCATTAATCACCGGAGAGCCTGAATTACCACCTGTAATATCATTATTAGTTAGAAAATTAACTATCAATTTGCCATACTTATCTGCATATTCGCCATAGTCTTTCATTTCGTATAAATCTTTTAGTTTAGAAGGTACAATAAACTCATCATTCTGAGAATCTTCTTTCTCCATAACACCTTCCAAAGTAGTAGTATAATCGTAATGAACAGCATCTGCAGGATAATAATCCAATACTGTACCATACGTTAGACGAAGTGTAGAATTAGCATCTGGATAACGTACCAATGAAGAGTCCATTTCTTTGAGTGCCATAACGAAATTCTGTCTTGCATCTGCAAAATCAACATTCGCTTTTTCTATATCTGGATCTGCTTTAACTAACGCCTCGTACATGGAACATACAATTATACTCATTAAGTCTTTTTCTAATTTTTTCATCTTTGGTTTGGAGATAAACTTATCATAATTCTCTTGTGAAGCAAAGATACTATTTTTGAATATCTTTTCATTCAATTTCTCTACTCCACCTTCCTTGTTTATTAAATCGCTAATAACTTTTATTTGACAATCCTTTGGCATATCATTACACATTTGCAATAAAGCCTTGAAGAGATCTTTCTCTGTTTGTTGGTCATAACTTTTGAAATGTTCCGTTGCAGAAATCTTTAATCTCTCTATTGCGTTATCATCTAATTTATTAGTAGCGTCCAATACTTGCATAGAAAATGTTTGTCTTAATGCTAACATTCCACGTTTAGATATATACAAAGCCATATTATAATACCACGAAGATTTATTCAACGAACTTGCCATAACAGTAGCAGAAGAAGTAGATAAGTCTTTGATTACATTTTTATATTGCGATGTGTTTTGTTTATCTATCCATTCTTGCAAACGTTTCTCAATGGAGAGTTTCTTATCATATACTTTCAAACGTTGCAAACCTCTACTCTCTCCTTGTTTGTTTTTCCACATATTCATCATAGAAGCGTAATCCGAAGCATATTGCAATCTTACAGCAGGATCAGCATCCATGTGTTTTTTCATAACAGGTAACATATACTGACCAGCAGTATAAATGGCAGGATTAGTGTTTTTGAGTGTATTGTCTACTTCATACGAAGTCATATAACGCTCCGTTGTACCAGGAAAACCCCAAATCATAGCAAAATCATTTTTCTCTATACCTTTGATACTAATAGGTAGATAATATTTTGCTTTATAAGGGACGTTATCTTTGGAATAATCGGCAGGGTTATTGTCTTTGTCTGCATAAACACGGAAGATAGAAAAATCTCCTGTATGTCTTGGCCACATCCAATTATCTGTATCTCCACCATATTTACCGATAGAAGAAGGAGGTGCACCAACCAAACGAATATCAGTATATACTTGATAGATAAACATATAATACTCATTACCCTCGAAGAAATCTTTTATCACCACATTATATTTACCTTTTTGGGAGTTCTCCAAAACCAAAGCATCTATCCTATCTTGAATCTCTTGTGCGTAATTACTCTTGTTTAGAGCCTTAACTTTGTCGCCTAATACTTCGTTTGTAACATCTCTCATCTCTACAAGAAAAGAAACGTATAATCCCTCAATAGGTATTTCTTGTTCATAACTATCAGCCCAAAAACCATTAGCCAAATAGTCGTGTTCCACGGTAGAAGAAGTTGCAATAGCATCATAACCACAATGATGATTTGTAAACATAAGTCCATTTGGTGAGACAATCTCTCCTGTACAGAAGTTTCCCATTTGAACTATTGCATCTTTTAGCGAAGAATGGTTAATACTATACAAATCTTCGGCCGAGAGTTTCAATCCTAATTTCTTCATATCTGAATAATTCAATTGTTTAAGAAACATCGGCAACCACATACCTTCGTCGGGTGGATTAATCATTTTAGTCGTTGGATTAGCAATAATTACAAAAGACATTAATGCCATTGACATAATGCTAAAAATTCTTTTTTTCATAGTGTTTTGTGTATTATTTTTTATTATTTATTAGTTATTTATTTTTTTCTTTTCTTTTGTGCTTATCTTTTTAATTATCAAAAAGATCGTAAGGTACTATTACTCCTTATTGAAATAATCTTTTAATAACTCTAATTGTTCTGCCGTAAAACCTTTTTCGGTTAATAATTCCTTTACTTGTTTTACTTTATCTTCTTTTACTATCTCGTCCAAACGTTGTTGTGCTATTACATCGTTCAACACATCGGCATTGATTCTATCTTGCAATCTAAACATCAACTCTATACATTGTTTTTCGCTCAATAGATTCAAATCCAAATCATCTACAGATACGCTAATATTATCAGATTTTATTCCGACAATATCAGATTTTATTTCGACGTTTTCAGAGTTTATTTTTGTAGTTTTATCTGTACGATTAAGAGAGTCCATATCTCGCTGAATATCCATAGAAGTAACCTCTTCTAAGACAGTCTTACTTTTCAAGTTTTCTATATTAGAATTACCGTTAAGTTTATCCAATTTATTGAGAACATCTAATTGTTTTTGAGCCGTATCATATCCGTTGTCTAATGCTTGTTCCAAACATTCTCTTGCTTTTTGCAAGTCTTTTGTTGTACCTCTACCATACATATAGCAAAGACCTAATTGATACAAAGATATATAATGTTTCTGCTCGGCAGCCTTTTCAAACCAATAGAACGCTTTCTCCCAATCTTTTTCTACACCTTCACCTTTGAGATAACAGAAAGCA
Organism: uncultured Eubacteriales bacterium; assembly: GCA_963627985.1. Lineage (GTDB taxonomy): Bacteria > Bacteroidota > Bacteroidia > Bacteroidales > P3 > Scybalousia_A. The sequence continues at coordinate 5,029 of CAVGDP010000272.1, forward strand.
AGTTGATTTTGTGCGATAGAATGTCCATTTTCGGCACCTTTCAAATACCATTCGTATGATTTATCAAAATTTCTTTCAACTGCTATTCCTCTTTTATAATAAAAACCTAATTTACTTTGTGCTAGTATTTGACCTGCAAGTGCTGCTTTCTCGAATAATTCAAACGCCGTTCTCTTATTCTCCTCTACTATTGTGTCGTTACCTTCATAACAAACTCCAAGTTTGTAACTTGCATTAGCATTACCTTTATCCGAAGCAAGTTTCAACCAATAGATATGATTTTTCTCTAAATCTGTTTCGTATGAAGGATATTTAGTATATATAACACCAATACGATATTGAGCCTCATCGCTACCTAATTCTGCGGATTTAATATAATATTGCAAAGCTTGTTGTATGTCTCCTTTTTTGCTATAATATTCTCCCATAGCAAGTAACGCCTCTGGACTTTCTTTTATAATATCCATAATATTTATTCCATACATATTCTGCAATCTGAATATGGATTGTACGTTACCTTTCTTTGCTGCTTGTATGAAATACTCTTTTGCTTGTATTTCATTATTATCTTCTTCCTCATAAATACCCATACGATGGAGTGAGGACGCATCACCAATTTCTGCTCCCAAAATAAAACATTCTTTTACTTGCTCTGAATCATATCCCATACCTTTTTTCTTAATTAAATAATTCGCCAAATGAGAATATCCTTCTATATTACCTTTCTCTACTTGTTGTTTATACATATTCTGCACACACTGATCTATATTCTCATAATCTGTCAGAGAATTAAAACCCTGTTTTAGTGCTAACTTAAATAACTTAACTGCATTCAAATAATCTTTTTCGCAACCTACTCCATCTCTATAACATTCTGCTAAACGATACATAGCCTCGCCTACTGTTTGTTTTGCAAGAGTATAATATTCTAATGCTTTTGTCTTATTGCGATAAATGAAAAAATCTTCCTCCATTATTCGTCCTAACATATAACAAGCATACATATCACCTAATCTATACGCCAAATAAAAATAATTAAACGCTTCTACATATAAATCATTCTCATAACATCTTTTACCATTGTCTAATAGATGTTTCTCTATTTCTTCATTATTTGAAGAAGAATCCAAATCAACACCATCTATCATAGAACGTTTTTTCTTTATATAATCCTCTATACAAGAAATTAAATTATCATCCATTACTCCTGTATCTAATTGAATACTCAATGCTGTTAAATATTCTATTAATTCTTCTTTTTGAATTTGTAATCTACTCAATAATAAATCCAAATCATTTGTTTGCTCCAATAACATAATACTCTCCTTTTTAATTTAATTTTTTTATTATTCTATATTTTTTTATACTTTTTTGTTTATTAGTTTCACTGTTTTTTTCTCATTTTTGAGAAATTGCAAATTTACAATTTTTTTTATTCTCTACAAAATTCTCTCCCTAAATAACTCTATTTATATACTTTTTTCTTATACTTCTTATATTATATAAGATACTAAAAAACATATACTTCTATTTGCAGATTGCAAAAAAAGATTACTTTTTCTCATCTATTCAAAAAAATAAATGTAACTTTGCAAGTAGTTTTATCATAAAAAAAGAAATGAGATATATTGTTTTTTTCATCACATTTGTCTGCTCTATATTATGTTTGTCCAATAGAGTAGAAGCAAAGCCTTTTATATGTGATACTGTCTTTGGATATGGTAGTACAGGTAGTGGTTATTGGGTTGATACTAATGGAGATGGAGACCCTGATACTGCTTATACCTATTCTGGTGTTTTCTCTACTAAATGGACAAGGGACGATGGCACAGTAACGGATACTATCTTGTCTCTTACTTTTACTCCCGATGATGCTGGTCCTCTTGGTTGCGACCCTATTGTTTGGTATAATAATGCTCCCGTACCAGATACTATTTTTATTAGTACCAAAACAGATACTCTTATTAGTTTAGTTTCACAGACTACCGATTTGGATTCTTATACTTGGACAGCCTTGAAAATAAATAATCAAAGTAGAATAACCTCCCCTACTACTTCTTCTACTACCATACAAGTACCTCCAAAAGATACTGCCGTATATGTTCTTACTACTACAAAGACTTCAAGTGAAGACTATCAAATGGTGTTTAATGGTAATTTTGAACAAGGTAATGTCGGTTTCAAAAGTGATTTCACATATAAAGAAAAAAACGATGGAACTTCTTCTACTTATTTTGGTTGGGGAGTTTATGCAATAGGTGTAGGTCCTAATGAGAATAGTTCACAATATTATTGTCCTGGTGATTTCAATAGTCCTGGTTGGGATCATTATCCTACTACTGGTTTTCCTTATCTATTTGCTGACGGCAAACAAGTATCTGGCGGACAAGCTTTCTATTCTACTACTTTCTCTGTTGAAAAACACCAAGAATATATCTTTCAAGCCAAATTTGCTAACTTGAATAGTGGCGGTAGTTTCACTAATCCTGGTACTGATTATGCTATCTTTCGTTTTTTTGTCAATGACCAGCCTGTAAGTGAATACGATACTCTCAAATCTACTTGGGGTGTTTGGCAATCCTTATATACTACTTTCAATAGTGGCGAAGATACCCTTGTAACTGTTACGGTAAAGAACTTTGGTATATCTCAAAATGGTAATGATTTTTGTTTGGACGATGTATCTTTTCTCAAATATTGCAATACTTCCGATACTATTGTTATCATCAACGACCTAACCTTACGTACCAATATAGAAGCCGAGATATGCGACAACGAACAATATACTTTCAATAATAAAACACTTAACACTCAAGGTTATTATGTAGATTCTTTAACTACCTCTGTCGGTATAGACTCTATTGTAACTTTGCATTTGACTGTTTATCCTACCTACGATACAATTCTCTATGATACCATTTGCGAGGATCAAGTATATACTTTTAATAATCAAAATTATTATTCCACCGGTGATTACAAAGCCACTTTGCAAACTATTGATGGTTGCGATAGTTTGGTTACCTTACGTTTAGTAGTTAATAATAAGACTTATAGCACCATTAATGAGACTATCTTTTCGTGGGAAGATTATTACTTTTTCGATAGTCTTATACGCGATGATGGTACTTATACCAAAGTCCTTCCTAATCATAAAGGTTGCGACTCTATTATCACTCTTACACTAAATTACAAAAACAAGATATATCTTTCCAAAACTATTTGCGAAGGAGAGCAATACGTATTAGGCGATCAAATTCTTACCCAAACAGGTGTTTATACCGATTCTCTAATTGCCACTAATGGTAATGATTCTATTGTTATCTTGTCTTTGAATGTTTATCCTGCTTATAATGATACCATTACTGCCAAAATAGGTATTGGACAAGTTTATGATAGATATGATTTCTATGAGGATGAAGAGGGTATTTATACAAAGAATAACACTTCTATTTATGGTTGCGATTCTTCTACTGTATTGATATTAGAGATTGATAATCCGATTAATATCTATCTTCCTAACGCTTTCACTCCTAATATAGAGAATAGCGATAATAATGTTTTTCGTATTATCTCTGTGGATGACAGTGTGTTGATAAATCGTTTTAGGATTATTAATAGATGGGGAGGAATTGTCTTTGAGACTGATGATATTACAGTTGGATGGGACGGTACTTATAAGGGAGAGATTTGTCAGCAAGGTGTTTATATCTATGAGATAGAATATTATAGAAAGGGTGAAGCAAAGCAATACAAGAAGCACGGCGAAGTCTTCCTTATGCGATAACTTCATATCGTGCAATAACTTTATTATTACTTTATATTTTATTTTTCTCCACAATTCTTCTTGAAATCTTTATAACATAAAGAAATATACTTTATTATAGAGATTTCATCCTACTATTTGATCAATAGACCTCAAAATAGTTATTGATTTTATTCAAATAGTTATTGAAGTTATTCAAATAGTTATTGAAGTTATTCAAATAAGTATTAAAGTTATTCAAATAGTTATTGATGTTATTTTGATGAAATGCGATACTATTCGTATTTCTATTTATTTAAAATGTTCTATTCTCCCTTATAAACAAATTTTTCTCTTAATAAAGGATATATAAATGAAGTTATTTACTTATTACCTTTGAAGTTATTTACTTATTACCCTTCAATCTATTATGATGCTTACACAACATCGTGCAATTATCTACAGTCGTTTGTCTACCCTTACTCCACGCCGTTACATGATCTGCCTCCATTTCATTTTGTTTCCAAATCTTTGCCTTATTTACTCCATTTTCCAAAACACAATCTGGACAATTAGAAATATTTTTCTTTTCTGCCTCATTAGTTTGTTTTTGATAGACTTTCTTTTTTGTCTTCTCGTCAAACAACCTAATATTCAACAAACTCTTATCTATACTCCCTCCCAAAACATATTCATATATTCCTTTTTTATAACACACATACTCATCAGCCATAAGAGTACTTACTTCTTCGTTTAACTTCTCCAAATCGTATTGAGTTTTGTGATATTTTTCATAAAGGTCTCCCCACGCAAGGTCTATCATTTCCCTGTAATCAACATTAAAAGTATTAGAAATCCAATCAATTACAGAGTTGAAATACACTACCACTTCGCTTATATTTTCGTTTCTTCTATTTCTACTCATATAATTGTCCATATTTCCTTTACTTACCCACTCTAATGCTCGTTCCAAAAAATCTTGTCTATTAGCATTTCCTTTTATATAGGCTTTCCATTTCTCTATATTAGAATTTTGAGAATTAGAAAACTGTTCTTTAAGTTTTGTAACGAATGGTCCGCTATATATTGCGTTCAAAATCTCTTGATTGTTCAAAGGAATTCCTGCAATATTAATAGTTTTGAACCATTGTTTAATCTCTTGCTCCTCACCTTGACAGATATAAATCAATAGTTTAGATTGTAAGATTTGTTCTTGTCTCATATCATCCAAACCACTAAAATAATGTTCCATCTCATTGACTTTTATAGCAAATTTTCCTGTTAGAAATCTACCGATACTTGTTATTCGTTGCTGACCATCAAGCACTTCAAAATTATTTTCATCTACCTTATTAAAATAAATAAGCCCCAATGGATAACCTTTAAGCAAAGAATCTATAACAGCAACTTCTTTCGTGCCGTTATTATCCGAATAGATATAGTTGCGTTGATATTCTGGTTGAATAGTTAGTTTCCCATTCATACCAAACAACCCTTTACCTTCGTATTCATTATATACGAATCCTTTACAAACTTCTTCTATTGTAAATTGTTTCAATTCTGTTGTCATAATTTATTTCTTTTTAATTATTATTCTTGCGTATGGAGCAACAAGATACTTACTATTATCACTAATATAGTATATACCATCGGGTTTTGTTGCTGTCTCTATCGCTAATACACGATTAATAGCATTACCATTTGAGATTTTACCTTTTTTAACCATTTTGGGATTAATATAATCTTTATTTGGAGTAAAATTCTCTCTCCCATTTCCAAGAGCAATTATCTCAAATTGTTCAGGACAATATTTCTCCAAAAAAGTAATAGGTACACCCATAGCACCATCGTAATCACTTGGAATATTTATAATAAAAGGTATGTCAATGGCATCATAATTATCGTAACGAACATAACCTCGTTCTTTCATTTCCTTACGAGTTGCATATCTTAGGTTCTCTTTCATTGTCTTTAATTGCAAATATTGATGTCTCCTACCATGTTCAATATTTGTAAACCAACAACAATTACCCATTCTTGTATAATCTCCTTTATAACCCAATTTTTCTGCTTTTTTTCTATCGTTCTCTGCAATTTTTGTACCTTTTGGAACACCAAAAACCATATCTTTACCACTTCCAGTTGCACCTAACCACATTCTATTATCTCTTATTAATGGAAATACCTCTCCATAGGTTATAGCATTCGTACTACCGATAATTATAAATTCTTTTTTACCTTCAAATAGCCACGCAAGAAATTCCCTAAATAAAGAAAAAGGAGGATTTGTAATAATTATATCCGCTTGATCTCTTAACTTTCTAACTTCGTCGCTTCTAAAATCACCATCTCCTTGCAAATATTTCCAATCCAAATCATTTATATCTATTTTTCCGTCCCCATTCTTATCTCTATCCAAAACAAAAATCTTACCTTTCACTCTTGTCTTATTCTTATTATATAAAGGGGATTGTTTTTCAAACAATGTTGGTCGGTAGCCTTCTTTATAATTCTTACTCTCTACTGCAAAACTCGTGGAAATAAGTTTCTTAAGTCCCAATTGCTTAAACTGTTGAGCAAATAATTTTGTAAAATTACTCCATTCTGGGTCATCGCAAGGCAAAAGTATTATTTTATCTTTGAAAACATTAGGATTATATTCTGTATAAGCATTAATTTCCCGCTGTATATCATTATATTGAGTATAAAACTCATCATTTTTTACTTTTCTTGCTCCCGATAAAACTTCATTTGGCATATTAGTTTTAAGTTTTTTTACGCTTAAAACCCCTATTCAAATAAACAAAACAAAAAGTGAATCACTTGTCTTTGCTTATCGTCTTAGAGGTTCGCCAAAACCTATCATACCTATAAGCACAAATGATTCACGCATAACGTGAACACATCTGCTAACTTATTCTTCGTATGATTTTGAAATTTGGCGATTTCTAAGACAAAGAATAAGAGCTTTAACGCTCGTTATTATTTATTTACTATATCAATTATATTTATTTCATTTTTATTTTTATCTTATTTTTTATCATTATTTGTTTTTATTATTTCTCTAACAAGACATTCTCTAACACAAGGTTATCATTCTATTTTTCTTTCTCCTTTAAAGTGAGAGAATACAGATTTAGAGAGTATTAATTCAAATCCATTAAAGGATCTTCTTCTTTGCAGAAACGTATTTTTTCGTATTTGATTTTCGATTTCTTATAACCTCTCTTTGCTGCTTTCTGGTAATAATATCTTGCTCTTATGATATCTCTTCCTGTTCCAATTCCATAATAATAGCAATCTCCCAAGGCATCAAAGGCTAATGATCCCTCGCTCCAAGAAGCGTTTTCGTATAATTCAAATGCTTTTATGCTATCTTTTTCTACTCCTCTACCATTACGATAACAATTTCCCAAAAGGACTTGCGACTCGGATAAACCTTGATTGGAAGACCTTCTAAACCAATATACTGCCAAAGAGTCGTTTTGTTCTATTCCTTTGCCCTCTTGATAGCAAAGACCCAAAAACATTTGAGCCGTAGGGTCGCCTTTTTGTGCTTTTTTGATTAATTGTTTTGTAGTCTGTGCATTTGCATTACAGGTAACAAACAACAGCATTAATAGTATAATATTTCTTATGATTCTTTTCATATTATTTTCTCGTTTCTTTGAGTGTGCAAAAGTAATACATTTCTTTCTTATCTCCCCTTTTATTCATATTATTTTGATTATTTGCGTATAATTAAATAAATCCTCTTCCCTTAAAAACTATCTAAAAAACCTTTACACCGCCAAAATCCCTTAGTAAAACATGACGGTGTAAAGATCCAAAAGAGTATTTTTGTCTATTTAAATTTAATAGTGTCCGGTAAAAAATCTACAGATAAAATAATTTCTTACTAAGATGTAT